>CAMDUN010000024.1:0-29071 GCA_945878665.1 uncultured Clostridia bacterium | reverse complement strand
CGAGGGTGATCATCTTCTCGGCGAGGGGCTTGATCTCCTTGGCGCGGGTGATGGTAGTCTCCATACGACCGTTGTCCAGGAAATCGGTGACCTGCTGACGGAGCATCGCCTTGCGCTGGTCGGTGGTCTTACCGAGCTTACGAGTTCCGGGCATTTCAGTTTCCTCCTTGTCAGGATCGGCGCGGTGCGCGCAGATCTGTTAGTTGTTGTCTTCGCTGGCCAGGGACAGGCCCATCATCGCCAGCTTGTTGATGACTTCCTCAAGGGACTTGCGACCCAGGTTGCGGACCTTCATCATCTCGTCCTCGGTCTTGGAGATCAAGTCCTCGACGGTGTTGATGTTGGCGCGCTTGAGGCAGTTGAAGCTGCGGACGCTGAGATCCAGCTCCTCGATGGTCAGCTCCAGCACTTTGTTGCGGTCGTCAGCGGCCTTTTCGACCACGGTGGGCTTGTCGCCCAGGTTGTCGCTCAGGTCGGTGAACAGGGCAAAGTGGTCGCAGAGGATCTTAGCACCCAGGGACACCGCGTCACGGGCGGTGATGGTGGTGTCCGTCCAGACCTCCAGCGTCAGCTTGTCGTAGTCGCTGGAAGTACCCACGCGGGTGCTCTCCACGGTGTAGTTGACCTTGTAGACGGGGGTGTAGATGGAGTCCACGGAGATGACGCCGATGACACCGGGGCGCTGGGCCTTGTTCCGGTCGGCGGAGACATAGCCGCGGCCATGGCTCAGGGTGATCTCCATGCTCAATGTAGCGCCCACGTCCAGCGTGGCGATGTGCAGTTCCGGGTTGAGGACCTCCACCTCGGCATCGCTCTTGATGTCGCCGGCGGTGACTTCACACGGGCCGGCGGCTTCGATGAAGACGGTCTTGGTAGTCTCGCAGTGCAGCTTCGTCAGCAGATTTTTCACGTTCAGAACGATCTCCGTCACATCCTCCTTGACACCGGGGATGGTGGAGAACTCATGCTGGACACCGGCGATCTTGATGCCGGTGGCAGCCGTGCCGGGCAGGCTGGACAGCAGGATGCGGCGCAGCGCGTTGCCCAGGGTCGTTCCGTAACCGCGCTCCAGGGGTTCGATCACATATTTTCCATAGGAAGCGTCGCCGGGTGTTTCGATACACTCGATCTGGGGCTTCTCAATTTCGATCATGCAGTACCCTCCTTCATTCTATTGGCGGGCGCAGTGCCTTCCGCGCCCTGATTCATTCCAGTGCTTCGTGAGGGTCAGAACCCTATTACTTGGAGTACAACTCGACGATCAGATGCTCCTCGATGGGCATATCGATGTCCTCGCGGGCGGGCATGGTGACGACCGTGCCCTTCAGGGCGGTCTTGTCACGCTCCAGCCACTTGGGGACAGTGACCATGGGGGCATCCTCGGCGGTCAGGCGCTTGAAGGCCACGGAGGAGCGGCTGCTCTCCTTGACCTCGATCACATCGCCCACGCGCACCAGATAGGAGGGGATGTTGACCTTGTGGCCATTGACGGTGAAATGGGCATGGTTCACCAGCTGACGCGCCTCGCGGCGGGTCATGGCGAAGCCCAGACGGTACACCACGTTGTCCAGGCGGCGCTCCACCAGGCTCAGCAGGTTCTCGCCGGTCTTGCCGGGCATGGCGGAAGCCTTCTCGTAGTAGGCGTGGAACTGCTTTTCCAGGATGCCGTAGACGAACTTGACCTTCTGCTTCTCGTTGAGCTGGATGGCGTACTCGCTCTTCTTCTTTCTCATCTGGCCGCCGGGGTTGCGCTTGGTCTCCTTCTTGGAGTAACCCATGACGGTAGGAGAAATACCCAGCGCCTTGCAACGCTTGGCGACAGGCTGCATATTTTTAGCCATGATTTAATATCCTCCTTTTTCCGATTACACGCGACGACGCTTGGGGGGACGGCAGCCGTTGTGGGGAATGGGGGTGACGTCCTTGATCATCGTCACTTCCAGGCCCACGGCCTGCAGAGCGCGGATGGCCGCCTCACGTCCCTGACCAGGGCCCTTGACGAAGACCTCGACGGTCTTCAGGCCATGCTCCATAGCAGCCTTGGCAGCCGTCTCAGCGGCGCTCTGGGCGGCGAAGGGAGTGGACTTCTTGCTGCCGCGGAAACCGAGACCACCGGAGGAGGCCCAGGACAGCGCGTTGCCCTGTGCATCGGTGACGGTCACCATGGTGTTGTTGAAGGAAGAACGGATGTGGACCTGACCCTTCTCGATGTTCTTCTTCTCGCGACGGCGGCGGATGACTTTCTTGCCTTTTACGTTAGCCATGATCTATTCTTCCCTCCTTTACTTCTTCTTGTTAGCGATGGTCTTCTTGGGGCCTTTGCGGGTGCGAGCGTTGGTCTTGCTGCGCTGGCCGCGAACGGGCAGGCCACGACGGTGGCGAGTTCCGCGATAGCAGCCGATTTCAGTCAGGCGCTTGATGTCAAGCGCTACCTGACGACGCAGATCACCCTCGACGATGTAGGAGTGGTCGATGGCTTCACGGAGCTTGGCTTCGTCGGCCTCGGTCAGATCCTTCACTCGGGTGTCGGGGTTGATGCCTGTCTGCGCCAGGATGTCCTGGGCACTTTTTCTTCCAATACCATAGATATAAGTCAAACCGATTTCGATTCGCTTATCCTTGGGCAGGTCAATACCGGCAATACGTGCCATAATTAGTGCACCTCCACTTTCTTCTTAGCCCTGTCTCTGCTTGTGCTTGGGATTCTCGCAAATGACCATGACACGGCCTTTACGACGGATCACTTTGCACTTCTCGCACATGGGCTTCACGGACGGTCTTACTTTCATTTTGATAAACCTCCTACTTACTGCGCCAGGTAATCCGGCCACGGGTCAGATCATAGGGAGACATTTCAACTGTCACCTTGTCGCCGGGCAGAATCCTGATGAAATTCATTCTGAGCTTTCCGGAAATATGCGCTAAGATCGTGTGTCCATTTCCAATATCGACTTGGAATGTGGTGTTGGGCAGCGACTCGACGACGACGCCCTCGACTTCGATCATGTCGGATTTTGCCAAGTGTTATCCCTCCTGGTCTTGATCACTGCCGCGAAACGCGGCGATGGCTTTACGAAGCTCACTATTTGTGATTTGTTCGCTGCTTCTGATTTTCTGGGAAAGCGGGCCGCCGTCGGAGCGGAGCAGCGCCGCGTGCTTGCGCCGCTTGCGCTTGGGCCGCTCCACGGGACGCCCCTTCCCATCCGCCAGCAGGAGAAAGTCGCCCTGACAGTCAAGGACGTAGAAGGGCGAGCCTTTGTCCCTGCCGGCGGTGGATGTTACGATGCTTGCTTTGACAATGTCCATATCACACCAACGATTTCTCCGGGTCGGTCAGAAGCTCCGGCTCACCGGCGGTGATCAGAATAGTGTTTTCGTAATGGGCGGCGTTCTTCCCATCGGCGGTCTTCACCGTCCAGCCGTCCGGCATTTGCGCTATGGCCGCGCTGCCGGCGTTGACCATGGGCTCAACGGCGATGGTCATGCCCCGCAGCAGGCGAGGCCCATGGCCGGGCTTGCCGTAGTTGGGAACTTCGGGCGGCTCGTGCATCCGCCGGCCTATGCCGTGACCGACATATTCCCGGACGACGCTGAAGCCGTTGGCCTCCACATACGCCTGCACGGCGGCGGAGATGTCAGACAGGCGGCAGCCCTCGCGGGCGAACTTGATGCCCTCGAAGAAGCTCTGCTGGGTGACTCGGATCAGCCGCAGCGCCTCGTCGGACACCTGACCGCAGGGGTAAGTGCCGGCGCAGTCGCCGTGGAAACCGCCGATGAACGCGCCCACGTCCACGCTGACGATGTCGCCCTCCTGCAAGACCCGTTTGCCGGGGATGCCGTGGATGATCTCATCGTTGACGGAGACGCACACGCTGGCGGGGTAGCCGTTGTAGTGCAGGAAGGACGGGGTCGCGCCCTGGTCCTTGATGAATTGGAACACTGCCTTGTCGATCTGAGCGGTGGTGACGCCGGGTTTTACCATATCCCGTGCCAGGGCACGGGCTGCCGCGGTAATTTTGCCCGCCCGGCGCATCAGCTCGATCTCGTGGGCTGACTTGAGTGTGATCATTCGTTCACTCCCAACGCCCGGAGAATAGCCTGGGTCGTACCGTCCACGGTAGGCTGGTCGTCCACAGTCTTCAGAATGCCCCGGGCCTCGTAGAAGCCCTTGAGGGGTTCTGTCTCCTTATGATAGACCGCCAAACGGTCGCGGACCGTTGCGGGGTCATCATCCTTGCGCTGCTTCAGCGCGCCGCCGCACACGTCGCACACGCCTTCCTTTTTGGGAGGGATGTTGACGATGTGGTAGCTTGCGCCGCAGCTTTCACACACACGCCGGCCACCCATGCGAGCCACGATCTTCTCGTCGGGGATCTCGATGGCGACGACGGCGTCGAACCTGATACCTGCTTCCTCCAAAGCCTCAGCCTGGGCGATGGTGCGGGGCACGCCGTCCAGGATGTAGCCATTCGCGCAGTCGGCCTCCTGCAAACGCTCGTTGATGATGCCGATGATGACCTCATCGGGGACGAGCTTGCCGGCGTCCATGTACGCCTTGGCCTGGAGGCCGGTGGGCGTACCGTTCTTGACGGCGGCGCGCAGGATGTTGCCGGTGGAAATGGTGGGGATACCCAGCTTCTTCTTGATGATGTCTGCCTGTGTGCCCTTACCGGCACCAGGAGCACCCAAAAGGATCAGTTTCATGGTAACACCTCAATTATTCCAGGAAGCCCTTATACTGACGCATCAGCATCTGGGACTCCAGAGCCTGGACGGTCTCCAGCGCCACACCGACCACGATGATGACGGAAGTACCGCCGATGGACAGAGACGCCACGTTCACGATCTTACCGATGATCAGGGGCAGGATCGCCACAACGCCCAGGTAGACAGCGCCGAACAGCGTGACCTTGTTGAGGACCTTCTTGATGAAGTCAGCGGTGGGCTTGCCGGGACGGAAGCCGGGTATAAAGCCGCCGTTCTTCTTCAGGTTGTTGGAGATCTCAATGGGGTTGAACTGGATGGTGGCATAGAAGTAGCTGAAGGCGATGATCATCAGGAAGTAGACGATCATATACAGCACACTCTTGCTATCCACGGCGTTGACCAGGGAGTAAGCGAAGGTGCCTTTCTCAGGGGCGGGCAGGAACGCCGCCACGGTGGGGATGATCATGGCGATGGACTGGGCAAAGATGATGGGCAGGACGCCGGACATATTCACCTTCATGGGGAGGGTGGAAGCCTGGCCGCCGTACATCTTACGGCCCACCTGGCGCTTGGCGTACTGGACGGGGATGCGGCGCTCCGCGCCGTTGACCCAGGTGATCAGCACGATCAAAGCCAGGATGCCGATGACCACCAGCACCGCGTGCCACCACAGCATCGCGCCGGAGCGCAGGGAGATGCTCATGGAGGACACCATGCTGGGAACGCGGGAGAGGATACCGGCGAACAGGATGATGGAGATACCGTTGCCGATACCGAACTCGGTGATCTGCTCACCCATCCACATTACGAAGGAAGAGCCGGCGATGAAGGAGACGATGATGACCAGGGCGGCCCAGAAGCCGGTGCTGGTCAGGATGTTGCCGCTCTTCATCAGGGCGTAGTAGCCCCAGCCCTGCAGGATGGCGATGGCCACCGTGGCGTAGCGGGTGATGGACTGGATCTTCTTCTTGCCCTCCTCGCCGCCCTCACGGGCCAAACGCTCCAGGGGAGGAATGGCGATGGTGAGCAGTTGGATGATGATGGAGCTGTTGATGTAGGGCTGTACGCCCAGGGCGAAGATGGTCGCGCTGGCGAACGCACCGCCGGACATAACATCATACAGGCCCAGCACCGTGGTGGACATGGCGCTGAGGTACTCAGACAGCATCTTGGTGTCCACCCAGGGTACAGGGATCGCATTACCGATGCGGAAGATCAGCAGGATCAAAGCCGTGAACACGATCTTCTTGCGTAGCTCGGGAATGCCCCACGCTTTTTTGATCGTCTGGATCACGTTAGATCACCTCTGCCTTTCCACCGGCTGCTTCGATCGCTTCCTTAGCAGCCTGGGAGAAAGCAGCGGCCTGCACGGTCAACTTCTTGGTAACTTTGCCGTTACCCAGGACCTTGTAGCCGTACTCGCACTTGCTGAGGATACCCTTAGCAAGCAGGGCTTCCGCGGTGACGATCTCGCCGTCCTCAAACTTGTTGAGGGCGCTCAGGTTGATGATCTCCAGGGGCTTGGCAAAAATGTTGTTGAAACCGCGCTTGGGGATGCGGCGGGCCAGAGGCATCTGGCCGCCTTCAAAGCCGATACGGGTGCCGCCGCCGGAGCGGGCCTTCTGACCCTTGTGGCCGCGACCTGCGGTCTTGCCGTTGCCGGAGCCGTGACCACGGCCCTTGCGGTAGGCCTCCTTAACGGAGCCGGCTGCGGGAGACAGTTCGTTCAGTTTCATTCTCTCGCACCTCCTTAGTTCTCTTCAGTGACCTTCAGCAGGTAGCCGATCTTGGCGACCTTGCCGCGGGTCTGGGCATTGTCGGGCTGAACGGTGGTGTCACCGATCTTACGCAGGCCCAGGGAAGCGGCAGTGGCGATGTGCTTTTCCAGTCTGCCGTTGAGGCTCTTTACGAGCTGGATCTTCAGATTAGCCATGTGTCGATCCTCCTTAACCCACGATCTCGTCCACGCTCTTGCCGCGGGTGCGGGCGACCTCTTCCGGGGTACGCAGGGCCTTCAGGCCCTCAAAGGTGGCGGCGACCACGTTGACAGCGGTGTTGGAGCGCAGGCACTTGGTACGGATGTCCTTGATGCCGGCGGCCTCCATGATGATACGCACCGGGCCACCGGCGATAACGCCAGTACCGGGGGCGGCGGGCTTCATCAGCACGCGGCCCGCACCGGCCTCACCGATGATCTCGTGAGGAATGGTGCTGCCGGACAGGGAGACGGTGATCATGTTCTTCTTGGCGTCCTCGATGCCCTTGCGGATAGCCTCAGGGACTTCAGCGGCCTTGCCCAGGCCGAAGCCCACCTTGCCCTTGCCGTCGCCGACGACCATCAGAGCGGAGAACTTCATGACACGACCGCCCTTGACGGTCTTGGATACGCGGTTGGTAGCGACTACTTTTTCAATGTACTCGCTCTGCTCTCTTTCAAATCTTGCCATTGTCAGTTGTCCTCCTTTCTCAGAACTGCAGGCCGCCCTCGCGGGCGCCTTCGGCCAGCTCGGCCACACGGCCATGGTACAGGTAGCCGCCGCGGTCGAACACGACGGTGTCGATGCCCTTGGCCTTGCAGCGCTCGGCCACCAGCTTACCGACAGCGCGGGCAGCGGCCTTGTTGCCGCCGTTGCCCTCGATCTCCTTGTCCAGAGAGGAGGCGGAGACCAGGGTGTTGCCGGCCACGTCGTCGATGACCTGGGCATAGATGTTCTTCTCGCTGCGGAAGACGTTCAGGCGGGGACGCTCGGGAGTGCCGGACAGCTTGGCGCGGACTCTCTTATGACGCTTCAGACGCTGCGCGTTGGTATCGGGTCTTTTAATCATTTCGGCACACCTCCTTACTTCTTGGCGCCGGTCTTACCGACCTTGCGGCGGATGGTTTCATCAACATACTTGATGCCCTTGCCCTTATAAGGCTCGGGAGGACGCTTCTCGCGGACCTCGGCGGCGAACTGGCCGACCTTCTGCTTGTCAGGGCCGGAGATGACGACCTTGTTCTGAGCGGGGACGTCGATGGTGATACCGTCGATCTCCGCCATCTTCACGGGGTGGGAGTAACCCAGGTTCATGACCAGCTCGTTACCCTCTTTGGCGGCACGATAGCCGACACCGTTGATCTCCAGCTCCTTCTTGAAACCTTCGCTGACGCCAACGACCATGTTGTGCAGCAGAGCGCGGGTCATGCCGTGCAGAGCGCAGTGCAGCTTGTCGTCGGAGGGGCGCTTGACGTGGATGACGTTGCCTTCCTGCTCCAGGATCATCTCGGGACGCAGAGCCTGCACCAGAGTGCCCTTGGGGCCCTTGACGGTGACAACGTTGTTCTCCGCGATGGTGACTTCCACACCAGCGGGGACGGTAATGGGCATTCTACCAATTCTCGACATTGTTCAAATACCTCCTTACCAAATGAACGCAAGGACTTCGCCGCCGACGTGGGCCGCACGAGCGGCCTTGTCAGTCATGACGCCCTTGGAAGTGGATACGATGGCGATACCGAGACCACGGAGCACGCGGGGCAGCTCGTCAGCGCCGACATAGACGCGCAGGCCGGGCTTGGACACGCGGCGCAGGCCGGAGATGACCTTCTCCTTACCGGCGTTGTACTTCAGGGTGATGCGGATCGTGCCCTGCGTACCATCGTCGATGACCTGGAAGGACTTGATGTAGCCCTCGTCCAGCAGGATCTGAGCGATGCTCTTCTTCATGTTGGAGGCGGGAACGTCAACGGTCTCGTGCTTTGCGTTGTTTGCGTTGCGGATACGGGTCAGCATATCGGCAACAGGATCGGTGATGTGCATACTTGTAGTTCCTCCTATTTTAGAGTTACAGGCGGATGCCTGTTGAGGCAGCGAGGTATCACTGATAATTTAGTCCGTCGGCAGCGCACTGCCGGTGTTTAATTACCAGTGACCTTTCGCCATCCTATATTACCGAGAGGCTTGCGCCTCTTAGGTACGTTGGGTCGGCAGGGAGCAGTTCCCTCTGCCAAAGTTCTCTTGGTAGAGATTTTGTTCTCAGACGAGGCGGTGAGGCGATGGCGTACTTTGTGTACGCCGAGCCGCACCAACGAAGTATGAGGACAAAAGATTACCAAGAAGCCTTGCGGACGCCGGGGATCTCGCCCTTGTACGCCAGCGTGCGGAAGCAGATACGGCACACGCCGTAGTCACGCAGATAGGCGTGGGGGCGGCCACACAGCTTGCAGCGGTTGTACTTACGGGTGGAGAATTTCGCAGGCGCCTGCTGCTTCAGGATCATAGACTTTTTAGCCATTTTCTTCTCCTCCTAATCAGCGTTCAAAGGGAGCGCCGACCAGGGTCAGCAGCTCGCGTGCTTCTTCATCGGTCTGGGCGGTGGTGCAGATGACGATGTCCATGCCGCGGATCTTGTCGATCTTATCGTACTCGATCTCGGGGAAGATCAGCTGCTCCTTGATACCCAGGGCATAGTTGCCGCGGCCATCGAAGGCGTTGGCGCTGATGCCGCGGAAGTCACGGACACGGGGCAGAGCCACGTTGAACAGACGATCCAGGAACTCCCACATCTTGTCGCCGCGCAGCGTGACCTTGGCGCCCACGGGCATACCCTCACGCAGCTTGAAGTTTGCAACGGACTTCTTGGCGATGGTGATGATGGCCTTCTGGCCGGTGATGGTGGCCAGATCGCCGCACACGGCGTCCAGGACCTTGGCATTCTCACGAGCCTCACCGCAGCCCACGTTCACGACGACCTTGTCGATCTTGGGGATCTGCATGGTGGACTTGTAGCCGAACTTCTTGAAGAGAGCGGGAGCCACTTCTTCGGTATACTTAACTTTCAGACGTGCCATTTACAACCTCTCTCCTTTCTCACAGGGCGGCGCCGCAGTGCTTGCACACGCGGACTTTCTTGCCGTCCTTGATCTCATAGGCCACGCGGGTGGGCTTGTCGCACTTGGGGCAGACCACCTGGACCTTGCTGGCGTAGATAGCCGCCTCGCGCTTGACGATGCCGCCCTCCTCGCCCTGCTTGCGGGGCTTGATGTGGCAGGTGACTACGTTGATGCCCTCTACCACGACCTTGCGCTCGCTGGGGACAGTACCCAGCACCTTGCCGGACTTGCCCTTGTCCTTGCCGGACAGAACGACGACCTTGTCGTTCTTCTTGATCTTAAGACTATTCATGTGACCACGCCTCCTTAAATAACTTCGGGAGCGAGGGACAGGATCTTCATGTAATCCTTGTCGCGCAGCTCACGAGCGACCGGCCCAAAGATACGGGTACCTCTGGGGTTCTTGTCGTCCTTGATGAGGACGGCGGCGTTGTCATCGAAACGGACGTAAGTGCCGTCGGCGCGGCGAACGCCCTTGGCGGAGCGGACGATAACGGCCTTGACGACCTCGCCCTTCTTCACCTGACCGCCGGGAGCGCTCTTGCGCACGGAGGCGACGATCACATCACCGATGTTGCCGTACTTGCGCTTGGAGCCGCCCAGAACGCGGATGCACTTGATCTCCTTGGCGCCGGTATTATCGGCAACCTTCAGATAGGACTCTTGCTGAATCATACTTGCGGCACCTCCTTACTTAGCCTTCTCGACGATCTCGACCACGCGCCAACGCTTGTCCTTGGACAGGGGGCGGGTCTCCATCACCTTGACGACGTCGCCCACACCGCAAGTGTTCTGCTCGTCATGAGCCTTCAGCTTATAGGTGCGGCCAACGATCTTCTTATACAGAGGATGGGCGACGCGGTCCTCGATGGCGACGACCACGGTCTTGTCCATCTTATCGGAAACGACCTTGCCGACTCTGGTCTTGCGGGAGGAAATTCTCTTCTCTTCCATTTTACTTCTCCTCCTTTTCACGGATAACGGTCTTGACGCGGGCGATGTCGCGCTTGGTCTCGGCGATCTTGAGAGGATTGTCCAGCTGATTGGTTGCGTGCTGCATACGCAGGAAGAACAGATCCTTCTTCAGGGAGTCCAGCTTCTCGTTGAGCTGCTCCACGGTCATTGCACGTACTTCAGTTGCCTTCATCTCATTCACCTACTTCCTGGGCTTCGAGATCCTCGCGCTTGACGATCTTCGTCTTGATGGGCAGCTTGTGGCTGGCCAGACGCAGGGCCTCGCGGGCGACCTCTTCGGAAACACCGGCGATCTCAAACATGACACGGCCGGGCTTGACTACTGCGACCCAATACTCGGGAGAGCCTTTACCGGAACCCATGCGGGTCTCAGCGGGCTTCTCGGTGATGGGCTTGTCGGGGAAGATCTTGATCCAGACCTGACCGCCGCGCTTGGTATAGCGGGTCATGGCGATACGGGCGGCTTCGATCTGATTGCTGGTGATCCAGCTGGGCTCAAGAGCCACCAGGCCGTATTCGCCGTAAGTGACCTTGTTGCCGCGCATGGCCTTGCCGGTGAGGCGGCCACGGTGTACTCTGCGGTACTTAACTCTCTTAGGCAGAAGCATTACTGAGCGCCTCCTTCTTTCTTTTCTGCGGGCTTGCGGAAGCCGCCCTCGGGACGAGGATCGCGGTTGAAGCCGCCGTTCTGACGGTCGCGATTGAAGCCGCCGTTCTGGCCATCGCGGCGGAAGCCACCGCGGCGGTCGCCGTCACGACGGTTGCCGCGACGCTCACGACGCTCCTGATAGGGCTTGCTGGTGTCCAGGGTGCGCGGGGTAGTGCGCAGCGCCTGGGACAGGATCTCGCCCTTGTAGATCCACACCTTCACGCCGATGCGGCCAAAGGTGGTGGCAGCCTCAGCGAAGCCGTAGTCGATGTCGGCGCGCAGGGTCTGCAGGGGGATGGTACCCTCGTGATAATGCTCGGAGCCGGCGATCTCGCGGCCGCCCAGACGGCCGCCGCAGTTGCACTTGATGCCCTTGGCGCCGGCGCGCATGGCGCGGCCCATGGCGTTCTTCATGGCGCGGCGGTGGGAGATACGCTTCTCCAGCTGGGCGGCGATGTTCTCGGCCACCAGCTGCGCGTCCATATCGGGGTTGCGGACCTCGACGATGTTCAGCTTGACGGTCTTGCCGATCAGCTTCTCCACGTCCTTGCGGTACTGCTCGATCTGCTCACCGCCCTTGCCGATGACCACGCCGGGACGGGCCACGTGCAGGTAGATGGTGACGACCTCGTTGCTGCGCTCGATCTCGATCTTGGAGACGCCGGCAGCGTACAGCAGCTTCTTCAGATAGACGCGGATCTTGTGGTCCTCGACCAGCAGGTCGCCGACCTTCTCGTTACTGGCATACCAGCGGGAATCCCAGTCCTTGATGACGCCCACGCGCATACCATGGGGATTGACTTTCTGACCCATTTAACTGTTCCTCCCTTTCTTAGTCTCTCTCGGCGACGGCCAGCGTCACGTGAGAGGTTCTCTTGTTGATGCGATAGGCGCGGCCCTGGGCGCGAGGCATCATGCGCTTCAGGATAGGGCCGGGGGTGGCGAACACCTGGGTCACGACCAGCTTGTCGGGATCCATGCTGAAGTTGTTCTCCGCGTTGGCGCAAGCGCTCTTGAGCAGCTTGACCAGGGGCTCGGAGGCGGACTTGGGGGTGTTCATCAGGATGGCCATAGCGGTCTTGGCATCCTTGCCGCGGATCAGGTCGCAGACGATCTGGACCTTACGGGGGGAGATACGGACGTATCTCAGATAAGCCTTAGCTTCCATAATACTCTGCAACCTCCTTACTTAGATTTCGCGTGGCCGCGGAAGGTGCGGGTGGGCGCGAACTCACCCAGCTTGTGACCGACCATATCCTCCTGCACGTAGACAGGCACATGGCGGCGACCGTCGTGGACAGCGATGGTGTGGCCGACGAAGGCGGGGAAGATGGTGGAGCTGCGGCTCCAGGTCTTCAGCACGTTCTTCTCGCCCTTGGCGTTCATCTCTTCAACCCGCTTCAGCAGCTCAGGGGCAACATACGGGCCTTTTTTGATAGATCTGCTCATATTCTCTTGCCTCCTTTACTTCACGTTGCGACGCTTGACAATGAACTTGTCGGTGGGGTTCTTCTTCTTGCGGGTCTTGTAACCCAGAGCCGGCTTGCCCCAAGGAGTGACAGGGCCGGGACGACCGACGGGGGACTTGCCCTCACCGCCGCCGTGGGGGTGATCGCAGGGGTTCATGACGCTGCCGCGAACGGTGGGACGCCAACCCATGTGACGCTTACGACCGGCCTTACCGATCTGGATGTTCTCGTGCTCCAGGTTGCCGACCTGACCGATGCAGGCCTTGCAGTTGGTGCGAATGATGCGAACCTCGCCGGAGGGCATACGGATCTGGGCGTTGTCGCCCTCCTTCGCCATCAGCTGGGCATACGCACCGGCGGAGCGGACGAGCTGCGCGCCCTTGCCGGGGTGCATCTCGATGTTGTGGATGACCGTACCAACGGGGATGTTGGCGATGGGCAGGCAGTTGCCGGGCTTGATGTCGGCAGCGGCGCTGGACAGCACCTTGTCACCGGCGGCCAGGCCCACAGGGGCTACGATGTAGCGCTTCTCGCCGTCCTCGTACTGAACCAGGGCGATGTTGGCGCTGCGGTTGGGATCGTACTCCAGGCGCAGAACGGTGGCTTCCATATCCATCTTGTCGCGCTTGAAGTCGATGATGCGGTACTTGCGCTTCTCGCCGCCGCCGCGATGACGGACGGTGATGCGGCCATAGCTGTTGCGACCAGCGTTCTTCTTCAGCACCTCGGTCAGGCTGGCCTCGGGCTTGGCGTGCTTATCAATGCCGTCGAAGCCGGAGACAGTCATGTGGCGGCGGGAAGGGGTGGTCGGCTTAAAAGTTTTGATAGACATTCTCTACACTCCCTTCTCTTACACCATACCCTCGAAGAACTCGATGGTCTTGGAATCCTTGGTCAGCTGGACATAGGCCTTCTTCCAGCTCTTGCGCGTGCCGGGACGGCCAGCGCCCATGCGCTTGGTCTTGCCATCGTAGTTGATGGTGTTGACCTTGGCGACCTTCACGCCGAAGATCTTCTCCACAGCGTTCTTGATCTCGATCTTACCGGCGGTGGGAGCAACCTCGAACACGTACTTCTTGTCGGAAGTGGCAGCCATGGAACGCTCGGTGATGATGGGACGAATGATGATGTCGTACACGTTAGTCATTACGCGAACACCTCCTCGATCACGGTGAGGGCTTCCTTATCCAGGACCAGGTACTTGGCTTTCAGAATGTCGTAGACATTGATCAGGTTGGCCATGGAGGTCTGGACGCCGGGGATGTTGCGGGCGCTCTTGACGATGACGTCGTCCTTGGCGGGGATGACCACCAGAGACTTGCCGTCAGCCTTGACGGCGGTCAGGAAAGCGCGGAAGTCCTTGGTCTTGATGCTGTCCATCTTGATGCTGTCGATGACGATGATCTCGCCGGCAGCGGCCTTGGCGGACAGAGCGGATTTCATAGCCAGTCTCTTGACCTTCTTGTTCAGAACGTAAGAGTAGCTGCGGGGCTTGGGGGCGAACACGATGCCGCCGTGGGTCCACTGGGGAGCGCGGGTGCTGCCCTGACGGGCGTGGCCCGTTCCCTTCTGACGCCAGGGTTTCTTGCCGCCGCCGGAGACCTCGGCGCGGGTCAGAGCGCTCTGGGTGCCCTGCCGGCAGTTTGCCAGGTGGTTCTTCACCACTTCGTGAACAACGGCGGTGTTCGGCTCGATGCCGAAGATGCTGTCGTTCAGCTCAACAGTACCGACCTCAGCGCCGGCCATGTTCAAAACTTTGATAGCAGACATTTCCTTAAGCACTCCTTTCCTTACTTAGTACGGGCGGAAGCCTTCTGCGGGTTACGACCGGAAGCCTTCTGCGGGTTGTTGCTGATGCCGGCATCAGCGTGCTTGATGCGGTGGGTCTTAACGGTGGACTTGATGAGCACCAGACCGCCCTTCGGGCCGGGGATAGCGCCGCGGACCGCGATCATGTTCAGCTCGGGATCGACCTTGACGATGTCCAGGTTCTGGATGGTGACCTGGTCACAGCCCATCTGACCGGCGCCGATCTTGCCCTTGAAGATGCGGCTGGGGTCGGTGGTAGAGCCCATAGAACCGGCATGACGGTGGACAGGGCCGCCGCCGTGGCTCATGGGGGTACGGCCCGCGTTCCAGCGCTTCACAACGCCCTGGTAGCCGTGGCCCTTGCTGGTGCCGGTCACGTCAACGAAGTCGCCCTCTTTGAAGGTGTCGGCCTTGATGATGTCGCCCACGTTCAGCTCGGCGGCGTTCTCCAGGTCGAACTCGCGGAGATACTTCTTGGGAGCAACGCCGGCCTTGTTCAGGTGGCCCATCTCGGGCTTGGTGAGCTTGCGCTCCGCCACGTCCTCGAAGCCCAGCTGCACGGCAGCGTAGCCTTCCTTCTCGGCAGTCTTCTTCTGAACGACAGTGCAGGGGCCGGCCTCGATAACAGTAACGGGGATGACCTTGCCGTTTTCGTCGAAGATCTGAGACATACCGACTTTCTTGCCAATGATTGCCTTCATGTATGATCCTCCTTAAAGGTTATTGGTCGGCATAGATTCGATCCCGCCCATTGGGGAGCGGAACGCTTGCTCTGCCGACGTAACCCCTGTCCGCCTCACGCAAGTCGGCGGACAGTCGGGTAGCAAGCAAATGTTGCGGGGATATTATATAAGGTGGGTTACAGCTTGATCTCGATCTCCACACCGGCGGGCAGATCCAGGGCCATCAGGGCCTCCACGGTCTTGGGGGTGGAGTTGGTGATGTCGATGAGTCTCTTGTGGGTGCGGCGCTCGAACTGCTCACGGCTGTCCTTATACTTGTGGGTAGCGCGCAGGATGGTGACGATCTCTTTCTTGGTGGGCAGGGGGATCGGGCCGGAGACGGAAGCGCCGGTGCGCTTGGCAGTCTCGACGATCTTCTCTGCGGACTGGTCGATGACCTGGTGGTCATAGGCCTTCAGGCGAATGCGGATCATTTCTTTTGCCATTTGGTTTGTTCCTCCATTGTTTTGTACGGTTTTTTCTTGCTTTGACCAATGCCGTACGGTGAAAAATTTCTTATACGCCGTTCCGTGCGTATCATTCCGGCTCATAAGAAACACCGGCGATAAGGCCGGTGTCCTTCTGGCGCGGCGATCTACGCCGACGTACAGAGATCTCTCAGCCGCCCGATTATCGGACATACTCCCCGGAAGTTACCTCCTTGCGGAGCAATCTCCCGGTTCATCGCATTGTAAACGCCTCCGGGTGTGCAGTACCCTTCGTGCGCGTACCTGCATATAATAAAGGAAAAATCCCCTTGTGTCAAGGGGATTTTTCTATTTTGTCTACAAAATTTTCGAAGAATTTTTGTGGAACTCTCCAACTAATTCAAGGCGTTCACCGTGCCCACAAACAGGGGGATATTGTTGTAGTCGAAAATCACAAACAGGAACGGGCGGTCCAGGTCCATCTCCACGGTGGGCGGCACTTCCATCATGGCCGAGTCCGCGCAGACCAGCTCCGTGTAGGCCGCGGCCTCCACGCCCTCCTCGTCGATCTTCACCCGGGCGGCCTGCATGGCGCTGCTGAGAAACGCGCCGTTGTCCGTCAGCGGGGCGAAATCCGCCTTTGTCCAGTCAAATGCGTCCGTCACGCCCAGCGCCTGCAGCACCTCGTTCAGCTCGGTGGAGGACTTCACGTCGAACTTGGGCACGGACCACACCAGCTCCGCGTCGTTGTAGTCCCCCGTCAGCTCCGCCAGGAAGCCCTGCCGCTGCAAAAGGCTCTCCGGCGTCACGCTCTCGTCCGGCAGCACGAACACCATGCGCCCGTAGTTCAGCGACCGGGACGCGGCGGTGTAGCCCTCGCCCTTCCGATAGCTGCCGCTCTCCGTGCGGTGCATGAAGTCCACCCTCTGCGCCGACCCATCGGCGGCGGTGAACGTGTCCTGCTTCGTCTGACTGCTCTTAAAGGCGTCCTGCCAGCCGGACTTGTAGTAGATGGTGTTATACAGCCGCAGCAGGTCGTCCCCATCGGTGCGGATGTTCCCCGTCTCCTCGGACAGCAATCCGCCGGTGTTTTGGTTCAGCCAGCCGGCGATGGCCTTGTCCGCCTCCTCCGTGCCCATGGGCACGCGGTAGGTGGACGCAAAGTGCCAGTCCGCCAGCGTGTCCACCGTCTCCTGCTTTACCTCCGCATTCTCCCGCAGGAACGCGGCGTTGGCCAGGCGGCACACGGACTGGTCATCATCGGTGTAGACCCCGATCCACAGGTCTTTGATCCGCTGGCGCAGGGCCGCCGCGTCATCGGCAGCCAGCAGATCCATGACCTGCTGCTTCGTACCGCCGTCAGTGACCTCCGTCAGCATGGCCAGCGCGGCGTACAGGCTGATGGGCGAGTACACCCGGTTCTCGCTGTCGGCGAAGATCGCCCCTGCCGTCCTGTCGGCAAAGGCCAGCACCGGCGCGGCGGACTCCTGATCCAGCCGCCCCTTGCCCAGCTTCTGCATGGCCGCCATGTATTCATCCTCCGCCGCCATGTAGGCATCCCAGTCGCCCTCACCGCTCTCGTCAAAATAGTCCTCGTACCGCGGCTCTTGGGGGTAGGCCGGGTAGGCCGCCTCTCGGGCGGCGTATTTCGTCAGATCCACGGCAGCGCCTCCCCCCTGCTTGTCGTCCGTCCGGGGCTGTGCGCCGCAGCCCGCCAGCAGCGCCCCCGCCAGCAGGGCGCAAAGCATCGCTCTCAGTCGCTTCATGGGAAATTCCTCCTTTTTGTCATCTGCCTGTTTGACGCGGGCGGAAGGGGATTTGTTCCCATAGGGATGAAAAAGGCCGCCAATGGCGGCCTTTTCTCATTTTACACTCACACGCGCTTCCACTTTGCGCCGTTGGGGATGTCCGTGACCTCGATGCCCTGGGCCTTCAGCTCGTCGCGGATGCGGTCGGCCTCGGCGAAGTTCTTGGCCTTCTTGGCGTCGGCGCGGGCGCGGATCAGGGCTTCCACGTCAGCGTTGGCCTCGCCGTCCTCACTGATGACGGCGAACTCGCCGGCGGCGGGGGCGGCGGCCTGCTTGGCACGGAGGGCGGCGGCCTTCTCCAGCAGCTTCAGGCCCAGCACGGTGTCGAAGCTGTCCAGCAGCGCCAGCTTGGTCTTGTCGTTGGTCTTGGCCTTCAGCACGTCGTACAGCACGGTGACGGCCATGGAGGTGTTCAGGTCGTTGTCCATGGCGGCCATAAACTTGGCCTTGTACTCGTCAAAGGCGGCCTGCTCCACCTCGCCCTCGTCCTTCAGGGCGGCGATGCGGGCCAGCAGCTTGTTGTAGGCCACGGTGGCGTTGTCCAGGTTCTCCCAGGTGAACACCAAACTCTTGCGGTAGTGGCTTTGCAGGCAGAAGAAGCGGTAGGCCAGCGGGTCGTAGCCCTTCTCCTCCAGCAGGGAGACGGTGAGGAACTCGCCCTTGGACTTGGACATCTTGCCGTGGTCGGTGTTCAGGTGCGCCACATGGCACCAGTGGGGACACCAGGGGTGGCCCAGGTAGCTCTCGGACTGGGCGATCTCGTTGGTGTGGTGGGGGAAGGCGTTGTCCACGCCGCCGCAGTGCAGGTCGAGATACTCGCCGTTGAACTTCATGGAGATGCCGGAGCACTCAATGTGCCAGCCGGGGTAGCCCACGCCCCAGGGGGAGTCCCACTTCAGGGCCTGATCCTCGAACTTGGACTTGGTGAACCACAGGACGAAGTCGTTCTTGTTGCGCTTGTTGGGGTCTTCCTCCACGCCCTCCCGGACGCCCACCGCCAGATCCTCCTCGTTGTGGTCGTTGAAGATATAGTAGCGCTGGAGCTTGCTGGTGTCGAAGTACACGTTGCCGCCGGCGAAGTAGGCGTAGCCGGTGTCCATCAGCTTGGTGATGATCTTGATATAGTCGTCGATCAGGCCGGTGGCGGGCTGCACCACGTCGGGGCGCTTGATGTTCAGCTTCTGGCAGTCGGAGAAGAACGCATCGGTGTAGTACTTGGCGATCTCCATGACGGTCTTGTGCTCTCGCTTCGCGCCCTTGAGCATCTTGTCCTCGCCCTCGTCGGCGTCGGAGGTCAGGTGGCCCACGTCGGTGATGTTCATGACGCGGTTCACGTCATACCCGGCGTAGCGCAGGTACTTTTCCAGCACGTCCTCCATGATATAGGAACGCAGGTTGCCGATGTGGGCAAAGTGATACACCGTCGGGCCGCAGGTATACATCTCCACATGGCCGGGGGTGTGGGTCTTGAACTCCTCTTTTTTGTGGGTGGCGGAATTATACAGATACATAACGGTTCTCCTTCTATCTACATTGTATTATTATGCCGAACAAAAACGCCTCCCATGCCCTGGGGCATGAGAGGCGAAAAAATACTTCGCGGTTCCACTCTCGTTTATCACTCGGTGCGGCCTGTAACGGCGGCCAGCCGGAGGGCGTCCACATCCCCCGCGCTCCCGGACGCACTTTCCGCACCGCTCGGCAGGACGGCTTTCAGCCGCTGACCGTCCCTCTCTTGGCAAAGCGCCGATGCGTACTCTTTCCGATCATCGCGCTATTCGATTGTCACTAATACTAGCAGGATTTCAGCCCCGTGTCAAGTCATTTGACCTCCTTGAACACATCGGCGTTCTTGGCAAAATACTCGATGCCGGAGTAAACGGTGGTGACAAGGATCACGCCCTGGCACACATAGTTCAGCACCTGAGGGATACCCAGCAGGATCAGGCAGATGCACACCATGGTGCTGGCGGTCTTGACCTTGCCCGACCACCCGGCGGCGATGACCCGGCCCTTCTCCACGGCCACAAGACGCATCCCGGACACAGCGAACTCCCGCAGCAGCACGACGGCCAGCACCCACGCGGCGAACGTGCCCTCCTCCACGAACCAGCACAGCGCCGCCATAACCAGGCACTTGTCCGCCAGGGGGTCCATGAACTTGCCGAAGTCGGAGATCTGGTTATAGTGGCGGGCGATGTAGCCATCCAGCAGGTCGGTGAGGCAGGCCACAACGTAGATGGCCAGCGCCACGTAGCGGCTGCCGGGGAAGCCCCAGTACAGCACCGCCAAAAACGCGGGGATCATCAGCACCCGCAGGATCGTCAGTTTGTTCGCGGTCGTCATAGATATGTATCCGCCTTTCTCTCATGTCTCGGTACAGTATAGCACGGTGAGCGCGAAATGAAAAGTCCTTTTTACTCCGCCAGCTCGCCGGTCAGGTCGCCGTCCATCGTGCCTGTGATGCGGACGGGGACGAACGCCCCGGCCTCCACCTCGTGGTCGGCGGTAAAGTAGATGCACCCGTCGATGTCGGGGCTCTCGGCGTAGCTGCGGCCCACAAACTGCATGGCCTGCTCGTCGAAGCCGTCGCACAGCACCTCCAGCACCGTGCCCATGCGGCTGTCGTTGAAGTCGTCCATGATGCGGGACTGCACGTCCACCACCAGCTCGGCGCGGCGCTCGGCCTCGGCGGTGTCCACCCGGTTCAGCATTTTGGCCGCGGGCGTGCCCTCCTCCGGGGAGTAGGGGAACACACCGGCCCGCTCGATGCGGACCTCCTGCAAAAACTCGCACAGCTCCTCGAAGGCGGCCTCGTCCTCGTAGGGCAGGCCGGTGATAAGGCTGGTACGCAGCACCAGCCCGGGGATGCGGGCGCGGAGCTTGCGGAACAGCGCCAGCAGCTCCGCCTTGTCGCCCCGGCGGTTCATGGTCTTGAGCACCTTGTCGTTGCAGTGCTGGATGGGGATGTCCAGATAGGGCAGCACCTTCTCCTCACCGGCGATGGTGTCGATGAGCTCGTCGGTGAACTCGTCGGGATAGAGGTAGTGCAGCCGTATCCAATGGAAGTCCAGCTTACACAGCTCCCGCAGCAGGGCCGCCAGCTTACGCTGGCCGTACAGGTCGATGCCGTAGCGGGTGATGTCCTGGGCGATGACGATGCACTCCTTCACACCGGCGGCGGCCAGCTTCTCCGCCTCGGCCAGCAAGTCCTCCATGCGGCGGCTTCTGTACTTGCCCCGCAGGGCGGGGATGACGCAGAAGGAGCAGCGGTTGTCGCAGCCCTCGGCGATGCGGAGGTAGGCGAAGTGTTTGGGCGTGGTCAGCACCCGGTCAAACTCGTCGATCATGCCGTGGATGTCGCCGAAGCGGCGGGGCGTGCCGCCGGAAACGACCTCCTCCAGCGCCGGGACGATCTCGCCGTAGCTGCCCGTGCCCATGATGCCGTCCACCTCCGGCAGCTCGTCCAGGATCTCCTGCTGATAGCGTTGGGTGAGGCAGCCGGTGACGAGGATCTTGCCCACCAGCCCCTGCTCCTTCAGCGCCGCCACGGAGAGGATGGTGTCGATGGCCTCCTCCTTGGCGCTGTCGATGAAGCCGCAGGTGTTGATGACCACCACGTCCGCGCCGGCGTTTTCAGTTTGCAGGGTGTGTCCGGCGTCCCGGCACAGGGCCATCATCTGCTCGGTGTTGACCAGGTTCTTGGCACAGCCAAGGGATATGAACGATACTTTCACGGTGTATACCTCACTCTTCGTCTATGTCCTGCCCCAGCTCGTTGAGGACGGGGCGGATGTCGTTCCAGGAAAAGCCCCGGCGCTGGAGATAGGCCGCCAGTCTGCGGGACGTGTCATCGTCCGGCGCTCTGCCCCGCAGCTTGGCGCGAACCAGCGCCCGTATGGCGTCCCCGGCGGAGGGCAGCTGGGCCAGCGCCCCGTCCCACAGTTCCTTGGGGATGCCCCGGCGGTGCAGCTCCTGCTTCACCCGCGCCGGGCCGTAGCCCATCGCGCCGTAATGGCGGGCGATGACCCCGGCGTAAGCCTCATCGTTGACTGCGCCCAGGCTCTCCAGCCAGTCCGCCGTCTCCGCCGCCTCGCCCTCCGCCGCGCCCTTTTTCGTCAGGCGGCGCTGCACCTCCTGCTTGGAGAGCATCCGTCCGGCGGCCATGCGGGCCGCCGCCTGCTTCCGCTCCGACCTCTCCCCCGCCGCCTGTAATTCTACCACAAGCTCCGGGGGTACGTCCATCCCCTTATATAAGCCAAAGCGCAGAAGCTCCGCGCCGGTGACCCGGAGGAGCGTTTCGTCCTCCAGGAACACCAGCACGCGCTCCTGCTTATGCTTTGATTTTTCGATCCGTGCGATACGCATCAGTCGGCGTCGTCAAAGTCGTCGGCGGACACGTCCACGGCCCGGCCCGCCGCCTTAGCGGCCACCCGGGACTGACTGCCCATCAGCTTGTGGAAATTCTCCCGCACCGCCGTCTCCAGCTTGTCGGCCTCGTCCGGGTGGTCACGGAAATACTGCTTGGCCGCGTCGCGGCCCTGGCCCAGCCGCAGCTCACCCATGTTGAACCACGAGCCGCTCTTCTGCACCAGATCCAGCTTCACCGCCAGATCCAGCAGGTCGCCCAGCTTGCTGATGCCCTCGCCGTACATGATGTCGAACTCCGCCTCCCGGAAGGGGGGCGCGACCTTGTTCTTCACCACCTTGGCCCGCGTGCGGTTGCCGATGACCTCGCCGCCGGACTTCAGCGTCTCGATGCGGCGCACGTCGATGCGGACGGAGGCGTAGAACTTCAGCGCCCGCCCGCCGGTAGTGACCTCCGGGTTGCCGTACATAACGCCCACCTTCTCGCGAAGTTGGTTGATGAAGATGACGATGGAATTGGTCTTGTTGATGATGCCCGTCAGCTTACGCAGAGCCTGAGACATGAGCCGTGCGTGAAGGCCCACGAAGCTGTCACCCATCTCGCCCTCGATCTCCGCCCGGGGCACGAGGGCGGCCACGGAGTCCACCACCACCACATCGATCGCGCCGGAGCGCACCAAAGCCTCGGTGATCTCCAGCGCCTGCTCGCCGGTGTCCGGCTGAGAGATGAGCAGATCCTCCACGTTGACCCCCAGCGCCTTGGCGTAGGTGGGGTCAAGGGCGTGCTCCGCGTCCACGAAGGCCACCTCGCCGCCCATCTTCTGCGCCTCCGCCAGCACGTGCAGCGCCAGCGTGGTCTTGCCGGAGGACTCAGGCCCGTAGATCTCCACGATACGGCCACGGGGCAGGCCGCCGATGCCCAGCGCCAGGTCGAGGGACAGCGAGCCGGTGGGGATCGCCTCCACGTTCAGCGTGCTCTCCGCGCCGTAGCGCATGATCGAGCCCTTGCCGTACATCTTCTCGATCTGCTGCATGGCCGTCTCCAGTGCCTTTTTCTTGTCGGACACCACCGGCGCGGCACCAACGGGTTCTTTCTTCACTGCCATAGTTCCGTCCTCCTCAAATTCTGTGCAGGCGGCCCGCGCCGCCTGTGCTGGTTCTATTTTCGCAAAAAGCCTGTCCCAAAAAACGGACAGCTCATACCTCCGTACATAAAACGCCCGACACCACACGGGGAATGCCGTTTAGGTCGGGGTTGATCTCCACGTCGCCGAAGCCGGCGGAGCGCATGATCCGCAGCACATCGTCCGCCTGGCCGATGCCCACCTCGAACAGCAGACACCCTCCGGCGCGGAGGGCCGCCGTCCACTGGGCGCAGATGGCCCGGTAGAAATCCAGCCCGTCCTCGCCGCCCTTCAGCGCCAGATGAGGCTCGTAGCCCCGGACGGACACGTCCAGCCCGGCGATGTCCCCATCAGGGATGTAGGGCGGGTTGGACACGATGGCGTCAAACTCGCCCAAATGGACGGGCGGCTTTTCCAGCGCGTCCATCTGCATCGCCGCCACCCGGCCCGTCAGGTCGTTGCGGCGGATGTTTTGGCGGCAGATACGCAGCGCGCCCTCGTCCAGCTCGCCCAGCGTCACCCGGCTTCCCGGCAGGTGCTTGGCCAGCGCCAGCCCCACGCAGCCCGACCCGGCGCACAGATCCAGCACCCGCGGCTCTGCCGCGCTTTGCAGCCGGGCCAGCGCCCGCTCCACCAGCACCTCGGTGTCGGGCCGGGGGATCAGCACGCTCTCGGAGATGTCCAGCGGCAGCCCGTAGAACTCCCACTCGCCGATGAGATACGCCACCGGCTCGCCGTCCAGATGGCGCTGGGCCAGCCGCTGCACCTGCTGCTCCACGGCGGCGGGAACGTACAGCCGCCCGTCCCGCGTCAGCTCCTCCCGGCTCTTCCCGGCGGCGCAGCACACCAGCTCCCGCGCCTCCAGCGTAGGGTCGGCCATGCCGGCCCGGTGAAAACGCTGGCGCAGATCCAAATACAAATTGTTATATGTTATGGCCATATCCTGTCCTGCATCCTCTCACCAGCGGTCCGTGCCCTCTTCCTCCGGGATGACCAGCTTCATGGCCTCGATGGCCACCTCGATCATGCTGTCATCCGGCTCGAAGGTGGTAAAGTTCTGCATCCACATACCCGGCGCGGACAGCACACGGGTCACGGCGTTGTCGTGAGCTCCCACGAAGCGGTTGAACTCGTAGGTGATGCCCACCACGGGGATGAGCAGCAGCAGCTTGACGCCCACACGCACCCACACGCTCTGCCAGTTGATGTAGGGGAACACCAGGCTGGACACGATGATGGACACGATGACCACCACGAACAGAAAGCTGGTGCCGCAGCGGGGATGGTGGCGGGGCTGGATACGGACGTTCTCCACGGTGAGGGGCAATCCCGCCTCGTAGCAGAAGATGGTCTTGTGCTCCGCGCCGTGGTAGCAGAACACCCTGTGTACGTCCTTCTGTTTGGAGCACAGGATCATGTAGCCCAGCAGCACCAGCACCTTGACCACGCCCTCGATGACGTTGTGTACGGCGGCGCTTTTGGCGTGGAACAGCCCGGCCAAAAACGTGGGCAGCAGCATGAACAGCACCAGCATCATGCCGATGCTCAATATCACGGAAAACGCCACCAGCAGGTTTTGCAGCTTCTCCGCCGGCACGTGCTTTTCCAGCCACTCCTCCACCCTGTCCGGCTTGGCGTTCTCGTCCTCCGGGAAATAGTCGGCGGAGAACATCAGCGCCTTCACGCCGGTGATCATCGAGCCGATAAACGTCACCGCGCCCCGGATAATGGGCACGCCCAAAATGGGATAGTTGGCCTTTGTCAGCTTGCGGTCCGTGACCTTCGTCACCAGCCCCTCCGGGGAGCGGACCACGATAGCATCCTTCTTCGGGCCGCGCATCAAAATACCCTCGATCAGCGCCTGTCCGCCGATACTGGTGCGGAAAGCGCCCTTATTCTTGTCCATACGCGCTAAAGATTCCTTTCTGCCGTGAGTATACCACAGGCATCGGCAAAATGCAACACCTGTTCGATTATTTTCTGAGGTGGTTTTGTTCCCGCGCTACTTCCCCAGCTCTGTCATTCCGAGTCAGTATGCGCTCAGATATAGCTTACGCCTTCGCCTAACCCTTCAGCGGCAGCCATATCGTCACCACCGTGCCGCCGCCCTGGGCGTTCTCGATGGTCAGCGTGCCGCCGTGGCGGCGGACGATCTCGTCGCAGACCGCCAGCCCGATGCCGCTGCCCCGTGCTTTGGACGAGCCCTTGTAGAACTTCTGCTTCACGTAGGGCAGCTCCGCCTCCGGGATGCCCGGGCCGAAATCCCGGATGGAGATGGCGTAGCCGTCCCCCGACCGGGCCAGATGCACGGCGATGCGCTTGCCTGAGCCGCCGTGCTTGGCGGCGTTGTCCAGCAGGTTGCAGAACACCTGCTTCAGCCGATCCGGGTCGCCGGTGATGGGTTCTTCGTACAGTGCCTTGTCGCTGCTGTACTCCAGCGCGATGCCGTCCTGCTGGAACGGCTCCCGGTACGTATACACCGCGTCCTCCAGCTCCGCCTGCAAGTCCACGTCCTCCACCTGTAATGTGAAGCGCCCATCCTCCATGCGGGAGAATTGCAGCAGCTCCTCCACCATGTCCGTCAGGCGGCGGGACTCCTTGACGATGATGTTCAGTCCCCGCCGCAGCTGCTGCACATCGCCGCTCTCGTCGGCCAGCAGCGTCTCGCCCCAGCCGTTGATGGCCGTCAGAGGCGTCCGCAGCTCGTGGGACACGGAGGAGATGAACTCGGACTTCATCTTCTCGCTCTCGCTGATCTTGCGGGACATATCGTTGATGTTGTCCACCAGCTCGCCCATCTCGTCGGAGTATTTGTTGGGTATCTGCTCGCCGTAGCTGCCGCCGGAGATGCGCTTGGCGGCCTCCGACACGGCGGACACCGGCGCTACCACGTTGTTGATGAAGATCATGCTGGACAGCACGATCAGTCCCACCACCGCCAGCATCACGCCGCACACCACCAGCACCGTCAGCATCACCTGCTGGTCGATGTCCCGGACGGCGGTGACGTAGCGCATCACGCCCACCACCTGCCCGTTGAACTTCAGCAGACTGGACACCGC
This sequence comes from uncultured Clostridia bacterium, assembly GCA_945878665.1. Classification (GTDB taxonomy): domain Bacteria; phylum Bacillota; class Clostridia; order Oscillospirales; family Oscillospiraceae; genus Vescimonas. Next base: position 3,077 of record CAMDUN010000024.1, on the reverse strand, counting down.
CAAAATGCGCTCGCCCGTCTCGCTGTCCCGGCCTACGAAGTCCTGCACCGTGCCGGACTCCACCGCCCGGAGTATCTCCGGCGTGTTGGGGTACGTGCCCGCCGTCAGCCCCCGGGTGGTGACCTCCACCCGCCCGGCGCTGTTGAGGAATTGCAGCTCGATGCGGTCGCCCTCCTCAAAGGCCGCCGCGTACAGCGTGGCGCTGCGGTAGTATTCCCGATAGCTGGTCATGACGTAGGTGTTGAAGTAGTCCGCTCCGGCAGCCGCCTTGGCCCGCAGGGTGGACTTGGCGCTGTTGTAGTAGTTGCTGGCAAAGCCCACGGAGATCAGCACGCCCACCAGCAGCAAAATGACCACCACCGGGCCGATGCTCCCGGTGATCCAGCGCCGGCGCAGGCCCTGCACCTTTTTCCGTTTTGCTGCCATAGGTGGTCATCTCCTTTCAGATGGGATACATCATGTTAAGAAATCCGTCAGCCGCCGCAGCTTGCGGCTTTTGGCCCGCTGTAATACGCAGATTTTGCGTCAAGACGAGGCGCAGCGGCGAAGGCATAATAACAAGTATTTTTCGTCGAGACGAGGCGCAAAACCGCCGCCATACGCCAGTCCGCTGTAATACACAGATTTTGCGTCAAGACGAGGCGCAGCGGCGAAGGCGTACATATTGTACGTCGAGCCGGTGCAACGAAGTATCGGCGGAAAAGACGCCGTTATTACAGCCCCCACTTGTAGCCGTAGCCCCAAATCGTGGTAATATACATCGGGTTCGTGGCGTTGTCCTCGATCTTGAGCCGGAGGCGGCGGATGTTCACGTCCACGATCTTAAGCTCACCGAAATAGTCGTGCCCCCAAACGGTGTCCAGGATCTCCTCGCGGGAGAGCGCCTTGCCGGGGTTCTCCATGAACATTTTGACGATGGCGTACTCCACCTGGGTGAGCTTGACGCGCTGGCCGTTCTTCTCCAGGGTGCGGTTGCGGGTATTGAGGAGGAAGGGCGGCTGGCTGAGCTCCCCGGCCTCCGCCGTACCGCCGCCGCTGCGGCGCATGAGGGCGTCCACGCGGGCGGTAAGCTCGGCGGGGGAAAAGGGCTTGGTGACGTAGTCGTCCGCGCCGGTCATCAGGCCGGTGACTTTATCCATCTCCTGAGAGCGGGCGGTGAGCATGATGATACCGATGGTGGGGTTGGTGGCGCGGATACGGCGGCAGACCTCAAAGCCGTCGATACCGGGGAGCATGATGTCCAACAGCGCCACGCGGACGTCGCTGTGCTGGGCCAGCAGCTCCAGGGCCTGCTCGCCGGTCTCGGCTTCCACCACCTGATACCCGGCGCGGCGAAGATTGATGACGATAAAGCTGCGGATGCTGGACTCATCCTCCAGTACCAGTACCTTTTTCATGGGCGATCCTCCTTGTCAGTTGCTCCAGCTGCCGGCGATCAGGCTGAAGCCATTACGCAGCAGCTCCTCGTTCATGCCGTAGTAGGACGCAGCGTCGTACAGCTCGGCGGCGTAGACGGTGGCCGTCTGACGGCGCAGCACAAAGCGCGTGCCCATGCGCCCACGGTTCTCCCGGTTCTCGCCGGTGATGGTATAGACAGACAGCACCGCGTCGCCGTTGATACGCAGGGTGAACTGGTTCTCGTTCTGAATACTGGTGGTGGCCGTCTCCACGTTCCACTCCCACCAGCTGGCGGGAATGGTGAGATACCAGCCGCAGGACACGGCGTGGTACGTCTCGCTGGCGGTCTCCAGCTCACCGTCTCCCACGCAGCGCAGCCAGCTCACCAGCCCGTCCGTCTGCTCGGCGCTCCAGGTCTCCGCCGGGCAAGGTATCTCGATGCAGCCGTCGCCGTCGATGTCCTGGGGCGACAGCTGGCGATAGGGAAACGCGGCGGCGGACACGCCGCTGCTGCCGGACAGGGCCACGTTTACAAGGCCCACCTCCGCTCGGAAGATCAAAATGTCGGTAACGGCCACGCCCCGCTCATCCACGCCGGTGATGAACATGGCCGGCGTGTCGGCGTCCATCCTGCCGGACACCAGACTGCCGCGGCTGAGGGCGGCCATGGTGCTGGACAGGGTGCAGCGGTAGGCGATGCCCATCTGCTCCTCCTGCCAGCCGTAAAATTCGGCCACCGGCTGGCCCTCCTCGCTGGTACGCAGCACCAGCAGGCTGGGCATCCCGTCGCCGTTGAGATCCTGCATGATAAAGCGGGTGTAGCCGCTGGACATCAGCGTCACCGGCTCACGCTCCAGGGAATAGACCGCCACGGTCTGCACATCGTTGCTGATGCGCCAGCCCACGATCAGCTCCCGCCGTCCGTCGTCGTTGAGATCCTGATAGTATACGCTGTCCACCGCCGTACCGCTGCTCTCGATGGTGCAGTAGGGCTCGTAGTTCTCCTCCCCCATGTGAAAGACGAATATTTTCAGCGGCTTTTCGTCGCTGCTGCGGCGCATGAAGGCCAGCGCCTCCTGCCTGCCGTCGTTGTCCAGGTCGGCCATCTGGACCGACTGGATGTTCCGCCCGCCGGTGGGCGAGGCGTATTCATAGCCCTGGTTCAGCAGCCCGTCCAGCTGCTGGGCCAGGTCGGTGTAGCCCTCCGCCATGCGGGGCAGGGCGAACAGCTCCTCCACCGATGCGTCATAGCCGCAGCCGCCGAGACACAGCGCCGCCAGCAGCAGCAACATCACTCCCATGCGCTTCCTCCACCTCACGGCGCTCACTCCCTTCCCCGCGCTCCGGCGCGTTTGATACTCATACAACGGTATCATACCACATCCGCCCCGGTTTTGGTAGCCCTCATTTTGCTTTCCTGACAAGAAAATCCCCCTCCGCATAAGAGGGGGAGCACCGCTGATGAATATGTTCGTAGGGGCGGACGACCCTGTCCGCCCAAACACCACACTCCTTGAAACCGTCCGTAGGGGGCGATGCCCACGCAGCGAAGCAAGTACCCTTGGGGTGCATCGCCCCGCCGCGCCCGCAGGCGCGGAACTCCAAAGCCTCCCTTGTGCAAAGGGAGGTGTCAACGCGCAGCGTTGACGGAGGGATTGTCCAAAGGGATATTCCGCGCC
>CAMDUN010000023.1:0-29471 GCA_945878665.1 uncultured Clostridia bacterium | reverse complement strand
AAAAGTACCCCGCCGGAGGCATGAAAAAGGAGGGGGACGGATTCCCACGCCAGTGACGTCGGTCACTGGCTCGGAATGACAGGGCAAGGATAAGGCGCAGGTACGGTAGACGGTTGTAGGGGCGGACGGCCTCACGCCGCCGCGGTATGCGCCTATATAACGGGGCACAGACCCTTGGCTCTCCCTTTGGGAGAGCTGTCACCGCAGGTGACTGAGAGGGCCGGTATGGTCATGGTTTGCCCTCTCCGTCCTCGCTGCGCTCGGCCACCTCTCCCAGAGGGAGAGGCAAGGGACGCTCACACGGCACATCAGAAGGTGTGTAGGGGCGGGGCTCTGCCCCGCCCGACAATGACAATCCCTCCGTCACGGCGAAGCCGCGACACCTCCCTTTACACAAGGGAGGCTTGATGCCGCGGCGCTGCCGCGGCATACGGGGCGATGTGGGCATCGCCCCCTACGGACGAGCAACGAGGGTGCGGCGGGTCAACGTCTTTCCTTCCGGCGCTTCGCGCTGCCACCCTCGCAGAGGGAGGCGAGGGTGTTCCGCATAGCAAAAAGCGAGGGGAGAACCCCTCGCTTTTTGTTACACATCTTTGTTATGCATCGTAGTTGGCCAGGCGGATGTGGGCCTCGTAGTTGCTGATGCTTTTGGCGCAGGTCTCGTCCATCAGCGACAGCAGCGCGGAGGGTGTGCCCTGCACCCACACGCCGGTGAACTGGAGGCCGTTGTCCTGCACGTCTTGCAGTAGGCTCTTATAATTGTGGGCCTCGTTGCCCATCATGGATGCCGCTTTCGCCACTGACGGGTGGTCAATGAGGCACTGGAGCATGGCCTCGAAGTGCTGCCGGAGGGCCGCGCCGGTGATGTTGGTGTGGGGCAGCGTGAAGCCGGGGTAGTCCGCTTCCAGTGCGTCGCCGAAGCTGATGCCGGCGGGGGTCAGGGAGCAGAACAGGGACTGGGGCGTATACACGCCCTCGTTCCCCACCTTACCGGAGAGGAAGGTCAGCTCCGGGTGACGGGCCATCAGGGCGGCCAGCTCGTCCGCTGACAGTCTGTCGGTGAATTGGACGGCGGCGGTGACGGTGAGCTGGTCGCTCATATCCGCCAGTGCCTGCCGGCAGTAGTCGGTGGGCGCGGCCTCCGTGCCGTCGGCGTTGAGAGTGGGGGTGAAATAGCCGATGAGGGCGTAGTGCAGGGGGAGCAGGTCGCTGGCGCTGAGACGGCCCAGCACGCCTAGCCGCAGCGTCAGGCCGGTGCGGACGCCGAAGCGGGTGCTGCCGGTGAGATCCGAGAACTGGAGGGACACGGTGTCCGTCATGAAGCCGGTGTGGGAGAGGGAGCTGCCGACATACACGCCCAGGGGCATATACAGGCCGGTGAGGGCCGTCATGGCGGCGTCGAAGTCCGTGTGGTCGTCCGCACCGCCGTACACATGGCGGTTCAGCAGGGGTGACACTGCGAATTGCAGCAGCAGCAGCACCGCCAGCATGGCGGCGGCGGCCATGAGCACCGTGTTCCGGGTGCGGCGGCCCAGCCGCCGCTTTACCGCTTTCGTCTCCGATGCCGCCAGGGCGGTGTCCTCCGGCAGCTCCGGCAGCTCCCGTGCGGCGAAATAGTCCTCGATGAGCCGGTATTTCGCCAGCTCGCGCTCCACCAGCGCCGTCTCCTCGGCGGTGGCGGTGCTGCTCTGATAGTGGGCAAATGCCGTTTCAAAATCCATAGCCATCCTCCTCCATATTCTGCCGCAGCCGTGTCCGGGCCCGGTGCAGCCGCTGGCGTACCGCGGCGGGGGTCATGTGCAGCGTGTCCGCCAGCTCCGTCGCCGTCAGGCGGGCGAAGCAGTGCAGCGTCAGCAGCTCCCGGTCGGCGTCGGGCAGGCGCTCCAGGGCACGGTACAGCGCCGCCGCGTCCTCCCGGTGCAGCAGCACGCTCTCCGGGGTGGTGTGGTCGGTCTGCTCCGGCGGGTCGTCCGCCGACAGGTGCTTTTGGCGGCGCTGGTGGTCGATGAGCAGGTTACGCAGCACCCGGAACAGCCAGCCGCGAAAGCTGGGGACATCGTCCGGCAGCGACAGCCAGGCGCGGCAGAATGCCTCCTGCACCAGATCCTCCGCCAGGTGGCGGCTGCGGCACAGACTTTGGGCATACAGCAGCGCCGGGGCGTAGTAGCGCCGGTACAGCGTGTCGAAGATGTCGTTGTCCATGTTGCCTCACCGCCTTTGTCTCTATAACGAACGAGGGAGGGATGTGTGACAGGGAATTTTTCAGGCGCGCCACTGGAGGTAGCCGATGAGGAACAGGTGGGCGGGGTAGTAGAGGTAGAACAGCCACTTCATGACGGCGTTCCGGCGGGGGGACGCGCCGCGCTGGCCGTTGTATTGCAGCAGGAGGGGGATGGACAGCACCACCGCCATTTGCAGTATGCCGTAGACCACGTCCAGGGCCAGGGCGTAGACCGTCGCGTAGAGCGCCACGTAGAACGTCATCCAGGCCATTTGCGCTCGAGGGTTGCCGCGGTTCGTGCCGAAGGACAGGATGCACAGCGCGGCGATGCAGCTCCAGTCGCTGGGGAAGCTGACGGCGCAGATCAGCAGGATCAGCAGCACCTGCGCGGCGTGGGGGAGCTTTTTGCTGTGCGCCACCCGGAGCATCACCAAGCCCCAGGCCAGCGACCACATGACGCTGGTTTGGTTCAGCACGCTGCCGGAGGAGAAGGGGAGGAACGAGCGCCAGCCGGCGAAGTCCGCCGAGGCGAAGATGTAGGCAAAGTGGGACACCAGCGCGAAAAGGAACATCCGCGCCGTGTATTTGCGGACATCGCGGGTGTAGTGGTAGCCCTCTGCCACGAAGTAGCACATGATGGGGCAGGTGAGCCGCCCGATGATGTGCATGACCAGGGGCAGCGCCGCCCGGGGGTAGCCGGGGAACAGCCACCAGGCCACGTGGTCGATGGTCATGGCCGTGATGGCGATGAGCTTGATGGCGTTGGATGTGAGGCCCTTTTTCATAGCTTGCCCTCCTAATGAGTGTGGGTCTATTGTAGCAGATAACGACCAGGGAGCGCAATGGGGCAAAAAAGACGCAAGCGAAAGTACTAATAAAAAATAGAGTCAATATTAGGTTTAATAAAATTAAAAATAGTATTGACAAATAGAAACTTGTAGGTTATACTAATTGACACAGGAGGCGATGACAATGAAGTTTTCAGGTAAATGTCCTGCGTGTGGTGAGCAGCTCCGATTGGCACGACTGACCTGTCCTGGCTGCAAGGCCGAATTTCCCACAGATGAGCCGCTGTCGCCGTACGAGCAGCTGACCGAAGAGCAGGCGCGGTTTTTGAGGGAGTTCCTCGTCTGCGCTGGGAGCATGAAAGACGTGCAGAAGAGGATGGGTATCTCCTATCCTACGGCAAGAAAGCGGCTGAATGAACTGCTGCTGGCGTTGGGACTGTTCGACGAAGATGAGATGGATGAGAGAAAAGAAGTGGAAAACAAGGAGGAGGTCACTATGGGTATTTTCAAAAATACAAATCCGAATAGTACAAAGGCGTCTGATATTATTCGGGAGAAGCTGTACGAGAATGGCGGCAGAGCCACAGTTTATTCCGTTACCGGCAAACCGTATATCATCCGGGCCGCCAACGACGGACGCACTTTTCTGTGCAATGAACTTCCTGTTAGCCAAGCATTTACATATGATGTATTTGATGTGATCGTGGAGCTGCTGCTCAGTCAGGACGGAGCTGCCCGCAAGGGGAATGGCCGCAACTACGCCTTGGGGGAGGGGGACTGCACATTGGACACTGTGGTAGGTGCCATCGGCAAGAATTACTTTGGGGCGACTGAGGGGAAATATGTCTTTGATCCCGTATTTGTACTGGCATCGGTGCTGGACTGGGCGGGGATCGCCCACAACGAGCGCGGGTATCTGAGACTGACCGCGGAATACCTCACTAAGGTGCAGCGGTGAAGACACTGTGATCTCTTTTCTGCTGCTGATCGGTGTGCTGACCATCATAAAACTGTTCGGCAGGAATGACTATTGAGGGGCGCAGAGTGACAGCACCGAAAGGCTCTCACTCCGTCATAGTCTTCGGCCAAGACGCCTCCCTCGCAGAGGGAGGTGAGGACGAGCTGTTGCCGAGGGATAGGGGGAGCAAAGAGCGGCCCGGGGCAAAAAAGACGCCGCCCCGAAAGGAGCGGCGCAAGCGGGTGGGATATTGGAAAGCCTCCGAGGACTATACTACACCATGTCCAGGCCCGTGTAAATAGGAGGTTTTGTCGAACCACCGCGAGTTTTGTCGAAAGCGGACGCTCCCGTCAAATTCACGAAAGATTTGTGAATTTTTACAAATATTATCAAAACATCTTTTCAACTGTGTGGATATTTGCTATAATCCTGTCAAGGATGAGGGGATATTCCTCCCCGACCCTGCTCGCACTGACCGTACTGACGAAAGGAGCAAAGCACTATGAAGTTCACATTCGCCTGTAAGAAGATCTCCCTCAACGACTCCATCAAGGAATACGCCGAAAAGAAGATCAGCAAGCTGGATAAGTATTTCCCCGAGGAGGCAGACGCCTTTGTGACCTTTGCCGTGGAGAAGAAGAACCGCTGCGTGGTGGAGCTGACCATCCGCAGCAGCAACGGCACATTGTTCCGGGCGCAGACGGAAGACCCTGACGGCGATATGCGAAGCGCCATCGACGAGGCTGTCAGCTTCATCGACCGCCGCATCCGCAAGAACAAGACGCGCCTGGCCAAGAACCTGCGGCCCGACGCGCTGGTCTCCCCCGTGCCCGCCGAGTTTGACGTGGTGGAGGACAACGACTTCGATGTGATCCGCACCAAGCACTTTGTGGTCAAACCCATGACCAGCGACGAGGCCATTTTGCAGATGAATCTGCTGGGGCACTCGTTCTACGTGTTCCGCAACATCGAGACGAACAACGTCTGCGTGGTCTATCACCGCAACAACGGCGGCTATGGACTGATCGAGACGGAGGAGTAATATATAGATAGATGGTAAGAGGGCCGCCTGCGGGCGGCCTTCCTGCTTGTCGATAAACCTATCCTGTCATTCCGAGGACGCGAAGCGCCCGTGGGAATCCGTAATCTTTTAGTTGCAAATTCGCAGAAAAGCGCAAAAATTGTGCGATTTGGGAACGGATTGCCACGCCAGTCTGCGGACTGGCTCGCAATGACAGGCTTTTTCGACAGCCTGACCTCCCTCACAGAGGGAGGCGAGGGGAGTTCCGCGCCCCGGCGCGGGATGCCTCCGGCGGGATACTTTCTTTCCTTGGCGAAAGAAAGTATCCAAAGAACGCCATTCAAGGGGGAAGGAAGTTTCGATCTTCCTTCCCCCTTGAAAATCCCCCATCCTTGAGCGACCAAAGAGGGAGGGCTGCGGCCCTCCCTCTTTGGAAACACCCTTCGGGGGTTGGCGATTATCAAATCGCGCCTTAGCCGCGGAGCGGCAAAGTAGGTGGCGGCCAAGGCCGCCGTTGATATGAAAAGGGGAACGGATTCCCACGCCAGTGACGTCGGTCACTGGCGTGGGAATGACAGGGCAAGGATAAGGCGCAGGTACGGTAGACGGTTGTAGGGGCGGACGGCCTCACGCCGCCGCGGTATGCGCCTATATAACGGGGCACAGACCCTTGGCTCTCCCTTTGGGAGAGCTGTCACCGCAGGTGACTGAGAGGGCCGGTATGGTCATGGTTTGCCCTCTCCGTCCTCGCTGCGCTCGGCCACCTCTCCCAGAGGGAGAGGCAAGGGACGCTCACACGGCACATCAGAACGTGTGTAGGAGCGGACGGCGCTGTCCGCCCGACAATGACAATCCCTCCGTCAGCGCGAAGCGCTGACACCTCCCTTTGCACAAGGGAGGCGTATGGGTTTTCCTTTATCCCTGCTTCTTTTCCAGCTTTGCCAGCATACGGGTGAACTCCTCCGGCAGGGGACAGGTAAGCTCCACTGGCTCGTGGGTGCGGGGATGGATGAAGCGCAGGCCGGTGGCGTGGAGGCACTGGCCGGTGAGGCCGGGGACGGGCTTTTTCGCGCCGTAGACCGTGTCGCCCAGGATGGGGTGGCCGATGTGGGCCATGTGTACCCGGATCTGGTGGGTGCGGCCCGTCTCCAACCGGCAGCGCAGGTGGGTGACACCGGGATAGCGGGCCACCACCTCCCAGTGGGTAACGGCGGGGCGGCCTCCGGCCACCACCGCCATTTTCTTGCGGTCGGCGGGATGCCGCCCGATGGGGGCGTTCACCGTGCCGCTGTCCTGCTTCAGGCTGCCTGTGACCAGGCACTCATACGTGCGGGCCAGGGTGTGGTCGCTGAGCTGGGCGCTGAGAAAGGCGTGGGCCGCATCGTTCTTGGCGGCGATGATCAGGCCGCTGGTGTCCCGGTCGATGCGGTGGACGATGCCGGGGCGCTTTTCGCCGCCGATGCCGGAGAGGCTGTCACCGCAGTGGTGGAGCAGCGCGTTGACCAGCGTGCCGTCCGGGTGGCCGGGGGCAGGGTGTACCACCAGCCCGGCGGGCTTGTTCACCACGATGACATCATCGTCCTCGTACACCACGTCCAGGGGGATGGCCTGGGCGGTCAGCGATGTGTCCGCCGGCTGCTCCGGCAGGTCAACGGACAGCGTTTCGCCGCCGGTCAGGCGGCAGCTTTTGGAGGCGGGGCGGCCATTTACGGTGACGCGGCCCTCCTGCACCAGCGACGCGGCACGGGAGCGGCTCAGCTCCGGCAGGCGGGCGGCTAGAAATGCGTCCAGCCGCGTCCCGGCGTCCTCATTGGCCGCTGTCAGCACCGTCGTCATGGTCAGGCTTCCTCCCATCGTATTTATCGTAGAACCACAGGTAGTACACAGCGCCCAGGATGACGCCCACCACCACGAAGCAGTCCGCCAGGTTGAAGATGGGGTAGTCCATGAACTCCAGGTCGAACATATCCACCACGTAGCCGCGGCACACGCGGTCGATCATGTTGCCGATGCCGCCGCCCAGCACCAGCATGGCGGCACACAGGCCCAGGGGGTGGCGGACGATCCTTTTCAGCACCAGCCAGGCCACCGCCAGGAGCAGCACCACCGTCACCGCCGCCAGCAGGGCGGTCTTGCCGGAGAAGCTGCCCCAGGCCGCGCCGGTGTTATGCAGGCGGGTCAGGCGCACCAGGCCCGGCAGAAGGGCGGCGGACTGGCCTACGTCCAGGTTCTGCACCACCCAGTATTTCAGGAGCTGGTCGCCGGCGATGCAGGCGATCAGCAGCAGTACGTACCACATAGCGTATCCTCCATGGAAATCAGGAAACGGATTGCCGCGCCAGTCTGAGGACTGGCTCACAATGACGGACTTTGGGGAAGGGGAAAATCTTCCCTACATCATAGCGTATTTGGAGGCTGATTGCAACTTTTATTCCCGTTTCCGGCAAAAGGGGCGAAATCAATCTTGCCTGGGCCGTTATTCCTGTGGTATACTACTACATTGAAGTAGTAGGCAAACGAGGTGACGACATGGCCCAGCTCCCGGCGGAAAACAGCACATGGCTTCGTGCGGTGCGGTGCGCCGCCCATGAGGGACGGCTGAGTCACGCCGTGATCCTTACCGGCAGCGGCGACCTGCTGCCGTCGGCCCGGTATCTGGCCGCCGCCCACGTGTGCGAGGGGCAGGAGAAGCCCTGCCTGCGCTGCCGCCACTGCCGCAAGGTGATGGAGGACATCCACCCGGATGTGATCACCGTGCGGGACACGGAGCGGCGGGAGCTGACGGTGGACGATGTGCGGGCGCTGCGGCGGGATGTGTATATCCGGCCCAACGAGGCGGAGCGGAAGGTCTATATCGTGCCGGACTGCCGGCAGCTCAACGAGCGGGATCAGAACGTGCTGCTGAAGATCGTGGAGGAAGGGCCGCCCTACGCGGCGTTCATCTTCTGCACCGACAGTCCGGCGGCGCTGCTGGAGACGGTGCGCTCGCGGTGCGTGCTGCTGCGGTGCGGCAGCGGCGGCGAGCAGCCGCTGTGTCAGGCCGCCGGAGAGCTGTGCGCGGCCTTTGGCAAGGGGCGGCTGCTGCCGGTGGTGCAGTGCCTGACGGCGCTGGAGGCGCGGAAGTGCAAGCGGGAGGAGCTGCGGCAGCTCCTGCGGGACTGCTGGCGGGCCGCAGCGGAGGCGCTGCTGGTGCGGCGGGGCAAGCAAAAGGCCGATCCTTTGTGCGAAAAGGAGGCGGCGGCCCTGTCGGAGCGGCTGACCGACCGGCAGCTGGCAGCGCTGGCGGATATGCTGGCGCAGTTTGCCGGAGAATGTGACTATAATGTGGGCGTGGGCCAGGTTTTGGGCGCTGTCGCCGTAAGATGGGAGGAGCTATTATGACCGAGGTGATCTCCGTTCGTTTTCGGAACGGATGCAAGGAATACTATTTTGACCCCAAGGGGCTTGAGATCCAGGCGGGGCAGAACGTGATCGTGGAGACGGCCCAAGGGCCGGAGTTCGCACAGTGCGCCCGGGGCAATCATCAGGTGGAGGACGACCAGGTGGTGAAGCCCCTGCGGGGCGTGGTGCGTATCGCCACGGACAACGATTGCCACACGGCGGCCTATAACCGAGGCCGGGAGAAGGAGGCGTTTGACATCTGCCGCCGGAAGATCCAGCAGCACAAGCTGGAGATGAAGCTGGTGCGGGTGGAGTGCAGCTTTGACGGCAGCAAGATCCTGTTTTTCTTCACCGCCGACGGGCGGGTGGATTTCCGCGATTTGGTGAAGGATCTGGCCGGGGTGTTCCGCGCCCGCATCGAGCTGCGGCAGATCGGCGTGCGGGATGAGGCGAAGATGATCGGCGGGCTGGGCATATGCGGAAGACCCTTCTGCTGCGCCCAGTTCATGGACGAGTTCCTGCCGGTGTCCATCAAGATGGCCAAGACCCAGAGTCTGAGCCTGAACCCCACCAAGATCTCCGGCACGTGCGGGCGGCTGATGTGCTGCCTGAAGTACGAGCAGGACGCATACGAGGATGCGGTGAAGCGGATGCCGAAGAACGACTCCTTCGTGCTGACGCCGGACGGCACGGGCAACGTCAGCGACATCAACCTGCTGAAGGAGACGGTGAACGTCCGGCTGGACGACCGGCCCGAGAGCCCCCGGTGCTATCACAACTGCGAGGTGTGCGTTCTGCGGAACGGCAAGGGAAGCCGGGACGGCATCGTTGTGCCCGACCGGCGGCCTGAGCGGTATATCGAGCCGCTGGAGGAGGAGCTGCTGCCGCCGGTGGCGCTGATCAGCGACTTTGACCCGGACGCGGCCAGCGCCGCGGAGGGCGAGAAGCGCCGCCGCCGTCGGGGCGGACGGGATCGCCGCCGGAGCGACGCGCCCCGCATGGACAAGCCGGTGGAGACGACAGCTGCGCCCAAGCCCGAGGGGGACAAGCCCAAGGAGGGCGGCGGCAATCGCCGCCGGAGAGGACGCCGGGGCGGCGGAGGCGGCGGGAATGACGGCATGAGCGCCGCGCCTGCCGCGCCGAAGCCGGTGCAGTCCGCAGGCGGCGCAAGCGACGGGGAGAAGAAGCGGCCTCGCCGCCGTCATCGCCGGGGCGGCGGTGGCGGACATAAGCCCAACGGCGGAGCGGAGGCGTGAGCATGGGTATTTTCAGCGGTATGCTGCTGGTCAGCGATTTTGACAACACGTTGGTCTATACCGAGGAGGCGCTGCGGCTGTGCGTGGATATGCCGCCCATGTCGCCGGGAAACCGGGCGGCGCTGCACCACTTCATGGACGAGGGGGGCATTTTCGCCGTGGCCACAGGCCGGGCCAAGCCCGCCTTTGAGACGGTGGTGGACGACATCCCTATGAACGGGCCGACGGTGCTGTTCAACGGCGCGGCCATCTATGATTTTTCGCGGCACGAGTATCTGTATACGGCGTTTCTGCCGGAGGGCGTGCGAGCGCACATCGCCCAGGTGGTGCGCGACCTGCCCGCCACGGCGGTGGAGCTGTACCACGACGACAACAGCATCCACGCCCTGAACCCCAACGACGTGACACGGCGGCACATGCATATTACCCACGCGCCGTCGGTGGAGGTAAGCTCCATGGACGAGGTGCCCTCGCCCATCAGCAAGGCGCTGTTCTCCGTGGAGGAGCAGAACCTGCCGGTGCTGCTGGAGTATCTGCGCCGCCAGCCGTGGTACGGCGATTACGAGGTCGTGCCCAGCGCGGTGACGCTGGTGGAGTTGACGGCCAAGGGCGCGAACAAGGGCGGCATGGTGGCGCACATGGCGGGGATGCTGGGCATTTCACGGGAGAACGTGGTGTGCGTGGGCGACCACGCCAACGACATTTCCATGCTGACCTGGGCGGGGCTGGGCTGTGCCCCGGCCAACGCCATTCCGCTGGTGCGGGAGACGCCGGGGGTGCATCTGCTGCCGGATTGCCGGGAGGACGCCATTGCGGCGCTGATCGGGGAGCTGGAGAAGGCGCGGGGGTAAGGACCGCGCAAGATTTTCCTTTCTTTTTGCCTTCGGCGAGGTACTTTCTTTCCCGAAAGAAAGTACCCAAAGAACGGTTTAAGGGGAGAGGGATTTCGATTTCCCTCTCCCCTTAAAAATCCCCTCACCTTGAAACGACCAAAAGGGAGGGGTCACGACCCCTCCCCTTTGGAAACCTCACCCTTGGGGTTTAGCGATTATCAAATCGCGCCTTTGCCGCCTTGCGGCAAAGGTAGGTAGCGGCCAAGGGCCGCTGTTTGATAACATTTTTACGCCGAAACACAATACTGTATGGCCCTGCATTTCAGAGCAAAAGCGGCAGCGAGAAGAGAAGCAGGGACAATGCAACATTTAGGGGAAATTTGCATGGCACAGCGTTCGCGTGGTAAAACAAGCGAGATAAGCGGCGGGCGAAGGCGCGTAAGGAAATCCAAAAACGTAGTTTTTGACGGCGTTTCTTTTCCTCTTTTCTTTCGCTGCTGAAAGAAAAGAGGCCGCCGGAGGCATGAGAAAAGGGGAACGGATTCCCACGCCAGTGACGTCGGTCACTGGCTCGGAATGACAATGTAAGAAGTCGATGCGAAAACAACGGGAGGTGAGCTGTTTCATGATAAAGGTCGCATTCTGCGATGACGAGCCGGTGGTTTTGGAGCAGATCACCGCCCTCTTGGAGAAATATAAGGAGCAGCGCTGCCGGGACATGGAGTACGCGGCCTTCCGCAGTCCGCTGGAGCTGCTGGCGGAGATGGAGAACGGCCTGCACCCGGACGTGCTGCTGCTGGATGTGATCATGCCCGGAGAGAGCGGCATCAGCGCCGCACGGGAGATACGGCAGTTTGACAACGATGTGAAGATCATTTTCCTCACATCCTCCGCCGAGTTTGCCGTGCAGTCCTACACCGTGGGGGCGTACTACTACCAGCTCAAGCCCATCCGGGAGGAGACGTTCTTTCAGTTGATGGACTCCGTTATCGACGAGTGCCGGAGGACGGAGGCGCAGAGTATTCTGCTCAGGTGCAAGAGCGGCATCTCCCGTATTCGGCTGGACAAGCTGGAATACTGCGAGATCATCGGGCGGGCGCTGTTGTTCCACATGGCCAACGGACAGGTGCTGGAAAGCACCGGGAGTTTGGATAAGCTCACCGCCGACCTGGAGAGCTACGGCAACTTCCTGCGGCCTCATCGGTCGTTTTTGGTGAATATGGACTATATTCAGAGCATCTCCTACCGGGGCTTGCAGATGGCGTGCCTTACGGAGATACCCATACCCCACGGGAGGTTTTCCGAGATCAAGGAGCGGTATTTGGAGTACGTGTTCAGCCGAAAGCAGGTGTTCTTATGATGAACGGAACGACGGCGCTGACCCACGAGGCGCTGTGGAATGCCATATATCTGCTGAACGACGCGGTGGTGGGCATTTTCGGCATGATCCTGTCCGCCGCCTTCTGCGATATTACGTGGACGAAGAAGCGGCTGCTGCACTACTGGGGCTGCATGGCCGTTATACTGCTGGTGCAGGCCGCGGTGTACTGCGTGGCCGACGTGGCGCTGCTGCGGCGTCTCTATCCGCTGGTGACCCATCTGCCGCTGGTGGTGGTGCTGTGCGTGATGAAGCGGCAGACGATATGGCCCATCGTGTCGGTACTGACGGCGTATCTGTGCTGTCAGATACGGCGGTGGATCGCGCTGCTGGCCATGGCCTGCTTCAACGGCGGCAGTTATTTGCAGAGCACGGTGCAGCTGATCGTGACGCTGCCGCTGCTGTGGGTGCTGCTGAAATTCTTCGCGCCCGCCGTGCGGGAGGTCGGACGGCTGAAGCCGTCGATGCAGTTCTTCTTCGGCGTTATGCCCGCCATCAGCTACGTCTTTGACTATCTGACGCGGATCTACACCGATATGCTGGCGCGGGGGCTGGCGGCGGCGGTGGAGTTTATGCCGTCCATGTGCTGCGTGCTGTATCTGGTGTTCGTGCTGCGCTCCTCCGCCGAGAACGCGGAGCGAAGCCGGCTGGAGCAGATACAGGAGGGCTTGCGGTTGCAGGTGTCGCAGGCCACGCGGGAGATCGCGGGGCTGCGGGAATCCGACCGGCAGGCCAGCGCCTACCGCCACGACCTGCGGCATCACATGCAGTATCTGTCCGACTGCATCGAAAACGGGCAGACGGAACGGGCGCAGTCGTATATCCATCAGGTCTGCGACGAGATCGAGGCACGGCGGGTGCGGCGGTTCTGCGAGAATGAGGCGGTGAACCTGCTCCTGTCCTCCTTCGCCCAGCGGACGGAGGACAGCGGCATCTCCCTGCGGATCAGGGCGGAGCTGCCCCAGTTCCTGCCGGTGGCGGAGACGGATCTGTGCGTGCTGCTGTCCAACGCGCTGGAGAACGCGCTCCACGCCTGCCAGCATCTGCGGGCCGAGGGGAAGGGCGGCGACATCGAGGTGGTGGCATACGAAAAGAACGGGAAGTTCTTTTTGCAGGTGTCCAACACCTGTGCGCCGGGCGTCCGCTTCCAAGGCGGGCTGCCGGTGACGGACACGGCGGGCCACGGCATCGGCGTTCGAAGCATCTGCTCCGTGGTGGAGCGCTATAACGGGGTGTATTCCTTCGCCGAGAAGGATGGCCGGTTTGTCCTGCGGGCGTCGTTATGACGCCCGCTGCGGCATTTTGTGACGTTTTACTCCTTTTTTCGGACGGTTCGCGCATTTCTGCCGCCACGGCGCGCTGTATGCGGTACACTGTGACCATGGGACGGCAGCGGGTTTTCGCGCCGTCCGCAAACGGGCGCTGTCGCCGGGAGGAGGAGCACATGGATCTGCTTATCTGCTGCGCCGTATTGCTGGCCGCCGTGGCGGTGGTGTTCCTGTCCGCCCGGCACGAGCTGCGGACGCTGGACGAAAACGCGGGCAGCGCCATGAAGCAGATCGGCACGCACCTGTCTACCCGGTTTGACGCGGTGCTGGCGTTGCTGGAGGTGGCCCAGGGCTACGCCGGGGACTCTATGGCCGCGCTGGCGGAGCAGCTGCGGCTGCGCCGCAGGGCGGTGGACGCATCCTCCGGGCCGGAGGACGTGCGGCAGCAGGAGCAGCTGCTGGACGATGTGCTGGCCGCCGTGTCCACCACGGCGGATCGCTATCCCGGACTGCGGGCGGACGAGGCGTACAGCCGGCTGTTCGGCACGTCGGACTGCTGCGAGCAGATGCTGCGAACCAGCCGCCTTTTATACAACGACGCGGTGACGCGGCTGAACCGGGCGGTGCGGACGTTTCCCACCTCGCTGACGGCGCGGCTGTGCGGCACGGCGCAGCGGGCGCACTGGGAGGCGTAAAGCAACGATACATATTATCCAGGTATATGGCATACGGGGGAAGATAAGCAGAGGGCGGGCCGGAAGGCCCGCCCTCAGGCTGTCGAAAAAGCCTCCGGCTTTTTTCGACAGCCTGAAATAATGTCGTTATTTTTGTGCCGCCTTGCGGCACGAAAATAGTCGCTTCGCGCCGCGAAGCAAGTACCCTTGGGGTGCTCCACGCACGCCTTGCAAGGCAAGGCTTTGCGCGACATTTGATCCGATTCGAGGCGGGCTTTGCCCCATCGAGCTCCCCCTGCGTAAAGGAACTGCTTACCGCATAAAGAGGGTTTATCGACAAACGCTTTTGGCCATTATTTACGATTTGTTCTTTCTTTTTCCCGCGGAAATTGCTATACTGAGGGGCAGAATACGGCAAAGGAGACACGGATATGAAGCGATGGATCTTCGCGGCGGCGCTGCTGGCGGCGCTGGCGCTTTTATGCGGCTGCGGGCAGAAGGACACCCAGGCCAAGCAGGACGATGCGACGGTGAACACCGTGCCGGTGGAGGGCGTGACGCTGCTGGAACTCAGTGACGGCGACGTGACGCTGCGGTTTGCCCGGGAGGGCGACACGTGGTACTGGGCGGAGGACAGGACGTTCCCGCTGGAGCAGAGCGCCGTGGCGGAGCTGCTGGCGCTGCCGTCATCGCTGGCCGCCGCCCAGCCGGTGGCACAGCAGGGCGAGCTGAGCGAATACGGGCTGGAGAACTCCAAAAAGCACGTGACGGCCACGGCGGACGGCGCGGCCAGCACCATCTATGTGGGGTCGCAGACAGCGGACGGGCACTGGTATGTGCTGACGCCGGACGGCGTGGTGCGGCTGGCCGCACAGGCGGACGGCGAGGCGCTGAGCCGCAGCATCTACGACATGGCGGTGCTGCCGGAGCTGCCGGTCATCACGGAGGAAAACCTGATCTCCCTGACGCTGACCGGGGCGGAGGGCAAGCAGGTGACGTTCTCGGTGGACGAGAGCGGCGTGCGGAAGTCCGGTGCGCAGGACGTGACGGAAAAGACGGCGGAGCTGGTGGCCGAGCTGGGAAAGCTGGCGGTGACGGCCTGCGTGGACTATGACCCGGCGGACGGCGCGGCGGCGGTGTGCGGCCTGGACGTGCCGGAGGCTATACTGGCGGTGAATTACACCACCGCCGGCGGCGATGACGGCGCGCTGACGCTGACCGTGGGCGGCAGCACCGGCGACGGCGGGCGGTATGTGACGCTGGACGGCGACACCACCATTTATCGCATGGAGGAGACGGCGCTGGCCCAGGTGCTGACGCTGGCGGCGCTGGGGCTTTCGTAAAGCCCGCCGGGCGCGGCGAAAGGAGTGTTCGGGATGCGTATTTTGATCGTGGAGGATGAGAAGCGGCTGGCATCCACGCTGGCGGAGCTGCTGCACCAGCGGGGCTACACGGCGGACGTGTGCCACGACGGTATCTCCGGGCTGGACAACGCCCGCAGCGGTATCTACGACCTGCTGGTGCTGGACGCCATGCTGCCGGGGATGGACGGCTTTACGCTGCTGCGGGAGCTGCGAGGCGGCGGCAGCAGTCTGCCGGTGCTGATGCTGACGGCCCGGAGCGAGCTGAGTGACCGGGTGCGGGGGTTGGACTGCGGCGCGGACTACTATCTGACCAAGCCCTTTGAGTCGGAGGAGCTGCTGGCCTGTATCCGCTCCCTGCTGCGGCGCAGCGGCGATGAGGTCAGCGCCGACGCCGGGGAGACGGCCTTCGGCGACCTGAAATTACAACAGTCCACGTTTCTGCTGCGGTGCGGGGACAGGGAGGTGCGGCTGAGCCGGAGGGAGTACGACCTGATGGAGCTGCTGATGAAAAACGGCAGTCAGATCGTGACGAAGGAACAGCTTATTCTGAAGGTTTGGGGCTATGACTCCGCGGCGGAGGACAACAACGTGGAGGTGTATATCTCCTTCCTGCGGCGGAAGCTGACCCATTTGCAGTCCCGCGTGCGGATCAAAACGCTGCGGCTGGTGGGCTACTGCCTGGAGGTGGAGGAATGATACGCCATCTGCGCTGGAAGGTGGTGGCCACCAATATGCTGCTGATCTCGCTGGTGCTGCTGGCGGTGTTCGCGGCGGTGGTGCTGATCTCGCGAAGCAACTACCGAAAGAGCGTGCAGCAGCAGCTGTATCAGGCGCTGGAGAGCGGGGATTACGGCTCGCGCCAGCCCGGCGCGGAGGGCATCCCCTGCTTCGTGGCGGAGGTATATGCCAGCGGCACGGCCCGGGTGGCGGGCAACAGCTACTATGACCTGAGCGATCAGAGCCAGCTGGCGGCCATCGTGACGGCGGCGCTGGCCCAGGAGGAGGACACGGGACTGCTGGCGGATTTCCACCTGCGGTATCTGCGGCGGACGGGCTACACCAGCACCCTGATCGCCTTTACGGACACCACGCTGGAGAGCACCACCATGCGCTCCATGGCGGCGGTGTGCTCTCTGGCTGGGTCGGCGGCGCTGGTGGTGCTGTTTTTGTGCAGCTATCTGCTGTCCGGTGTGGTGACGCGCCCGGTGGGCGCGGCGTGGGCGCAGCAGGAGCAGTTTTTGTCCGACGCCAGCCACGAGCTGAAAACGCCGCTGACGGTGATCCTATCCTCGGCGGAGCTGCTGAACCAGTCGGCGCTGCCGGAGCAGGCGGCGTACATCGACAACATCCGGGCGGAGGGCCGCCGGATGAAGCTGCTGGTGGAGGATATGCTCACCCTGTCCCGCGCCCAGCGCAGCGCCGGAGCGCTGCCGGAGCAGACGGTGGAGCTGTCCGAGACGGCGGTGACGGCGGCGCTGCGGTTCGAGCCGGTGGCCTTTGAGGCCGGAAAGCGACTGGAGTACGACATTGCGCCATCGCTGCCGGTGCGGGGCGACGGCACAAAGCTGGGGCAGGCGCTGGCGGCGCTGCTGGACAATGCAGTGAAATATGCCGCGGACGGCACGGACATCCGCCTGACGGCGGAGAGACAGGGACGCTTCGCCGCGGTGACGGTGGAAAACCGGGGCGCGGACATTCCGGCGGACAAGCTGCCCCATATCTTTGACCGCTTCTACCGGGCAGACGAGGCCCGGACGGACGGCGACAGCTTCGGTCTGGGGCTGCCCATCGCCAAGGCCATTATCGAGGCACACCGGGGCACGCTGCGCTGCGAGAGCGGCAGCGGCGTGACGCGGTTCATCATCACCCTGCCCCTGACGGCGGGGAAACAAGAAAGAGGTGCGGATCATGCTTGATACCATTATCCGGGGCGGCCTTGTCATCGACGGCACGGGCGCACCGGGCTTCCGGGCGGACGTTGGCATATTGGACGGGAAAATCGCCGCCGTGGGCGATCTGACGGGCCGGGAGGCCCGGCAGGCTGTCAACGCGGACGGCCTGACGGTGACGCCGGGATTCATCGACATACACCGCCACGCCGACGCGGCGGCGTTTCGCCCCGGCTTCGGCGCGGCGGAGCTGTGCCAGGGGCTGACCACCATCGTCAACGGCAACTGCGGCCTGAGCTGCGCGCCCTTCGGCGCGGCACACGGCCAGGCCATACGGGACTATCTGCGGCCCATCACCGGGGAGATCCCGGCGGAGATGGCCACCGGGTCGCTGGCGGAGTATTTCGCGTCGCTGCCGCCGCTGCCCCTGCACATGGGGATGCTGGCCGGAGCGGGCGTGCTGCGGGCCGACGCGGCGGGCTATGAGCTGGAGCACCTGGAAAGCGGCCATTACCGGGCCATACACCGGGCGCTGGAGCGGGCGCTGGGCGACGGCGCGCTGGGCGTGTCGCTGGGCCTGGGCTACGCGCCGGAGTGCTTCTACACCACGGCGGAGCTGATCCGGGCCTTACGGCCCCTGGCAGGGCAGGACGTGCCGCTGACGGTACACATGAGGCAGGAGGGCGGCGGCGTGTGCGACTCCGTGGAGGAGATGCTGACGGTGGCCCGGACGCTGAAGATACCGCTGCACATCAGCCACCTGAAGGCCATGGGCCGGGACAACTGGGGCACGAAGATACCCCGGGCGCTGGCGCTGCTGGAAAGCGCACGGCGGGAGGGGCTGGATGTGAGCTGCGATGTGTATCCTTACACCGCCGGCTCGACCCAGCTGCTGCACATCCTGCCGCCGGAGTTTTTGGAAGGCGGCATGGACGCGGTGGTGGCGCGGCTGGCAGATCCCCGCCAGCGGGAGATTCTGGCGCGCCGCATTGAGGACGGCAGCGGCTTTGACGACATCGCCAAGCTGGCGGGCTGGGACGGCATTTTCCTGACCAGCCTGCACTGCCCGGAGGATCAGCCGCTTTTGGGCAAGAGCGTGGCGGAGGAGGCGGAGATAGAGCACAAGACGCCGCTGGACGCCTGCTGCGACCTGCTGATCCGGGAGCACTGCCAGGTGACGATGATCGACTTCATGGCCTCGGAGGCGGACATCGCGGCCATCCTCCGCGACCCGTACAGCAGTCTGATCTCCGACGCCACCTATCCCACGGAGGGTCAGCCCCATCCGCGGGTGTACGGCAGCTGCACCCGGCTGCTGGAGCACTTCGTCCGGGAGACGGGGACGCTGACGTGGGAGCAGGCCGTTCACAAGCTGACGGGTGCGCCGGCGGCGGCGCTGCGGCTGCGGGGCAAGGGCCTGCTGGCCCAGGGCGCGGACGCGGACGTGTGTGTGTTCGACCCGGAGAAGCTCCACGAGCGGGGGACGTATCAGCAGCCCCGGCAGACGGCGGAGGGCATGGCGCTGGTGCTGGTGGACGGTCAGGTGGCCGTTCGGGACGGACAGCTGACCGGCGCGAAGGCCGGACGGGTGATACGGAGATGAACTGCTTATCGTATGGAGAATGTTTATCGACATGCTGAAAGAACCGCCGGAGGGCGGTTCTTTTTTGCTGGGGGGCGAGCAGAAGCCGCGTGAGGCGGTTCGGGTAAGGAAAAAAGTTGCCGTTATTTTTTACCAAGAATGGGAAAAATTTTTCAGCGGCGCGGCAGGGATATTTTGGCGGCGAGGACGCAAAAAGCGGCCTGTCTCCCGGTGGTGGGCGACAGGCCGTTTTGCTGTTTTTCAGAGGCGGAATGAGGTGCGTTACACGAAACTTCCTCATAGCGCAGGATTGTTTACAATGTATCTCATCTCTTTGCACAAATCAACTAAAAATTTACGCAAAATTAACGGATGAAGATTGTGCAATTTGCGTCTTGCAAGTTGAAAAACAGCGGTATATATTTATGACATCTTTTCCGGGAACGTTTCCCGGCGCTCATACGGAGCACTTTTCCAACTTTTGCGGAGAGCGCCTTTCACGGTTTTAATCGCGAAAGATGTTCAGAGTGTGTGAATGGGCGTTAAGAACGGTGCGATGGAAGGAGGACGAGACCATGACGAGGCAGGAGGCCGTTGACAAGCTGTGCGATGTGTACGCGGGCAGCTTTGACGTGACGCGGCACGAGGAGGCACGGCAGCCCCTGATGGCCACCATGGACTTTTTCGTCCACAACTCCAAGTACGTCCTCTCCAAGAAAGCGAAGCTGTGGGAGGCCAACAGCTTTGAATATGTGTACCTGTTCAGCGTGCCGCACCTGACGAAGGAGATCTATGAACGGTGCGAGAAGCTGGCCTACGAGGAGGGCATGGCCCGCATCCAGCCCGGCCCGAACCATATGTATACCTATATCTCCGCCATCTTCCTGTGCGACAGCTGCGACGAGGACGCCCGCAGGGCGCTGAAGCGGTGCAGGCTCTACAAGAGCTTTCGTATGTCCTATTGGGGATGGATGGATTTTCATACCGCTCTGGCGGTGCTGCCGGAGGAAAAGGTCAGCACCAACGCCAGCGGACACAGTGCAGCGCAGGTGCTCAACAGAGCCCTGTTTCATAAGCAAAAGAGAAAGCTGTTCGGAAAGGAGAGAACTTTATGAATGCTGCTTTGTTCCTGTTCATCGGCTGTGCCGTGCTGGTCGTAGGCTATATTTTCTACGGCGGCTGGCTGGCCAAGAAGTGGGGTGTGGATAACTCCCGCGTCACCCCCGCTCATGAGCTGGAGGACGGCAAGGACTACTGCCCCGCCAAAGCCCCCGTGCTGATGGGCCACCATTTCTCCTCTATCGCAGGCGCAGGCCCGATCAACGGCCCGATCCAGGCCGCGGTGTTCGGCTGGGTGCCCGTGATGCTGTGGGTGCTCATCGGCGGTATCTTCTTCGGCGGCGTGCATGACTACGGCGCACTGTTCGCCTCCATCCGCCACAAGGGTGAGTCCATCGGTGAGGTCATCGGCGACGCTATCGGCGCAAAGGCCAAGAAGTTGTTCATCACCTTCGCGTACCTGACGCTGATCCTGGTGGTGGCGGCCTTCGCCTCCATCGTGGCCAACACCTTCAAGGCCACCTATACCGCGGACGGTCTCGTGGACCTGGAGGCCTCTGCCGCCAACGCTTCCACCGCCATCATCTCCATCATGTTCATCGTGATGGCCATCCTGTTCGGCTTCTTCGTATACCGCCGCAACGCCCCTTTGGGCATTGCCACCGTTATCGGTGTTATCGGTATCGCCGTCTGCATGGTCATCGGCCTGAACTGGCATCCCATCTATCTGAGCTACACCGTGTGGATGATCATCGTGGGCCTGTATATCGGCGTGGCCTCCGTCACCCCTG
Source organism: uncultured Clostridia bacterium (assembly GCA_945878665.1). Lineage (GTDB taxonomy): Bacteria > Bacillota > Clostridia > Oscillospirales > Oscillospiraceae > Vescimonas. Next base: position 9,008 of record CAMDUN010000023.1, on the reverse strand, counting down.
TGTGGATTCTGCTCCAGCCCCGTGACTACCTGAGCTCCTTCCTGCTGTACGGCATGATGATCCTGGCTGTGGTGGGTATCGTCGGCTGCCACCCCGATTTGGATATGCCCGCTTTCCTGGGCTTCAAGGATACCCTGGCTCCCACCGGCACCTCTCTGGGCTATCTGTTCCCCGCACTGTTCGTGACCATCGCCTGCGGCGCTGTGTCCGGCTTCCACTCCCTGGTGGGCTCCGGCACGACGTCCAAGCAGCTGGATCAGGAGAAGGACGCCAAGCCCATCGCTTACGGCGGTATGCTCATCGAGTGCGCCCTGGCACTGATCTCCGTCTGCGCTGTCGGCTACATCTGGAACCAGTATGCTGACGGCACCACCGTTACCCCCACCGTGGTGTTTGCCACCGGCCTTGCCTCCATGTTCTCCGAGGTGTTCGGCGACGGCTGCTACAACGCCGTGTACTCCATGCTGATCCTGGCCGTGTCCGCCTTCTGCCTGACCTCCGTGGACACCGCCACCCGTCTGGCCCGGTATATGTTCGCTGAGTTCTTTGTCGAGCCCGGCCAGACCCGCGAGGACCTGACCGGCTGGAAGAAGGTCATCACCAACCCGTTTGTGGCCACCGGCATCACCGTGGTGGCCGGCGTGGCCCTGGGCCTGACCGGCTATGCCAAGATCTGGGCTCTGTTCGGCGCTGCCAACCAGCTGCTGGCTGCTCTGGGTCTGCTGGCTGTGTGCTGCTGGCTGGGCAAGATCGGCCGCAACAACAAGATGTTCTACTTCCCCATGTTCTTCATGCTGATCGTGACCCTGACCTCCCTGGTGTTCACCATCAAGGCCCAGGTCGTGGGTATCATGGCTGGCGGCGACGGCGTGGTGTGGTGCTACATCCGCGGCATCATCGGCGTGCTGCTGGTGATTCTGGCCATCGACCTGGTGGTGGAGGGCATCCGCGCCCTTGGCCGCAACAAGAAGGCCGCCCAGGCTGCCAAATAAGTCTCCCATACATCTCCTCATAACACAAACGCAAAAGGGCTTCGGCGAATGCCGAGGCCCTTTTGCACGGGCTGTCGAAAAAGCCTGTCATTGCGAGCCAGTCCGCAGACTGGCGTGGCAATCCGTTCTCAAAACACATGATTTTTGCGCTTTAGCATAGATTTGCAGCTAAAAGATTGCGGATTCCCACGTCGCTTCGCGCCGCGAAGCAAGTACCCTTGGGGTGCTCCTCGGAATGACAGGATAGGTTTATCGACAGCCTGAGCACAAAGAGAAACCGCCTTCGGGCGGTTTTCTCTTTGTGCAAAAAGCGCTTTACACGGGGTTTTAGCGGACGGAAAACACGCGCCTTTGTCTATTTTGACGAAAAATGTGTCCCCCGCTGAAAAACAACAGGCACGCCTCCGCCGCTCACCAAGGCGTTCGGTGAAGCTGTGTGTCCGGCGCGGACAAAAATCAAACGGATAGAGACAAAACATCCCGCTTTTGTCGGAAAAATCCCTCTTTAGCGGCGGGGAATTTGCGAAAAACCGCAAACGGACTTCGCTGCGCCCACAAGTATATATCCGAAAATCGTTCGCGCACGCTGTGCGTTTGTGCGTATGACGCGGACAAACTGCCGCGCCGTGCCAAAGGGGAGCGGCTGCGTCCGGCGGTTTGCTTATGCATTTTTAGAGGTTATTACAATTGTGTTTCCAGTATTTTTCCATTAAAATATGAATATTCTGTGGGCGGTCGGTTGAAGAAGCGACCGTCCCGAGGGAAATTTAGGAGGAAATACCATGAAAAAGTTTTTGGCAATGATCCTGGCTCTGGTCATGGCATTGTCCCTGGTTGCCTGCGGCAGCAAGGACAATGACCAGCAGCAGGGCGGCGACGTTTCCGGCGACAAGGTCATCAAGGTTGGCGTGTTTGAGCCCACCTCCGGCCAGAATGCCGGCGGCGGCAAGAAGGAGATCCTGGGTATCGAGTATGCCTACTCCCTGAAGCCCACCGTCACCATCAACGGCGAGGAGTATTCCGTGCAGCTGGTCTATGCGGATAACGCTTCCGACGCCAACAAGGCGCCCTCCGCCGCGCAGACCCTGATCTCTCAGGGTGTGTCCGTGGTCATCGGCACCTACGGCTCCGGCTGCGCCATCGCTGCCGGCGACCTGTTCAAGGATGCTCAGATCCCCGCCATCGGCACTTCCTGCACCAACCCCCAGGTCACTCTAGACAATGATTACTACTTCCGCGTAGGCTACATCGATCCCTTCCAGGGCGCGGTGATGGCCAACTTCGCCAACAAGGAAAAGGGCAGCGTGAACTGCGCCCTGATCATTGAGTCCGGCGACGACTACTCCGCCGGCTTCGGCAACTACTTCCAGCAGGAGATGGAGCGCCTGGGCGGCAAGGCCACTGTCCTTGAGTTCCAGAAGGGCGAGGCTGACTTCTCCACCATCATGGCTTCCATCAAGTCCGCCGGTTATGACGGCATCTTCGCTCCTGTGTCCATCGAGACCGCCGCTATGATCATCTCCCAGGCCCGCGATGCCGGCATCACCTGCCCCATCATGGCTGGCGACACCTGGGATGACATCTCCATCGCCCAGCGTACCGGCGACAAGGCCACCGAGATCTACTTCTCCGCGTTCTTCGATGCCGCTGATACCTCCAACGAGGCCGGTAAGGCTTTCGTGGACGGCTTCACCAAGTGGGTGGCCGAGGACTCCGCCCGCGTTGAGAACAACGGCGGCGTGACCGACGTTATCTCCAGCGTGACCCCCTGCGGCTATGATGCTTACATGGCTGCCATCGGCGCTATCGAGGCTGCTCAGTCCACCGAGGGCGCTGCCATCCGCGATGCCCTGGCGACCCTGGAGATCCCCGGCCTGATCACCGGCGACCTGAAGTTCGATGACAATGGCGACGCTATCAAGAACTACGCCGTTATCAAGACCATCAAGGATGGCCAGATCGTGTACTTCAGCACCTTCAACGGCCTGGAGTAAGACCTGATCGAAACGGATCACATCTCAGCATAACGACCATTGTGAGGGGAGCGCTGCTCCCCTCACAATGCAACTTTCATGACTCTTGCGTTTTGAGAAGCCTGAGCCGCGCTTCGGCTTCTGAAAGCGCAGGAATCATACAGAAGGAGGGAACCCTGCTTATGCATGACGCAGCGTATTACATCCAAATACTGCTCTCCGGCGTCACGGTGGGCAGCCTGTATGCCCTTATCGCCATCGGTTATACCATGGTGTACGGCATACTGCGTCTGATCAACTTCGCACACGGCGACATCTTCATGATGGCTGGCTTCTTCATGGTCTATGCCGTCACCTGGATGCCCCTGGCCGTGGCCATCCCCCTGGTGCTCATCGCCACCGTGGCCTTGGGCGTGCTCATTGAAAAGGCGGCGTACAGCCCCCTGCGTACCGCGCCCCGTATGTCGGTGATGATCTCGGCCATCGGCGTCAGCTACCTGCTGCAAAACCTGGCCACCTACATCACCGGCGGTATCGCCCGCGCCTATCCCGACATCCCCTTCCTGACCCAGGTGCTCCAGGTGGGCAGCCTGAACATAAAGCGCATCACCATCATCACGCCCATCCTGACCATCGCCCTGGTGGTGGTGCTGGTCATCCTCATCCAGAAGACGAAGATCGGCATGGCCATGCGGGCCGTGTCCCGTGACTTTGAAACGGCGCAGCTCATGGGCATCAAGATCAACGCCGTCATCTCCATGACGTTCGTCATCGGCTCGTTCCTGGCGGCTGTGGCGTCCATTCTGTATTTCTCCAACTACGGTCAGGTCAGCCCCATGATCGGCGCTATGCCCGGTCTGAAGGCGTTCGTGGCGGCGGTGTTCGGCGGTATCGGCTCGATCCCCGGCGCGGTCATCGGCGCGTTCATCATCGGCATCTGCGAGTCTTTCATCAAGGCCAACGAGACCATCGCCGTGTTCAGCAACGCCTTCACGTTCGCGCTGCTGATCGTGATCCTGCTGTGCAAGCCCAACGGCCTGTTCGGCGAAAAACTGACGGAGAAGGTGTGAGATATGAAGAACAATAAGAAAAGAAATCTGTTGCTGTCTTTGATCCTCGCCGCCGTCTGCCTGGCCTTCCTGCTGTATGTGGACAAGTTCCAGCACTATTCCATGCTGGCCTCTGTCCTGAAAAAGGGCGCGATCTACTCCCTGGTGGCGGTGTCCCTGAACCTGCTGAACGGCTTCACCGGCCTGTTCTCCCTGGGTCAGGCGGGCTTCATGATGCTGGGTGCGTACACCTACGCCATCCTGACCATCCCCGTGGCCTCCCGTGCCTCGGTGTACCAGTACTTTGACGGCGGCGTGGTTCAGTTCTGCCTGCCCATGGTGGTGGGCCTGATCCTGGCCGGTATCGTGCCCATGATCTTTGCCTGGCTCATCGGCCTGCCTGTGCTGAAGCTGAAGAGCGACTATCTGGCCATCGCCACGCTGGGCTTTGCCGAGATCATGCGCGCCATCATCCAGTGGAAGGTGGCCGGCCCGCTGACCAACGGCTCGAACCTGCTGAAGAAGTTCGCCAACTTCGACAGCGTGGTGTTCCCGTTCATCGTCTCCGGCATCTGCATCGCCATCATCGTGCTCATCATCAACTCCACCTATGGCCGCGCCTTCAAGGCCATCCGCGACGACGAGATCGCCGCCGAGGCCATGGGCATCAACCTGGCCAAGCACAAGATGCAGGCGTTCCTCATCAGCTCCTTCTCCGCCGGTGTGGGCGGCGCGCTGCTGGCCATGTTCCAGTTCAGCGTCCAGGCCAACACCTTTACCTCCACCATGACCTATGAGATACTGCTCATCGTGGTCATCGGCGGTATCGGCTCTGTTACCGGCTCGATCATCGGCTCGTTCCTGTATATCGCCTGCTCTGAGTGGTGGCTGCGCTTCCTGGACGACCCCATGCCCTACCTGGGCGTGAACATCCCGTTCATGCGCGGCGGCTTCCGTATGCTGGTGTTCTCCGTGGTCATCATGATCGTGGTGCTGTTCTTCCGCAAGGGCATCATGGGCGACCGGGAGTTCTCCTGGGACGGCATCATCAACTTCTTCGGAAAGCTGTTCCGAAAGAAGGATAAGGCGAAGGAGGTGGCTTCCAAATGAGCAAGAACGTTCTGTCCGTTGAGAATGTCACCATGCAGTTCGGCGGCGTGGTCGCCGTGGGCGACCTGAGCCTGGAGGTCAACGAGGGCGAGATCGTGGCCCTCATCGGCCCGAACGGCGCGGGAAAGACCACCGCGTTCAACGTTATCACCGGCGTGTACGCCCCCACCAATGGCCGCGTGAGCTTCAACGGCGAGTGCATCGTGCGTAATCATCCCACCGGCAAGATGAAAAAGACCTATAAGGGCGAAGACCCCACCATGTATACCGCCCAGTTTGCCCCGGAGGAGACTTTGGACGACGAGGCGCTGAAAACGTGGAAAGAAGCGCAGAAGGAGCGGGACGAGTACGCCTTTACCGACCGCATCCTTGCGCCCACCCCGGATAAGATCACGGCCCGTGGCATGGCCCGCACGTTCCAGAACATCCGCCTGTGGAAGACCCAGACCGTGTTCGACAACGTGCTCATCGCCAAGCATCTGCGCCGCACCAGCAACCTGTTCACCGCCGCGTTCCACCTGAACGCCAAGGAGGAGGCCAAGCAGCGCGAGGAGGTGCTGGAGCTTCTGAAGATCGTGGGTCTGGAGGACGTGAAGGACGAGCTGGCCACCAGCCTGCCCTACGGCAAGCAGCGCCGGCTGGAAATCGCCCGGGCGCTGGCCACCGAGCCCACGCTGCTGCTGCTGGATGAGCCGGCAGCCGGCATGAACCCGCAGGAGACGCTGGAGCTGGCGGACTTCATCAAGGAGATCCGTACCAAGTTCCACAAGACCATCCTGCTCATCGAGCACCACATGGACCTGGTCATGGGCATCGCCGACCGCATCTATGTGCTGGACTTCGGCAAGCTCATCGCCAAGGGCACGCCGGACGAGATCCAAAACAACGAGCGCGTCATCGACGCATATTTGGGGGTGGCAGACGATGCTGAAGATTGAGAACCTGCACGTTTCCTACGGCGGCATCAAGGCGCTGCGCGGCGTCAGCCTGGAGGTGCCCGACGGCAAGATCGTCACGCTGATCGGCGCTAACGGCGCGGGCAAGTCCACCACCCTGCGTACCATCTCCGGCCTGGTCAAGGCCGACAGCGGCTCTGTCAGCTACGACGGGCAGGAGCTGCTGGGCAAGCCCATCAACAAGGTCCTGGAGACGGGCATCGCCCAGTCCCCGGAGGGCCGCCGCGTGTTCGCCAACCTGACGGTGCTGGAAAATCTGAAAGCCGGCGCGTACCTGCGTAAGGACAAGGACGGCATCGAGAAGGACATCAAGTGGGTCTATGAGCTGTTCCCCCGGCTGGAGGAGCGGAACTGGCAGCTGGCCGGCACGCTGTCCGGCGGCGAGCAGCAGATGCTGGCCGTGGGCCGCGCCCTGATGAGCCGCCCCAAGCTGCTGATGCTGGATGAACCGTCCCTGGGTCTTGCGCCGCTGGTGGTGCAGGGCATCTTCGACATCATCCGCACCGTGAACCAGCAAGGCGTGACGGTGCTGCTCATCGAGCAGAACGCCAACATGGCCCTAAAGATCGCCGACTACGCCTACGTGCTGGAGACCGGCCTGATCACCAAGTCCGGCACAGGCGCGGAGCTGCTGGCCGACGAGTCCATCAAGGAAGCGTACCTGGGCAAAAAGAAAAGCTGAACCAAAAAAGGGCCGCCGGAGGGCGGCCCTTTTTTGTTGCCTTTTCCGCCAAACCCTGCTATAATGCCCTGAGAATTGACAGATTTGGGAGGTGGAGACTGTGTCCTATGTCATGGTGGCCCTGGCCTCGCTGGTGGGCGGCATCATTCAGCCCCTGACGGGCTTCGGCGCGGCGGTCATTATGATGGTGGCGGCCACCGCCTATTACGACATCACCGTTGCCCCCACGCTGGTGGCGCTGATCTGCGCCGCCCAGTCCGGGACGATGACGTGGCTGTACCGCAGACATATCGACCTGAAGCAGATCGCCCTGCCCATCGCCCTGTATACCGTGTGCAGCCTGGTGGTCATCAGTCTGCTGGGCAGCCTGAATTTGCGGACGCTGCACATCGCCTTCGGCGCGTTTTTGGTGGCGCTGGCGGTGTATTTCCTGTTCTTTGCCCGGCGGGTAAAGCTGAAGCCGTCCCTGACCTCCGGCCTTGTGTGCAGCGCGTTTTCCGGGTGCTGCGCCGGCGCGTTCACCATCGGCGGCCCGATGATGGCCCTGTACTTCGTGGCCATCGCCCGGGACAAGGAGACCTATGTGGCCAATATGCAGTTCCTGTTCTTCACCACCAACATCATCAACTTCGCCATGCGGGCCGCCCGCGGCTATTTCAGCCCCGCGCTGCTGCCCACGGCGGGCTTGGGCATGGCCTGCGTGCTGGCGGGGTTGTGGATCGGGATGCGCCTCAGCCGCCGGATGTCCGGCGACGTGGCCCGGCAGGTGGTGTATATCGCCGTGGGCGTCAGCGGCCTGGTGACGCTGGCGGAGCAGCTGATGAAATAAATAAAAAAGGAGACGGCCAGCGCCGTCTCCTTTTTCTGTACTCACTCCGCCCGGAGGATGGTCTCCACCACGCCGTCCAGCCAGTGACCCTCGAACTGTTCAATGCAGCCGTCATCCACCAGCTTGGCCAGCGCCGGGTCGATGGGCATCTTGGCCAGCAGCGGCAGGTGATACTCCCTGGCCGCCTCCTCGGTCTTGCCCTCGCCGAAGATATACAGCTTCTTCCCGCAGTCGGGGCACTGTACGTAGCTCATGTTCTCCACCAGCCCCACAATGGGGATGTTCATCATCTGCGCCATCTTCACGGCCTTCTGCACCACCATGGACACCAGCTCCTGAGGGCTGGCCACGATGATCACACCGTCCACCGGCAGGGACTGGAATACGTTCAGCGCCACATCCCCCGTTCCGGGAGGCATATCCACGAACATATAGTCCACGTCGTCCCACAGCACGTCGCTCCAGAACTGCTGCACCACGCCGCCGATCACCGGCCCGCGCCAGATCACCGGGTCTGTCTCGTGCTCCAGCAGCAGGTTCACGGACATGAGCTGGATGCCGGTGGCGGTGGTCACGGGGATGATGGCGTCGGACGTGCCGGCGGCCCGGCCATGGATGCCGAAGGCCTTGGGGATGGACGGGCCGGTGATGTCCGCGTCCAGAATGGCGGTGCGGTAGCCCTCCCGCCGCAGCGCCACCGCCAGCTGGCAGGTGACCATGGACTTGCCCACGCCGCCCTTGCCGGACACCACGCCATAGACCTTGTGGACGCGGCAGCCCTCGTGAAGGGGCTTCTTCTCGAATACGTTGACTTCCTTGCGCTCCGCGCAGCTCTCGCCGCAGGTGCTGCAATCATGGGTGCATTCGCTCATAGCAGGTTCTCCTTATATTTGAATATTTGAATTGTAGTGATAACGGACTTCTTGCCGAGGGCCGCTCCGTAGAGGCGGACGACCCTGTCCGCCCGTATACCGCTTTCTTTTATTTGCCTCCGGCGGCCTCTTTTCTTTCAGCAGCGAAAGAAAAGAGGAAAAGAAACGCCGCCAAAAACTACGTTTTTGGATTTCCTTGCGCGGCTTCATCTGCCGCTCATCACGCTTAATTTGCCACGCGAACGCTGTGCCGTGGAAACTTCACCTAAATGTTGTATCGTCTCTGCTCCTCGGAACGCTGCCGCTTTTGCTCTAAAATATAGGCGCATCAGCTTCTACCGTGGCTGAGATCAGCGGCAGCGGCGCAGACGCAGAGACAGTCCTTTTATCCGCACGACAAAGTCAAATTCCCGTGACCGTGCGGTACAAGTCACCGACGACCACAGAACATAGCGCGCAGGAAGTCTTGAAACCTTTGGTTTCAAGCAGACCTTTTGGTCACTTTTGGGGCTGTGGCCAAAAGTGACCCGCGCCGGGGCGCGGAA
>CAMDUN010000022.1:0-29906 GCA_945878665.1 uncultured Clostridia bacterium | reverse complement strand
AAGCAGAGACAATGCAACATTTAGGTGAAATTTGCTGGGCACAGCGTTCGCGTGGCAAATGCGGTCAAGATACGCGGCGGGTGAAGGCGCGCAAAGGGATTTTCAAACCGCAGGTTTGAACGGCGTTTTTGGGTACTTTTGCCGCCGAGGGCAAAAGTACCCCGCGCCGGGGCGCGGAATATCCTTTTGGACAATCCATCCGTCACGGCCAAAGGCTGTGACACCTCCCTTTGCACCAGGGAGGCTTGATGCCGCGGCGCTGCCGCGGCATACGGGGCGATGAGGGCATCGCCCCCTACGAAATGACCGGCGGCAGACCGTGTGTAGGGGCGGATGCCTACATCCGCCCGGACGTATAGCGCACACGCCATCGGTAGAACGTGCGTAGGGGCGGGACTCTGTCCGCCCGGAATATGATGCGAAAACGGCGGGGCGATGCACCCCAAGGGTACTTGTTCCGCTTCGCTCCACTGCGTGGGCATCGCCCCCTACGGACGAGCAACGAGGGTGCGGCGGGTCAACGTCTCTCCCTCCGGCGCTTCGCGCCACCTCCCTCGCAGAGGGAGGTGGGGATTCCGCGCCTGCGGGCGCGGCGGGGCGGTCTGTTGAGGTGCGGCGGGTGACGGGGGAGGTGCAAAACGGGAGGGGACAAAATGCGCCGTCCTGCACGGCGGTTTTTGCTTTGTCCGCACTTTTCGGGGAAAAACGGGTTCACATAACAACTGTGGAAAAAGGTGTGGAAACTGTGCAAAACCCCTTGCGGAAAGGGTTAGGGGCGGTTGCATAACATTATTTTTTGTAGGCCGGTGGTGATTTATGGGGCTTGTTTTCGGTTGTCGTAACGCGGTGCATGGAAACTTGCGCGGCGCTGCGGAGCGCATGGCGGTGCTTGCAAATCCGGCGAAGATACTATATAATATATCCTGAGTAAAAATCGGTGTACGCCGGAGGAACGATATGGCAAAGAAGAACGCATACGACAACGAGAGTATTTCCAGCCTGAAGGGGGCGGACCGGGTACGGAAGCGGCCCGGCGTTATCTTCGGCTCGGACGGGCTGGAGGGCTGCGAGCACGCGGTGTTCGAGATACTGTCCAACGCCATCGACGAGGCCCGCGGCGGCCACGGCAAGCTCATCACCGTGACCCGGTTCGCCGACCACTCGGTGCAGGTGGAGGACATGGGCCGGGGCTGCCCGGTGGACTGGAACGAAAAGGAGGGGCGGTACAACTGGGAGCTGGTGTTCTGCGAGCTGTACGCCGGCGGTAAGTACGACAACGAGAGCAGCGAGAACTACGAGTTCTCCCTGGGTCTGAACGGCCTGGGCTCGTGCGCTACCCAGTACGCCTCCCGGTATATGGACGTGACGGTGTGGCGGGACGGCAAGGAGTACCGGCTGCACTTTGAGCGGGGCGAGATCGTGGGCAGGCTGGAGGTCAGCGAGCAGACCGGGAGCAAAAAGCGCACCGGCACGACCATACGCTGGCTGCCCGATCTGGACGTGTTTACCGACATCGCCGTGCCGCTGGACTACTACCGGGACGTGATGAAACGGCAGGCGGTGGTCAACGCCGGGGTGACGTTCCGACTGCGGAACGAGGTCTCCGCCGGGAAGTTTGAGACGGAGGAGTTCTTATACCCCGACGGCATCGCCGACTACATCAAGGAGCTGGCCGGGGACGACGCGCTGACCGAGCCGGTGTGCTGGTCGGCGGAGCGGAAGGGCCGCGACCGGACGGACAAGAAGGAGTACAAGGTAAAGCTCAACGTGGCGCTGTGCTTCTCCAACCGGGTGGCGCTGTGCGAGCACTACCACAACTCCAGCTTTTTGGAGTACGGCGGAAGCCCGGAGAAGGCCACGCGGTCGGCCATGGTGTCCGCCATCGATAAGTACCTGCGGGACAATAATAAGTACGCCAAGGGCGAGGCGAAGATCACCTTCCCCGATGTGCAGGACTGTTTGATTTTGGTCAGCAACAACTTCTCCACCCAGACCAGCTACGAAAATCAGACGAAGAAGGCCATCACCAACAAGTTCATCCAGGAGGCCATGACGGAGTTCCTCCGCAGCCGGATGGAGATCTACTTCATCGAGAACAAGGAGGCGGCGGAGAAGATCGCCGCCCAGGTGCTGGTGAACAAGCGAAGCCGGGAGACGGCGGAGCGTACCCGCATCAATCAGAAGAAAAAACTCACCGAGAAGATCGACATCGCCAACCGGGTGCAGAAGTTCGTGGACTGCCGCACCAAGGACGTGAGCCGCCGGGAGATCTACATCGTGGAGGGCGACTCCGCGCTGGGCGCGTGCAAGCAGAGCCGGGACGCGGAGTTCCAGGGCCTGATGCCCGTCCGGGGCAAGATATTGAACTGCCTGAAGGCGGACTATCCCCGCATCTTCAAAAGCGACGTTATCACAGACCTGATGAAGGTGCTGGGCTGCGGCGTGGAGGTCAGCGGAAAGGCCGTGAAGGAGCTGAACCAGTTCGACCTGAGCAACCTGCGCTGGAGCAAGGTGGTCATCTGCACCGATGGCGACGTGGACGGCTTTCAGATACGCACCCTGATACTGACCATGCTGTACCGGCTGTGTCCCACGCTGATCCGGGAGGGGTATGTCTACATCGCGGAGACGCCGCTCTTTGAGATCACTTGCAAGGAAAAGACGTGGTTTGCCTACTCCGAGCGGGAGAAAGCGGACGTTCTGAAGGAGCTGGAGGGCAGGAAGGTCAACGTCCAGCGCTCCAAGGGACTGGGCGAGAACGACCCGGAGATGATGTGGCTGACCACCATGAACCCGGAGACGCGGCGGCTCATCCGCGTGCTGCCGGAGGAGGCGGAGGAGACGGCCCGGGTCTTTGACCTGCTGCTGGGGGACAACCTGGCGGGGCGGAAGGACTATATCGCGGAGAACGGGCACAGATACCTGGACATGATCGATGTGAGCTGACGCGAGGCCATATACGCTAATCGACCCAAGGAGGTTACTATATATGTTTGACCAATCCCACATTCGCAATTTCTCCATCATCGCCCACATCGACCACGGGAAATCCACGCTGGCGGACCGGCTGCTGGAGAAGTGCCACGCCGTGCCGGAGCGGGAGATGGAGAACCAGCTGCTGGACAATATGGATCTGGAGCGGGAACGGGGCATCACCATCAAGTCACGGGCCGTGCGTATCTTTTACACCGCCGACGACGGGGAGGTGTACGCGCTGAACCTGATCGACACGCCGGGCCATGTGGACTTCAACTACGAGGTAAGCCGGTCGCTGGCCGCCTGCGAGGGCGCGCTGCTGGTGGTGGACGCCACCCAGGGCGTGGAGGCCCAGACGCTGGCCAACACGTATTTGGCCATGGATCACGACCTGGAGATCCTGCCGGTGTTCAACAAGATCGACCTGCCCGCCGCTGACCCGCTGAAGGCCAAGCAGGAGGTGGAGGACATCATCGGCCTGCCGGCGCTGGAAGCGCCGGAGATCTCCGCCAAGCTGGGCATCAACATCGAGGCGGTGCTGGAGGACGTGGTGCGGAACGTGCCCGCGCCCAAGGGCGACCCGAAAGCACCGCTGCGGGCGCTGGTGTTCGACAGTCAGTACGACCCCTACGTGGGCGTGGTGGTGTATTTCCGCATCAAGGAGGGCACGCTGCGTAAGGGGCAGACCATCCGGCTGATGGCCACCGGGGCGGAGTACACCGTGCTGGAGTGCGGGTATCTCAAGCCCATCGGCAACGAGCCTACGGACGCTTTGCAGGCCGGCGAGGTGGGATATTTCACCGCCAGCATCAAGAACGTGAAGGACACCCAGGTGGGCGATACCGTCACCGACGCGGCGAACCCCGCCAGTGAGCCGCTGCCGGGCTACCGGCCCGCCCAGTCCATGGTGTACTGCGGCATTTACACCGAGGACGGCAGCAAATATCCCGACCTGCGGGACGCGCTGGAGAAGCTCCAGCTCAATGACGCCAGCCTGACCTTCGAGCCGGAGAGCTCCGTGGCGCTGGGCTTCGGCTTCCGCTGCGGATTTTTGGGGATGCTCCACATGGAGATCATCCAGGAGCGGCTGGAGCGGGAGTTCAATCTTGATCTCGTGACCACGCTGCCCAGCGTCATCTATCACGTCTACAAGTCCGACGGCACGATGGTGAAGGTGGACAACCCCCACAACTACCCCGATCCGGGGACGATCGAGCACGCGGAAGAGCCGTATGTGAAGGTGTCCATCATCACGCCCCAGGACTACGTGGGCAACATCATGCCCATGTGCCAGGACCGGCGGGGCGAGTTCAAGGATATGCAGTATCTGGACACGCATCTAGTGGAGCTGCACTATCAGATGCCGCTGAATGAGATCATCTACGATTTCTTCGACACGCTGAAGGCCAACACCAAGGGCTACGCCAGCCTGGACTATGAGCTGTCCGGCTACCGCACCAGCGATCTGGTGAAGGTGGATCTGCTGCTCAACGGCGACGGCGTGGACGCGCTGAGCTTCATCGCACACCGGGACAAGGCCTATGGCCGCGCCCGGCGGCTGTGCGAGAAGCTGAAGGAGAACATCCCCCGGCAGCTGTTTGAAGTGCCCATCCAGGCGGCCATCGGCGGGCGCATCATCGCCCGGGAGACGGTGAAGGCCATGCGGAAGGACGTGCTGGCCAAGTGCTACGGCGGTGACATCACGCGGAAGAAGAAGCTGCTGGAGAAGCAAAAGGAGGGCAAGAAGAAGATGCGTAACCTGGGCACGGTGCAAGTGCCTACGGAGGCGTTCATGGCCGTCCTCAAGCTGGACAGCGAGTGAGAAAGACGAAAAAGAACCGCCGGGAGGCGGTTCTTTTTTGTTTGCCCTCTCCGTCCTCGCTGCGCTCGGCCACCTCTCCCAAAGGGAGAGGCAAGGCTGTCGAAAAAGCCTGTCATTGCGAGCCAGTCCGCAGACTGGCGTGGCAATCCGTTTCTAAAATGCACAACTTATGCGTTTTCATGCAAATTTGTGGCTAAAAGATTACGGATTCCCACGCCAGTGACATCGGTCACTGGCTCGGAATGACAGGACAAGAACAAAGTGCGGGTACGGTAGACGGGTGTAGGGACGGACGGAGTCGTCCGCCCCTACTGGAGCTCCTTTAGGCGGCGGAAGGCGCGGTTGGCCAGCAGGAAGCCGCCGATGGCCAGCACCAGCGCCGCCGCGCCCAGCAGGAAGGTGGTCACGTTCATGCCGCCGTTTTCGCACAGGTAGGAGAAAATGCGGTAGCCGCCCATGACCAGCAGGATGCCCGCCAGCAGCAGTGCCACCAGTACGGTGGTGTTTTCACATTGGTCGATCTTCTTCATAGTCAGTCTCCTAATTCGTTTCGTCCGCGTCCGTCAGGCATTTCTCCGCCACCAGCATGACGCCCCGCTCCTGCTGGGCCTCCCGGGTGATCTGGAAGCCGTTTTTCCGCCAAAAGTGGTTGGACTGGGGGTTGTCCTTGTCGATGCCCAGCATACAGCGCGTGCAGCCCAGCGTTTGCAGGTAGGCCAGCGCCTCGGCGACGAGGGCACTGCCCACGCCGCGGCCCTGTTGGTCTATGTCCAGCATGAAGAAGCCGATGAACGCGGTGTCGTCATCGGGGTAGCCGCGGATGAGATCCATAATGGCGATGAGGGACGCGCCGTCGAAAAAGCCGATGTAGTATTTCTGCTCCGGGGCGGTGTGTGGCGGCGTGACCTGCATATCCTGCCGTATGTCCTCGGTGGTGGCGACGCGGCCACTGCCGCAATATTGATAATACTGGGTGTTGCGGCGGCAGAGGGCGCAGACCGCGTCCACGTCCTCCGGCATCAGTCGCCGGACGGCGTATTTGCCGGAGAGATGGGTGATGTCGATGCTTTGCATGGAGAAGCCTCCTTGTGTCAGTGATACAGCGCGCCGCCGGCGGCCACGCAGTTCTTGCCGCCGCTTTTGCAGAGGTAGAGCTGCTTGTCCGCCTTTACGGCCAGGGAGAGGTCGCGCAGCTCGTCCTTCGTGCCGCAGGCCACGCCGAAGGAGGCGGTGACGGCGGCGGTGTCTGTGTACTTCCCCATAGTGCCCTCCCCTTGCGATAGACCGTTATATATAACTCTCTCGTGCCATTTTACCATATTTGAGGGGAAAAGACAAGCCCGGCAGGGCCGGGCGCTGGGCAGATATGCGGGTTGCCGTTGTAATGTGCTATTGAAAAAGTAGGGAAATTTGATATAATATAAGAAAAAGTGAGAGGTGGGGCGCGATGGCGAAGGGCTATATCTATATTATGACAAATCCCAGCTTGAAGAATATGGTGAAGATAGGCTATGCCACCAATGTGGAAGAACGGAGACGGCAGTTGAGCACCACGGCGCTTCCCTATGAATATGAGATATTTGCCACCTATGAGACTTCCGGCAAGCTGGAGGACAAAAAGCTCCACAAGCTCATTGACAACCTGAACCCTGATCTTCGGGTATCTAAAAACAGAGAGTTCTTTGTGATGTCCGCCGAGGACGCATACGAATTGCTGGAGACTATCGCAATCATAAGCGGCTCACAGGACAAGGTGGAAAGGCGGCAGTCCAAAACCAACTCTGCGGGCGATAGGAGGACTAAAAAGCCGCCCGTGAATTTCGCAAAATGTCATATCCCGATAGGGGCTGAACTTGTATATGTGGGTGATCCAAGTGTCAGGGTGACTGTCGCGACCGAGCGTAAGGTGCAGTACAACAACGAGCTGACATCCCTTTCGGCGATCGTGCAAAACATTAAGGGAATTAAGGCTGCGCCTGGGCCGAGTTACTTTACATACAACGGCGAGACGATAACAGAGATAGCGGAAAGGACGCAGTGGAAGACGGATTGACCGTGCATATTTTGGGTACAGCTAATTTGTCTGCCTGCTTTTCAAACCCGGCAAAATACAAGCCTCCGGTCAACGACCGGAGGCTTGCTGCTATATAGGGTGTGCGTGCCGGGGCGGGAGTTACATTTCCTTGATGGCAGCCTGTGCGGCGGCCAGGCGGGCGATGGGCACGCGGAAGGGGGAGCAGGACACGTAGTCCAGGCCCACCTTGTGGCAGAACTCCACGGAGGAGGGGTCGCCGCCGTGCTCGCCGCAGATGCCCAGGTGCAGCTCCGGACGGGTCTCGCGGCCCAGCTTGGCAGCCATCTTCACCAGCTTGCCCACGCCGATCTGATCCAGCTTGGCAAACGGATCGCTCTCGTAGATCTTCTTGTCGTAGTAGGCGGCCAGGAACTTGCCGGCGTCGTCACGGCTGAAGCCGAAGGTCATCTGGGTCAGGTCGTTCGTGCCGAAGGAGAAGAACTCGGCCTCCTTGGCGATCTCGTCGGCGGTGAGGGCGGCGCGGGGGATCTCGATCATCGTGCCCACCAGGTACTTCATGTTCATACCGGCGGCGGCCAGCTCCTCATCGGCGGTCTTGACCACCACGTCCTTGACGAACTTCAGCTCCTTGACCTCGCCCACCAGGGGGATCATGATCTCGGGGACCATGTTCCAGTCGGGGTGCTTCTTCTGCACGTTGATGGCGGCGCGGATGACGGCACGGGTCTGCATGACGGCGATCTCCGGGAAGGTGACGGCCAGACGGCAGCCGCGGTGGCCCATCATGGGGTTGAACTCATGCAGGGAGGAGATGATGGCCTTGATGTCGGCCACGGACTTGTTCATATCCTTGGCCAGCAGCTCGATGTCGCGCTCCTCGGTGGGAACGAACTCGTGCAGAGGGGGATCGAGGAAGCGGATGGTGACGGGGCAGCCCTCCATGGCCTCGTAGATGCCCTCGAAGTCGCCCTGCTGCATGGGCAGCAGCTTGGCCAGGGCCTTCTCGCGCTGCTCCTTGGTGTCGGAGCAGATCATCTCGCGGATGGCGGCGATACGGTCGCCCTCGAAGAACATATGCTCGGTGCGGCACAGGCCGATGCCCTGCGCGCCCAGCTCACGGGCCTTGGCGGCATCGTGGGGGGTATCGGCGTTGGTGCGGACCTGTAGACGGCGGAACTTGTCGGCCCAGGCCATGATGCGGCCAAAGTCGCCGCCCACGCTGGCGTCCACGGTGGGCATAGCGCCGTCGTAGATGTTGCCGGTGGAGCCGTCCAGGCTCATCCAGTCGCCCTCGTGATAGGTCTTGCCGGCCAGGGTGAACTGCTTGTTGGCCTCGTCCATGTTGATCGCGCCGCAGCCGGAGACGCAGCACTTGCCCATGCCGCGGGCCACAACGGCGGCGTGAGAGGTCATACCGCCGCGGACGGTCAGGATGCCCTGAGCGGCCTTCATGCCCTCGATGTCCTCGGGAGAGGTCTCCAGGCGGACCAGGACCACCTTCTCACCGCGGGCGGCCCATTCCTTGGCGTCCTCGGCGGTGAAGACGATCTTGCCGCAGGCAGCGCCGGGAGAGGCGGGCAGAGCCTTGCCCACAGGCTCGGTGGACTTCAGCGCCTTGGGGTCGAACTGGGGATGGAGCAGGGTGTCCAGGTTGCGGGGGTCGATCATGGCCACGGCCTGCTGCTCGGAGATCATGCCCTCGTCCACCAGATCGCAGGCGATCTTCAGCGCGGCAGGCGCGGTGCGCTTGCCGTTGCGGCACTGCAGCATGTACAGCTTGCCGTGCTCCACGGTGAACTCCATATCCTGCATATCGCGGTAGTGATCCTCCAGGATGTTGCAGACCTTGACGAACTCGTCATAGGCCTGGGGGAACTTCTCGGCCATCTCGGCGATGGGCATGGGGGTGCGGACACCGGCCACCACGTCCTCGCCCTGGGCGTTGGTCAAAAACTCGCCCATCAGCTTCTTCTCGCCGGTAGCGGGGTCACGGGTAAAGGCCACGCCCGTGCCGCAGTCGTCGCCCATGTTGCCGAAGGCCATGGACTGGACGTTGACGGCAGTGCCCCAGGAGTAGGGGATGTCGTTGTCGCGGCGGTACACGTTGGCACGGGGGTTGTCCCAGCTGCGGAACACGGCCTTGATCGCGCCGATGAGCTGCTCCTTGGGGTCGGAGGGGAAGTCAGAGCCGATCTTGGCCTTGTACTCGGCCTTGAACTGCATGGCCAGCTCCTTCAGGTCGGCGGCATCCAGCTCCACGTCCTGCGTCACGCCCTTCTTCTCCTTCATGGCGTCGATGAGCTGCTCGAAATACTTCTTGCCCACCTCCATGACCACGTCGGAGTACATCTGGATGAAGCGGCGGTAGCAGTCCCACGCCCAGCGGGGATTGTTGGACTTCTTGGCGATGACATCCACCACGTCCTCGTTCAGGCCCAGGTTCAGGATGGTGTCCATCATGCCGGGCATGGAGGCGCGAGCGCCGGAACGGACGGAGACCAGCAGGGGGTTCTCGTGATCGCCGAACTTCTTGCCGGTGATCTTCTCCATCTTCTCGATATATTCCATGATCTCGGCCATGATCTCGTCGTTGATCTGACGGCCATCCTCATAGTACTGGGTGCAGGCCTCGGTGGTGATGGTAAAGCCCTGGGGAACAGGCAGACCGATGTTGGTCATCTCGGCCAGGTTCGCACCCTTGCCGCCCAGCAGCTCACGCATCTTGGCGTTGCCCTCGGTGAACAGGTAACAAAACTTCTTGCTCATTACAGATCCTCCATATATCAAAATAGTTGTACCAAACGATGAGAACAATTTATTATAGACAGATTTTTTTCTAAAAGCAACCCTATATCCAAGATTTTCGAAAAATTTGGGCAAATAATTTACTTTTGCGCCGCCGCGGGCCGCCGGTTGGCCTTTTCGCCGAAATCCGGCGGATGGCGGCAATTTTTGTGGTGGGATTTCTTGTATTGCCGGTGTGAATATGGTATAATACCTCATTAAAACATACGCCCCGCCAGGCGGGGCGAGGAGGTCTCCCTTGGACAGAAAACAGGTTTTGATCCCGCAGGAGCAGCTGGCGCGCCAGCGGGAGTTTGAAGAGAAGATACGGGCGCTGCACGAGGGCCGCGCCGCGCCGCTGCTGGCGATGGTGGACACCTTCGGCTGCCAGCAGAACGTGGCCGACAGCCAGCACATCATGGGGATGCTGGAGGCCATGGGCTTCGGCTTTACCGATGACCCCGCCCGGGCGGCGGTGGTGGTGCTGAACACCTGCGCCATCCGCGACCACGCGGAAAAGCGGGTCTATGGCACGCTGGGCGCGCTGACCCACACGAAGAAGGCCGACCCGGAGCAGGTCATCTGCCTGTGCGGGTGCATGGCCCAGCGCCCGGAGGTGGCGGAGAAGGTGCGGCAGAGCTACCGCCACGTGGATCTGGTGTTCGGGCCGCAGGCGCTGTGGAAATTCCCGGAACTGCTTTATAACGTGTACACCCAGCGGCGGCGCGTGTTCTCCGTGGCGGACGAGCACGGCGCTATCGCCGAGGGGATGCCGGTGGTGCGGGAGGGCCGCACACGGGCGTGGGTGTCCATCATGTACGGGTGCAACAACTTCTGCTCCTACTGCATCGTGCCCTACGTCCGCGGACGGGAGCGAAGCCGCGACCCGGAGCAGATCATCGCCGAGGTGCGCCAGCTGGTGGCCGACGGCTTCAAGGAGATCACCCTGCTGGGGCAGAACGTGAACTCCTACGGCAAGGATCTGGACACGCCTTACGACTTTGCCGACCTGCTGGCGGCGCTGGACGCCATCGACGGCGACTACCTTATCCGCTTTATGTCCTCCCAGCCCAAGGACGCCACCCACAAGCTGTTTGACGTGATGGCCCGAAGCCGCCACGTGGCACGGCAGCTGCACCTGCCGGTGCAGTCCGGGTGCGACCGGGTGCTGCGGGCCATGAACCGGCCCTACGACAGGGCGAAGTATCTGGAGCTGATCGCCTACGCCCGGAAGGTCATGCCGGAGCTGGTGCTGACCTCGGACGTGATCATCGGCTTCCCCGGCGAGACGGAGGCGGAGGCCATGGAGACGGTGGCGCTGGTGGAGCAGGTGCGGTTCGACGCGCTGTTCACGTTCATCTTCTCTCCCCGGCCCGGTACGCCGGCGGCGAGGATGGACGACCCCGTGTCCCGCGAGGAGAAGCAGAAGTGGTTCGACCGGCTGTGCGACACGCAGAACCGCATCTCCGAGGAGCTGCACGCGGCCTACGTGGGCCGCACGCTGCGCTGCCTGGTGGACGGCGAGAGCGACGACGCCCGCTGGCCGCTGACGGCCCGTACCGCCGGAGGGCGGCTGGTGCACCTGGTGGGCGACAAGTCCGCCATCGGCGCGTATCACGATGTGAAGATCACCGACAGCAACACCTGGGCGCTGTTCGGCGAGCTGGTATAAAGGAGGACGTTTATGGCCGAGCTGACCCCCATGATGCGGCAGTATATGGACATCAAGCAGCAGAACCCGGATTCCCTGCTGTTTTTCCGCCTGGGCGATTTCTACGAGATGTTCGGCCCTGACGCACGCACCGCCTCCAAGGAGCTGGATCTGGCGCTGACCACCCGGGACAGGGGCAAGGACAAGGCCGATGAGGATCGGATGCCCATGTGCGGCGTGCCCTATCACTCCGCCGACAGCTACATCGCCCGGCTCATCGCCAAGGGGTACAAGGTGTCCATCTGCGAGCAGACGGAGGACCCCGCCGCGGCCAAGGGGCTGGTGAAGCGGGACGTGATCCGTACCGTCACCCCCGGCACGGTGCTGGACGATGCCTGTTTGGACGCGGGGCGCAGCAACTATCTGTGCGGCGTGTATCTCAGCGATACCGGCGCGGGGCTGGCGGCCTGCGACATCTCCACGGGGCGGGCGCAGGTGACGTACTTTACCGGCGCTGACCGGGTGCGGGGACTGGTCAACGAGCTGGGGCGCTTTGCCCCCGCCGAGGTGGTGCTCAACGACGCGGCCTTCAATGACCCCGACCTGACCACCGCACTGACGGAGCGGTTTCCCTGCCACCGGGAGCGTTTGGCGGCGGCCCGGTTCAACGCCGATGCCGCCGAAAAGCAGACCCGCACCCAATTCGGCGACGAAGCGCTGGCCCGTCTGCCCCGGAACGACCCGGCGGCGCTGCTGGCGCTGGGCGGGCTGCTGAGCTACCTCTATGAGACGCAGAAGACCGACCTGACCCATTTGGACGAGCTGGAGTGCTACCGCACCGGCGCGTATATGGAGCTGGACGTGACCGCCCGGCGCAACCTGGAGCTGACGGAGACGCTGCGCTCCAAGGAGAAGCGGGGCAGTCTGCTGTGGGTACTGGATAAGACGAAAACGCCCATGGGGGCGCGGAATCTGCGCTCGTGGCTGCAGCAGCCGCTTCTGAACCCGGCGGCCATCGACCGGCGGCTCAATGCCGTGGGGGCGCTGGTGGACAACGACATGGCCCGGCAGGAGCTGCGGCTGGCCCTCAGCGGCATCGGCGACATGGAGCGGCTCATGGGCCGCATCTCCTTCGGCACAGCCGGCGGGCGGGAGCTGGTGTCCCTGCGCGGTTCGCTGGAGAAATTACCGGCGGTGAAGGCCCAGCTGGCCGCGTTCCCCTCCGGGCCGCTGGCCCAGCTGAACGACAAGCTGGAGACGCTGGACGACCTGGCGGAGCGCATCGCCCGGACGCTGGTGGACGAGCCGCCGTTCTCCGTTCGTGAGGGCGGCATGATCCGAGCGGGCTTCGACCCGGAGGTGGACCGTCTGCGGGGCATCCTGTCCGGCGGCAAGGGCTTCATCGCCGAGCTGGAGGCCCGTGAAAAGGAAAAGACCGGCATCCGCACCCTGCGGGTGGGGTACAACAAGGTGTTCGGGTACTATATCGAGGTGTCCAACGCCTTCCGCAACCAAGTGCCGGAAGACTATATCCGCAAGCAGACGCTGGTCAACGGCGAGCGGTTCATCACCCAGGAGCTGAAGGACCTGGAGCACGAGGTGCTCACCGCCTCCGACCGGGACGCGGCGCTGGAATACGACCTGTTCACCGCTTTGCGTACCGACATCGCCGCCCAGGTGGCGCGGGTGCAGCTGGCGGCGTCCCTCATCGCCCAGCTGGACACGCTGTGCGCCCTGGCGGAGACGGCGGCCCAGCACAACTACTGCCGCCCCACCGTGGACGAGAGCGGCGTGATTCAAATTCACGATGGCCGTCACCCGGTGGTGGAGAAAATGCGGGGCGATGCGTTCTTCGTCCCCAACGACACCCACATGGGTGCGAAGGACGACCGGGTGAGCATCATCACCGGCCCGAACATGGCCGGTAAGTCCACGTATATGCGCCAGGTGGCGCTGATCGTGCTCATGGCGCAGATCGGGTCGTTCGTCCCGGCGCAGAGCGCCCACATCGGCGTGGTGGATCGTATCTTTACCCGCATCGGCGCAAGTGACGACCTGTCCGCCGGACAGTCCACGTTCATGGTGGAGATGACGGAGGTGTCGGAGCTGCTGCGCTGTGCCACGAAGAACAGCCTGCTCATTCTGGACGAGATAGGCCGGGGCACGTCCACCTTCGACGGGATGTCCATCGCCCGTGCGGTGCTGGAGTACTGCGCCCAAAAGCTGAAGGCCAAGACGCTGTTCGCCACCCATTACCACGAGCTGACGGCGCTGGAGCAGACGCTGCCCACCGTCCGCAACTACAACATTGCCGTCCACGCACGGGGCGAGGAGATCATCTTCCTGCGGAAGATCGTTCCCGGCGGCGCGGATCGCAGCTACGGCATTGAGGTGGCCAAGCTGGCCGGACTGCCGGACAGCGTGCTGTCCCGAGCCCGGGAGATCCTCCGGGAGCTGGAGAGCGAGGCGGGCCGTCCCGCCGCCCCGGCGTCCGCGGACGAGCAGGTGTCCCTCAGCGACATGGCGGAGGCCGACGTGGCCGCCGTGATACGCCGCACCCAGGTGGACGCGCTCAGCCCGCTGGAGGCGCTGAACCTGCTGTATGAGCTGAAAAGCAAGCTGCAATAGCGCGGTAGGCGGACAGAGTCGTCCGCCCCTACGAAATGTGGCCATAGACTGACCGAAAGAGGGAGGCGCTTTTATGCCCCAAATTCAACAACTGCCCGCCCATATCGCCGACCTCATCGCCGCCGGTGAGGTGGTAGAGCGCCCTGCCAGCGTGTGCAAGGAGCTGCTGGAGAACGCGCTGGACGCCGGTGCATCCGCCGTGTCCGTGGAGCTGGAAAAGGGCGGGCTGACGTATCTGCGCGTCACCGACAACGGCTGCGGCATGGCGGCGGAGCAGCTGCCCACCGCCTTCCTGCGCCACGCCACCAGCAAGCTGCGTACCGCCTCCGACCTGGCCGCCATCCACACGCTGGGCTTCCGGGGCGAGGCGCTGGCCGCCATCGCCGCCGTGTCCCGGCTGGACGTGTTCTCCCGCGAACCATCTGCCGAGGCGGGCGCACGGCTGCACCTGGAGGGCGGCGTGCCCGGCGAGGTGACGGCGGCGGGCTGCCCGGTGGGCACGACCATCTGCGTCCGCGACCTGTTTTACAACACCCCCGCCCGGATGAAATTCATGAAGAAGGACAGCGCCGAGGGCGGCGCGGCCTCCGCTGTGGTCACACAGCTGGCACTGAGCCACCCGGACGTGTCCTTCAAGCTGCTGCGGGACGGACAGGAGGTGCTGCACACGCCGGGAAACGGCGAGCTGCTGCCCGCCGTCTACGCCGCGCTGGGCCGGGATTTCGCGCTGTCGCTGCTGCCGGTGTCCGGCAGCAACGGCGATGTGCGCGTCAGCGGCTTCGTGACCAAGCCCCTGGCGGGCCACGGCACGCGGGCGCGGCAGCTGTTCTTCGTCAACGGGCGGCTGGTGAAGAGCCAGCTCCTCACCGCCGCCGTGGAGGAGGGCTACCGCAACCGGCTGCTGAAGGGCAAGTTCCCCGGCTGCGTGCTGCACATCACCCTGCCGCCGGAGGCGGTGGACGTGAACGTCCACCCGGCCAAGACCGTGGTGAAGTTCGTGTCGGACAAAACGGTGTTCGACGCGGTGTACCACACCGTCACCTCCGCGCTGGACGAGGAGGGCAGGCCGCCCAAGCCGGCGGAGAAGCTCTTCTTCCAAACCATGACCGCCGCCGAGTTCCGCGCCCGGCCCGATGCCCCTGCGCCGAAAAGCGCGGTGGCCGTCCCGGAGGGACGGGCCGTCGGCTCTGCCCCGGCGCGGACGTATGCGCCCGTCTCCGCCCCTGCGCCCGCCGCGCCGGTGCTGGAGGTGCGGGACGTTGCCCCTGAGGCGGATAAGCCCTTCACCGCGCCCACCTCGCGGCCCGGCACGGTGTATCACATCACCCCGCCTGCCCCGGCGGCAGTGCCTGTTCCTGCGCCTGAACCCGAACCCGAACCCGAACCGGCGCAGCAGACCATCGAGCTGCCGGACGCGCCGGCGCGGGAGGAAGCGCCCTGGCGCATCGCCGGGGAGGTGCTGAAGACCTATATTATCTGCGAGGACGGCGACGGCGCGGTGTGGCTTATCGACAAGCACGCCGCCCACGAGCGCGTCCGCTTCGACGCGCTGAAGGCCAGTCCCGTCCCGCCCATGGCCCAGCAGCTGCTGACCCCCGCCGCCGTGAATCTGGACGGCGAAGCGTACAGCGCCGTGCTGGACAACCTGCCGCTGCTGGAGCGCTGCGGCTTCCAGTGTGAGGACTTCGGCGGCGGCACGGTGCTGGTGCGGGCGCTGCCGGACGACGTGCCGGCGGCGGAGGCCGCCAGCACGCTGGAGGAGCTGGCGCAGAAGCTGCTTTTGCAGCGGGCCGACCCGGAGGGCCTCCGGGACGACCTGCTCCACACCATCGCCTGCAAGAGCGCCATCAAGGCGGGCATGACCAGCGATGTGACGGAGCTGGCGGCGCTGGTGCGCCGCGTGCAGAGCGGCGAGATACGCTACTGCCCCCATGGCCGCCCGGTGGCGGCGAAGCTGACCCGCTACGAGCTGGAAAAAATGTTCAAGCGGGCGTAACGCCCGCAGGGAGGTGGCCGCAACGGAAAAAGTCATCTGCGTCGTCGGCCCTACGGCCAGCGGCAAAACGAAAATGGGCGTGGCCCTGGCACAGCGCTTTGACGGCGAGGTGGTGTCCGTGGACTCCATGCAGATCTACCGGGGCATGGCCGTCGGCACGGCAGCACCCACCCCGGAGGAGACGGAGGGCGTGCCCCACCACATGATCGGCGTGGCCGACCCGGCGGAGAACTGGTCCGTGGCCCGGTTCACCCAGGCCGCGGATGCGTGCGTGCAGGACATCCTGCGCCGGGGCAAGCGGCCCGTTTTGGTGGGTGGCACGGGGCTGTATCTGGACGCGCTGCTGCGGGGCACGGACTTCGCCGCCGGAAGCCAGGACACGCCGCTGCGCCGCCATTTACAGGAGCGGCTGCGCCGGGAGGGCGCGGAGACGCTGCTGGAGGAGCTGCGCCGGGTAGACCCGGACAGCGCTGCGCGGCTGCACCTGCGGGACGAAAAGCGCATCCTGCGGGCGCTGGAGGTCTATCAGGCGACGGGGGAGACCATCACCCTGCACGACCGCCGCACACAGGCCCAGCCGCCCCGGTACGAGGGGGTGTTCATTGGCCTGAGCTTCAAGGACCGTCAGGACCTCCGCGACCGCATCGACTGCCGGGTGGACGACATGGTGGCCCGTGGGCTGCTGGACGAGGTGCGATCGCTGCTGCAAAGCGGCCTGCCCCGCACCGCCACCGCCTGGCAGGCCATCGGCTACAAGCAGTTTTTGGCGGTGGCCGACGGGCGGATGACCGAGGCCGAGGCCGTGGCGGAGGTGAAGCTCCGCTCCCGGCAGTACGCCAAGCGCCAGCTTACGTGGCTGCGCCGCAACGAGGCCATCCATTGGATATTATGGGACAAAGTGCCGGATTTTCCCTCCGGCCTCCAAAATGCGACAAAATTCCTCACGTCCTCCGGCGTATGCTGAGTACGGCGGACGGAGGACGAGCCCCTCGTCCGCACACAGACATAAAAGGAGCGGACGACCATGCAAAAGACAAACAACCTTCAGGAGATCTTCCTCACCCGTGCGCGCAAGGAGAACATACCCGTCACCCTGTTTTTGGTGAACGGCTTCCAGCTTCGCGGCGTCATCACCGGCTTTGACTGCTTCGTGGTGGTGCTGGACTCGGAGGGGAGGCAGCAGGTCATCTACAAGCACGCCATCTCCACCATCGCGCCCTTGAGGAGCATCGAGCTGCGGGAGGAGTAACGCCCTCCCCGCAAAGGAAACTGCCATGAACAAAGAGCCCCAACAGAACAACAACATAAAGGCCACGTCTCAGGGCCTCCGCGTGCTGCCCATCGTGGTGCTGGCGGCGGTGCTGCTGTATTTCGCCATACAGGTCTACAACTACTTCTCCGACCCGCTGACCACCACACTGGTCTACGAGAGCCAGGCCGAGGACGTGGTGTCGCTGGACGGCTGGCTGGTCCGGGACGAGGAGGCGCTGCCCGAGCAGAGCGGCACGGTGAGCCACGCGCTGCAGGAGGGGCAGAAGGTGGGCGCGGGACAGACGGTGGCCACCGTCTACGCCGACGCCAGCGCCCTCCAGACCGTCAGCCGCATCGAGACGCTGGCGCTGCAGCTCCAGCAGCTGGAGTTTGCCCTCACGTCCTATCTTGACCCGGACGCGGCGCTGAAGCTGGACACCTCCATCACCGGCGACATCCTGACCCTGCGGCAGACGCTGTCCGCCGGGGATTATGCCGCCGCCGACAGCGACCTGGCGGCCCTGAAGGCCGCCGTGCTGAAGCGCGACCACGCCTACACCAGTCAGGAGGAGATCCAGAGCCAGGTCAAGTCCGTGGAGAGCGAGCTGGCGCAGCTGAAAAGCTCCCTGTCCGGCGCGGTACACGTCACGGCCAAGTCCGCCGGTACATATTCCGCCCTGTGCGACGGCTACGAAACGGTGCTGACCCCGGCGCTGCTGGAGGGGCTGACCCCCTCCAGGCTGTCCGCCGTCCGGCCCACCGCCGACCACGGCAGCATGGGCAAGCTCATTTACGGCGACACGTGGTACTACGCCGTGAGCCTGCCCTATGACCAGGCCCGGACCATCAAGACCATGGGCAGCGTGAACCTGCGGCTGGCCAAGGGCTTCGAGCAGACCATCCGTATGCGGGTGGAGCACGTGTCGGCGGAGGAGAACGGCCAGGCCGCCGTGGTGCTGTCCTGCCGGAAATATCTGGCGCAGACCACGCTGCTGCGCCATCAGGCGGCGGACGTGGTGCTGCACACCTACGAGGGGCTGCGCGTGCCGTCCAACGCCCTCCGCGTCAGCGAGACGGGCGTTACCGGCGTGTACTGCGTGGACGGCGAGAATGCGTCCTTCCGCCCGGTGGAACTGCTGTACCAGGGGGAGAACTATGCCCTGGTCAAGCCCGCCGAGGGAGCGTCCGACACCCGGACGCTCCGGGTGGGGGATGAGGTCATCGCCACCGCCGGTGAGCTGTTCGACGGGAAAGTCATTCGGTGATATAGAGATAAGGAGGCTTACAGCTATGTCTATTCGGGAGAATATTGAGCGCATCCGGCGGGAGATCGACCAGGCCGCACGGGAGACGGGCCGCACCGGCGCGGACATCACCCTGGTGGGTGCCAGCAAGATGAACGATGCGGAGACCTGTCAGGAGGCCATCGCCGCCGGCATCGACGTGCTGGGCGAGAACCGGGTGCAGGAGATGACCGCCAAGCTGGCGCAGAACGCCTATGACGGCGCGCCGCTGCACTTCATCGGCCATCTCCAGCGCAACAAGGTCAAGCAGGTGGTGGGCAAGGCGGCCCTCATCCAGTCCGTCGGCTCGGAGGAGCTGCTGCGGGAGATCGACCGGCAGGCGGAGAAGCTGGGCCTTGTGCAGGATATACTGCTGGAGGTGAACATCGGCGGCGAGGCGGCCAAGAGCGGCTTCGCCCCGGCGGCGCTGGCCGATGCGGCGGCGCTGGCAAGGACGCTGCCCCACGTCCGCGTCCGCGGGCTGATGACCATTCCCCCTGCCGATGCCAGCCGGGAGGAAAATATGGTATATTTCCAAAAAGTACACGCACTATATGTTGACATAAACGAGAAAATGTACGATAATAAATGGGAGTACATTTCTATGGGCATGAGCGGCGACTTTGCCGATGCTATCCGCTGCGGCAGCAACATGGTGCGGGTGGGCACGGCTATTTTCGGCGCAAGAAATTATGCAAAATAAACGCGGGAGGTATTGCTGATGGGCTTCATGGACGAGCTGAAGAAGATCATTCATCCCTACGATGACGAGGATTACGATTACGAGGACGATTTTGAAGAACCGAAAAGCGACTCCCGCTCTCTGTTCGAGGACCGTCAGGAGCGCCGCAGCGAGGAGCGCCGGTCCGACGACCGCCGCAGCGATGACCGCCACAACAAGGTGGTGAACATCCACGCCACCACCCAGCTGAAGGTGGTGCTGGTGAAGCCGGAGCGGTTCGAGAACGCCTCCGAGATCGCCGACCACCTGAAGGAAAAGCGCACCGTGGTGCTGAACCTGGAGTCCACCAACAAGGATGTGGCCCGCCGCCTCATCGACTTCCTGTCCGGCGTGGCCTACGCCGGCGAGGGCAAGATCAAGAAGGTGGCCGCCAACACGTATATCATCACGCCCTACTCCGTGGACATCATGGGCGACCTGATCGACGAGCTGGAGAACAGCGGCCTGTACCTGTAAGCGATATAGACAGAACAAAGACGGAGGGATCATCATGTTTACACCCCAGGAAGTTTCCGAAAAAGTATTCCCCAAGGCGTCCTTCGGCAGCGGCGGTTACAGTATGTCGTCCGTGGACGAGTTTCTGGACGCGCTGACCGAGGATTACACCGCCATCTTCAAGGAGAACGTCACCCTGAAGGCCAAGCTGAAGGTGCTGGCGGAGAAGGTGGAGGAATACCGCTCCACCGAGGAGGCCATGCGTCAGGCGCTGCTGACGGCGCAGAAGATGGCCTCCAAGCTGGTGCAGGAGGCCCAGTCCGAGAAGGAGGAGATCCTGGCCAAGGCCCGCGTGGAGGCGCAGGAGGAGATCCACCGCCTGGATGCGGAGCGCCAGGCCGAGGAGCGTAAGCTGGCCATGGCCCAGCAGAAAACGGCGGAGTTCATCCGCCGCAGCCAGGAGCTGTGCCAGGCGCAGACCGACTTTTTGCAGTCCCTGCCGGAGTTGGAGCTGGCCGCGCCGGAGCAGCCCGCTCAGACGGCGGAGGAGCAGCCCAAGGACGACGTGGTCTCCGCCATCGAGCAGGACATCCTCAGCCGCTACACCGATCCCCAGCCCGAGGAGGCCAAGCCCGCCGTCACCGATGACCCCACCATCAAGCTGCCGCCCATCGACGGCTCTGCCATCCCCAGCGACTTCAAGCTGAGCCTGGACGAGCTGAAGTTTGGCCGCAACTACGGCGACAATAAGTGAGAACATAAAAAAGGCGGCCCAGGCCGCCTTTTTTCACCGAAGGAGAACCGCTATGAGCAAGCCCATCATCGCCCTGCTGTACGACTTTGACAAGACCCTCTGCACCACCGACATGGAGGACTACGCCTTTATCCCGGCCCTGGGCTACACGCCCAAGGAGTTCTGGCACAAGGCCAACACCTTTGGCCGGGAGAACCGCATGGACGGCCTGCTGGCCTATATGTATACCATGATCGCCGAGTGCCGCGCCCAGGGCATCCCCCTGACCCGTGACTTTCTGGTGCGCTGCGGCCAGCCCATGGAGCTGTTCCCCGGCGTGCGGGAGTGGTTCAGCCGCATCAACGACTTCGGCGCGTCCCTGGGCGTGGAGATCGAGCACTACGTGCTGTCCTCCGGCCTGAAGGAGATCATCGAGGGCAGCGGCATCGCCCACGAGTTCAAGCAGATCTACGCCTGCGAGTTCTACTACCGCGGCGGCGAGGCCCGCTGGCCCAAGCTGGATGTGAATTTCACCAACAAGACCCAGTTCGTCTACCGCATCAACAAGGGCGTGCTGGACGTGGCCGACGACAGGACGCTGAACGACTCCATGCCCGATGACAGCAAGCGCATCCCCTTCACCAACATGATCTACGTGGGCGACGGCCTTTCCGATGTGCCCTGCATGAAGATGATGCGGGCCTACGGCGGCCAGGCCATCGCCGTGTACCAGGCCGCCAACCGTGCCGGCGTGGAGGATCTGCTGGCCAAGGGCCGGGTGGACTTCATCTTCCCCGCCGACTACCGGGAGGGGACGGCGCTGGATGCCACCGTGCGGAACATCATCCGCAAAATGGCCATCACCGACGCCCTGACCGCGGAGAACGCCCAGCAGCTCCGCCGCATCGGCCACGCGGAGGTCCCCGGCCAGGCGGGCTTGTTTGAGTGAGAGAAGGGCGGACAGAGTCGTCCGCCCCTACGCACGTTTTGCCAAGCGGTGTGTTGTTTCAGGCATGGCATAAAGAGAGGGCCGCCTTTCGGCGGCCCTCTCAGCGTGTCGATAAACTCACCCCTGTCATTCCGAGGAGCACCCCAAGGGTACTTGCTTCGCGGCGCGAAGCGACTATTTTCGTGCCGCAAGGCGGCACAAAATAACGACATTATTTCAGGCTGTCGAAAGAGCCAAAGGCTTTTTCGACAGCCTGAGATAGGGCCGCCTTTCGGCGGCCCTATCTTTATACCTCTTCGCTGTCAGTCTGTTCCTCCGTTTGGATGTATAGCTCCTCGCACTGCCGCTGGGCGGCGATCAGCATCTCCATGGCGTTTTCCGTTGCGTTCAGCAGCTTCAGGTACATTTGCTTATAATCGGCCATCATTTCACCCCCTATACGTATAGTTTATCTGAAAACAAGATAAAATGCAATATCTGAAAAGAAGATATTTTATCCTGTTCCAGGGTGATATGATGCGCTATGAAGTTTTGCCGTATGAGAATATCCGCAATTTACGGGTGGACGCGGGCATGACCCAGCAGCAGGTGGCGGAGTACCTGAACGTGAAGCAGAATACGTACTCGCAGTACGAGATCGGCGTGCTGAACTACCCGATAGACGTGCTGTGCCGCCTGGCCGACCTGTATCAGGTCAGTGTGGATTACCTGTTGGGCCGCACCGATGAGAAAAAGCCTTACCCCCGCAAGAAATAGCATAAAAAGCCCTGTGCCGTGCGGCACAGGGCTTTCGTCATATCGGCTTATTTCTTTTTCTTCTTACCCACGATGAGCAGCACCACCATGGCGATCACAGCCACCACCACCATGGCGATCCACAGACCCATGTTGCTGGTGTCGCCGGTCAGGGGGCTGGCGTAGGCCGCGCACAGGCACAGCGCCATGGCGCACACCGCACTCAGCAGACCGAGCAGCTTCTTCATCCTTTTCACCTCGTTCTCAGATAATAGGTAGCTCTATTGTACCATAGAATTTCATTTTTGCAACCCCGGAAAAAGCGTGTCGATAAGCCTGTCATTGCGAGCCAGTCCGCAGACTGGCGTGGCAATCCGTTCTCAAAACACATGATTTTTGCGCTTTAGCATAGATTTGCAGCTAAAAGATTACGGATTCCCACGTCGCTTCGCGCCGCGAAGCAAGTACCCTTGGGGTGCTCCTCGGAATGACAAGATGGGTTTATCGACACGCAGCCCCGCCCAATGGGCGGGGCTGCGTGGTTTTACAGATAGTTCAGCGGGTTGAGGAACGTGCCGTTGAGCTTGATGCCGAAGTGGCAGTGGTTGCCGGTGGAGCGGCCCGTCGAGCCCATGCGGGCGATGAGCTGGCCCTTGTGGACCTTCTGCCCCAGGGACGCCACCAAACTGCTGTTATGCCCGTAGTACGTCTGATACCCGTTGCCGTGGTCGATGATGATCAGATAGCCGTATCCGCTCATCCAGCCGGAGTACGTCACCGTGCCGCCGTCGGAGGCATAGATGGACGTGCCGTAGCTGTTGCCGATGTCGATGCCGCTGTGGTAGGTGCTGCCCAGCAGGCTTCGATAGCCGAACCGGCTGGTGAGGATGCCGGTGCAGGGCCAGGAGAACGACCCGGTGGGATACCAGGTGGGCCGCTCCTTCGTGCCGCGGAGCTGCTGCTCCGTTACCGGCTGGGACAGCGTCACGCTGGCCACCACCTCGCGCTCCGTCTCCTCGCCGTTGATATACGTCACGTTGGCGGTGATGTCCGCCTTGCCGTACACGCCCGCGGACGTGACCTTATACTCGCCCTGGTACATGGAGCTGTCGTCGGTGTACTCCACCTGGTACGGCACATCCTGCACGTACCGCTGCCGCTCCACGTTCACCACCGTCAGATAGGGCACGGCGTTGCTGATGGTCAGCACATCGCCCACCCGCAGGATCTTCGGGTCATAGCCGGGGTTCAGCTTCATCAGCGCTTCCACGCTCAGGTCATATTTCTCCGCGATGCTGTAATAGCTGTCGCCGGAGGTGACGGTGTACGTCACCTCGCCCTCCTTCGTCTCGTTGAGGATCTCGGCGATGTAGCCCAGGTTCATCACGTAGGACGACTCCACG
Organism: uncultured Clostridia bacterium; assembly: GCA_945878665.1. Lineage (GTDB taxonomy): Bacteria > Bacillota > Clostridia > Oscillospirales > Oscillospiraceae > Vescimonas. The sequence continues at coordinate 6,483 of CAMDUN010000022.1, read as the reverse complement.
TACTCCTGCCGGATGTCCACTTCCTCCACGAAGTAGGCGTTCACCGTGTCCGCCGTCTCATAGCCCAGCTTCAGCTGCTCCAGCAGGTCCTCCAGCGCGCCGGAGCGGGTGGTGGCCACCACCTTTTCTCCGCTGACGTACAGCACGTTGGCGTACTCCACCAAACCCACCTCGTCGCCCAGCTCCTCCAGCAGCGTGTCCTTGGACACCATGGCCTTCCGGGGGTACACGCCCGTGGTGGTCTCCAGCAGCGTCTCGTCCACGGCGTAGTCCGCGTCGCCCAGCGTCTCCTGGGTGATGGCCTCCAGCTGGGCCACCGTCTGCGCCGCCGCCCGGCTGGACGACACCACGCCCAGCTCCACGCCGTCGTAGGACACATCCGTGCCCAGTGTATACAGGGACAGCACCACCGCCGCCGCGGCGATGCACACCGCGCCCAGCAAAAACGCTACCGGGTGCAGCTGCAATTTTTCCTCGAAGTAGCTGCGCCGCTTTCCGCCGGCCCGCACCAGCGCCTTCCGCCGCCGGGAGAACCGCTCCCGCAGCTTCGCGCCCAGACGCTCTACGCTGCTGCACAAAAAAAGAAACAGCTGCGCCGCAGCCAGCTCCGATTCGGGAAACCGCTTATCCTTTCGCTCCTCGGCCAGCGTCCGGGCACTGCGCCGCACCCGGCCCAGCCATCCGCCGATGCGGCGGAAGCCCGCCTGGATATTCAGCGTGAACAGGTCGGCGTGTTCTTCTCTGTACTGCCGCCAGCTTTTTAAGTTGTCCATCCACAGATTCCACAGCGCGGACAGCGTCATGTGCTCCCGGTTGGGGTCGCGGCCTGTGGTGTTCTTGTCTTGCTTTTGCTCAGTCATGGGTACGCCACCTAAAAGTTACAAATTAGTTACAAATAGTATCATACCTTGTTTCCGGCCATGCGTCAAGAATAAAATTGTAAACAATCCGGCAAAAACCCCAATATTCCGCCTGTTTTTGGAATGATTATCCATATCCGGGCCAAAAATCGCGCCCGCCCGGCGACGAAACCGCCGCGGCTTGACACCGTTTGGGCTTGTTTGCTATACTGGTGCTATCAAGGAAAGGAGCGTGCTGCCATGCGGAATATCGTCTTTATCGCCATCGCCCTGGTGCTGGCTATCGCGGCCACGGTGCTGGCCTTCATCTTCATCGTCCCCGAAAAGCGCCGGGAGAAGCTGGGTGCTTTCGGGAAGTTCCTCCATGACGCCTGTACCTTCAAGTTCCTGCTGGTGGAGAAGATCCTCCAGGCGCTGTACATTTTCTCCACGGCCTTCATCGTGCTCTACGGCGTGTTCTTGCTGTTCAACGTGGAATACAGCTACTGGGGCGGCACGCACTGGACCGGCGGCGTGGGCCTGCTGTGCATTCTCCTCGGGCCGATCCTGATCCGTCTCAGCTACGAGCTGATGATGATGGCCATCCTGCTGCTGAAAAATGTCATCTCTATCAACCGCAAGCTGGCCGACCAGACCGGCGCAGGCGGCGCGGATGTGCTCCTTGCCCCGGACATGGCGAAGCTGCGGGCGGAGGCCCGTCAGCAGGAGGCAGTGCAGGAGACCGCGCCCCACCGTTCCTACTGCCGCATCTGCGGTACGGAGCTGGTGGACGGCGTGTGCCCCAAATGCCCGCCGCAGTACTGCAAGCTCTGCGGCACGCAGCTGGTCAACGGAGTCTGCCCCAAGTGCAGCGCCCCCACCGACCACGCCGCCCAGGAGTGACCATATAAGCAAAAAGAGAAACCGCCTCACGGCGGTTTCTCTTTTCGCGTCTCATACCTACTGCACCAGCATATAGCTGCCCGTCCCGGTGGCCTGGCCGGTGATGGACACCAGCCGCGTATCCGCGTCAAACTGACTGCCCAGCTGTGCCGCCGCCGCGTCGTAGTCCGCCGCCGGCACGTAGATGCGGTCGAACAGGTCGGCCAGCTGCGCCAGCGTCAGGTCGCCGCCGCCCCGGTACGTCACCGACAGCGCCACGCCCTCCGGCAGACAGCTCCGCAGCGATTTGGCCACGTCGGTCAGGATCTGCGCCCGGTCGCCGTCGTCGTTGGCGATGGCCGCCGTGTCGCCGCCGGTGGGATAGCAGAAGCTGTCCAGCAGCACCTCGTCAAAGCCCAGCTCGCCGCACTCCTTGCACAGCGCCGTCAGATACCGCAGCACCTCCGGGTCGGTGGGGTCGAGCCACGCCTGCCCCTGGTCGTCGTACCACAGCGCGCCGTCCTCCCGTGTCAGGGCGCAGTCCGTCCGCGCCCTGGCAAAGGCGCTGTCGCTGAAGCACACGATGTGCCCCACCGTCCAGCGGTCGGCAGCCAGCAGCGATTTCAGGCAGTCGAGAGGCCGCCCCGTCTCTACCACCACGCCCTGAGGCGGCTGTGCCTCCGTGGCGTAAGTGATGCCGCCGGTGGTGCGCTTCACTGCCAGCACCATGTCCTCCGGCGCTAATTTTGTCATGATATAGTCCGCGCCCCACCACAAACAGTCGTCCGGCAGCCGCACGCCGTGCAGCGCCTGCACCTTCACGTGGGGGAACTCCGGCTCTACCCGGTCAAAATCCGCGTCGTCCAGCCCGGGCTGACCGCTGCCGTCCGGCTCTGTGCCGCCGTCGTTGTCCTTCTCCTGGAAAAACGGCAGCTCCAGATGCACCTGGCCCGACTCGTCGTACACCAGGTAGTTCTGCACCACCAGATAGGCGATCGCCCCCAGCAATATCAGCACCAGCACCACGATCAGCGCGATCTTCCCCGGGGAGACCCGCCCGTGGTAGCTGCTGTAACCCTTTGTCGCCATAGGTCTGCCCTCAGCGGATGGCGTCCAGCAGCGCCACGCGGCGTGCGTGGCGTCCGCCCTCGAACTCCGTGTTCAAAAACAGCTCCAGCATCCGCTTGGCCAGGTTCGGACCGGTGATGCCCGCACCCAGGGCCAGCACGTTGGCGTCGTTGTGGCGGCGGGTCATCTCCGCCTGCAAGCTGTCGGTGCACAGGGCGCAGCGGATGCCCGGCACTTTGTTGGCGGCGATGCTGACGCCGATGCCGGTGGTGCAGATGACCACACCCCTGTCGCACGTGCCGTCCGCCACGGCGCGGGCCGCCTTCTCGGCGAAAACGGGATAGTCCACGCTCTCCGTGGAGAAGCACCCAAAGTCCTCGTACTCAATGTCGTTTTCCTCCATCCAGATCAGCAGATCCTGCTTCAGCAGGTAGCCGCCGTGGTCACAGGCGATGGCGATCTTCATATCGTAGTCTCCTTTTCTGTTATAGCGGTCGGAAGGCGGGTCTGCCGCCCTCGAACGTGGTGAAATAGCGGAAGCCGCACTGGCGCAGCAGCTCCTGCCGCTCCCGGATGGCGCAGCCCACATACCGCGTGTCGTGTGCGTCCGAGCCCAGGGTGATGATCTCGCCGCCCAGCTCCCGGTACAGCCGCAGCAGCGGCGCGTCCGGCAGCGGCGTGTTGCCCCGGTTGGTGTTGCACTCGATGCCGCAGCCGTTTTGGATCAGCGTGCGGAAGATCTCCCGGCACTGCTCCTCGTGGCCTTCAAACGTCATGTGCTCGCCCAGGTTCTCGTTTATGTACCGCAGCGGCAGCGTCAGATGGCCCAGCACGCTGAACTTGCCCCACCGGGCCAGCGCCAGCACATCGTCCAAATAGCTGTCTATAACGCTATGATAATACGTTTCGTCCCGTTTTTCAATGTAATATAGGTCAAAATGGTGAAATTTTTCTCCGGCCATGTGTACCGACCCGATGACGAAGTCCAGCTCCGGCGCATCGGCCAGCAGCTTTTCCGCCCGGTCGAAGGCCATGGGCGCTTCGCCCAGCTCCGCGCCCATGCGGATGGTCAGCCGGTCGCCGCAGCGCTGCCGTGCCTCCGCCACCTGCCGCGCCACGGCGGCCCAGTCGAAGCTGGTGCGGGGCAGGTGACTGCCCCACAGAACGGTGTCCACGTGGTCGGTAACGCATATCTCGTTCAGCCCGCGGTCGATGGCCGCCCCGGCCAGCTCCGACACGGTGACAGACCCGTCAGGCGATACGCTGGAATGGGTATGATAATCCGCTAGATACATGACCCGGCCTCACTTCTTCTTGAAGAAGCTCTTGCGCCTCTCGTAGTTGCTCTCGCCCAGCGACTCGCTGAACCTCCGCAGCGCTTCCTTCTGCTCCTTCGTCAGGTTGCGGGGCGTCTCCACCGTCACGGTGACGTACTGGTCGCCACGTCCCCGTCCGTTGAGCACGGGGATGCCCTTGCCCCGCAGCCGGAACACCGTGCCGGTCTGCGTGCCCTCCGGCAGATCGTACTTCACCTTGCCGTCGATGGTGGGGATCTCCAGCGTCGCGCCCAGCACCGCCTGGGCAAACGTGATAGGCTCCTCCGTGAACACGTCCACGCCCTCCCGGCGGAACGTCTCGTCCGGCTGCACCATCACGGTGATCAGCAGATCACCGGCGCTGCCGCCGTTCTTTCCGGCGTTGCCCTGTCCCCGCAGGGAGATGGTCTGCCCGTGGTCGATACCGGCGGGGATGTTGACCTGAATGGTCTTGCGCTTCCGCGTCCGCCCCTGTCCGCCGCAGTCCGTGCAGGGCTGGTGGATAATGCGGCCCGTGCCGTGACATTTCTGACAGGGCCGGCTGGTGGCGAACACGCCCATGGGCGTCCGCTGCTGCACCTGCACCTGCCCGCTGCCCCGGCAGTCGGGGCATACCTCCGGCGTCGTGCCGGGCTGGCAGCCGCTGCCCTTGCAGGTGGGGCACTGCTCGCTGCGCTCCACCGTCACGTCCTTCTGACAGCCGAAGGCCGCCTCCTTAAACGTGACGGACACGCTGGCGCGGATGCTCTCGCCCCGCTGGGGCGCGTTGGGATTGCGGCGCTGTCCGCCGCCGAAGCCGCCGCCGAAGAAGCTGCCGAAGATGTCCCCCAGGTCGCCGAAGTCGAAGCCGCCCGCGCCGCCATATGCGCCGCCCGCGCCAGTGCCCGCGCCGTAGCTGGGGTCTACCCCGGCGAAGCCGAACTGGTCGTACCGCGCCTTCTTCTCCGGGTCGGACAGCACCTCGTTGGCCTCGTTGACCTCCTTGAACTTCTCCTCGGCCTCCTTGTCGCCGGGGTTCATGTCCGGGTGGTACTTCCGCGCCAGCCTTTTATAGGCTTTTTTGATCTCGTCCTCGCTTGCGCCCTTGCTGACGCCGAGGACCTCATAATAATCGCGTTTGTTTTCTGCCATCGCACTTCTCTCCACTCAAAGGGGTGATAACACCACAACAAGGGACAGGTCACTCCTGCCCCTTATTGTGGGATATATTTGCCTTACTTGTTGTTCTGCTCGTCGTCGTCCACGACCTTATAGTCGGCGTCGTAGTACTGCTGTCCGCCGTTGCCTGCGTCGCCGCCGGGCTGACCGCCCATGTTGGGGTCGCCCTGGGGCGCGGCCTGCTGATACAGCTTCTCGCTCATCTTGTAGAACAGTTGGGTCAGCTCCTCGGTGGCGGCCTTGATAGCGTCGGTGTCCTCGCCCTTCAGCGTCTCCTTCAGCTTCTCCACGCCGGCCTTGATGGGCTCTTTCTCGCTCTCGGGCACCTTGTCGCCCACCTCGTTCAGCGTCTTCTCCGCCTGATAGACCATCTGATCGGCCTGGTTGCGGACCTCCACCTTCTCCTTGATCTTGGCGTCCTCGGCGGCATACTGCTCGGCCTCCTTGACGGCCTTCTCAATGTCCTCCTTGCTCATGTTGGAGGACGAGGTGATGGTGATGTGCTGGGCGTTGCCCGTACCAAGATCCTTGGCGCTTACGTTGACGATGCCGTTGGCGTCGATGTCGAACGTCACCTCGATCTGCGGCACACCGCGGCGTGCCGGGGCGATGCCGTCCAGGTGGAAGCGGCCCAAACTCTTGTTGGCGGCGGCCATCTCACGCTCGCCCTGCAATACGTTCACCTCCACGGAGGTCTGATTGTCGGCGGCGGTGGAGAAGATCTGACTCTTCTTCACGGGGATGGTGGTGTTGCGCTCGATCAGGCGGGTACACACGCCGCCCATAGTCTCAATGCCCAGGGACAGGGGGGTCACGTCCAGCAGCAGCAGACCCTTCACGTCGCCGGTCAGCACACCGGCCTGGAGCGCCGCGCCCATGGCCACGCACTCGTCGGGGTTGATGCCCTTGAACGGGTCAGAGCCGGTGAAGTTCTTCACCGCGTCCACCACGGCGGGGATACGGCTGGAGCCGCCCACCATCAGCACCTTGGCCAGGTCGGAGGGCTTCAGACCCGCGTCGGACATAGCCTGACGCACCGGGCCCATGGTGGCCTCCACCAGATGGCCGGTCAGCTCGTTGAACTTGGCGCGGGTCAGCGTCACGTCCAGGTGCTTCGGGCCGGTGGCGTCGGCGGTGATATAGGGCAGGTTGATGTTGCTGGTGGTCACGCCGGACAGCTCGATCTTGGCCTTCTCGGCGGCCTCCTTCAGGCGCTGCAT
>CAMDUN010000021.1:0-30621 GCA_945878665.1 uncultured Clostridia bacterium | reverse complement strand
CAAATCGCGCCTTTGCCGCGAAGCGGCAAAGGTAGGTGGCGGCCTTTGGCCGCTGGTTGGCGTGAAAGGGAGAACGGATTCCCACGCCAGTGACGTCGGTCACTGGCTCGGAATGACACCGCTGCGCGGTGTTTTGGCGGACGGTCACAAGGGGTGCGGCGGTCAAATGGCGGACGGGATACCCCAAGGGCACTCGTTCCGCTTCGCTCCACAGCGTAGAACCCCGCCCCTACACACCAAATATAGAACCGCACAACTCTGCATTTCGGAGCAAAAGCGGCAGCGGAAAGAGAAGCAGAGACAATGCAACATTTAGGTGAAATTTGCTGGGCACAGCGTTCGCGTGGGAAATGTGGTCGAAATGCGTACTGTGTGAAGGCGCGCAGGGATTTTCAAACCGCAGGTTTGAACGGCGTTTTTGGGTACTTTTGCCGCCGTGGGCAAAAGTACCCCGCGCCGGGGCGCGGAATATCCCTTTGGACAATCCCTCCGTCAACGCTGCGCGTTGACACCTCAGCTACGCTTCGCCGCACAACCCAGTGTGAGCACTGGGCCGCCTCGCAGAGGGAGGCAAGGGGGACGGATTCCCACGCCAGTGACGTCGGTCACTGGCTCGGAATGACAGGATATAAAGGGCGGACAGGGTCGTCCGCTCCTACGGAACAACGCAAGGGGTGCGGTGGTGAGACGGCGGGGCGATGCACCCCAAGGGTACTTGTTCCGCTTCGCTCCACTGCGTGGGCATCGCCCCCTACGGAACGACCGCCGGAAACCTGTGTGTAGGGGCGGGGTTCTGCCCCACCCGTTTTTTACAATCCTTCCGGCGCCCTGCGGGCGACACGGCCCTTTGCCGTGTATTGACAGGTATGGTATACTGTATAATGGAATTATATGAGAACGAGGATGGAAGCTATGGAATACACTCAGGGCGCGGCGTTTGACTCCTTCGGACTCTCGGAGGCCACCATGCGCGCCATACGGAATAAGCACTATGAAATCAGCACGCCGGTGCAGGCCGGGTGCATCCCGCCTATGCTGGAGGGGAAGGACGTGATCGCCAAAGCGCCTACGGGCACGGGCAAGACCATGGCCTTCGGCATTCCCATCATCGAGCGTATCGACCCGGAGCGGGAGGTGGTGCAGGCCGTTATCTTAGCCCCCACCCGGGAGCTGGCCATGCAGATCACCGACGAGATGCGGGACGTGGCCGTATGCCATGAGGGGGTGCGGCTGGTATGCCTGTACGGCGGGCAGCCCATCGGCAAGCAGATCGACGCGCTGAAGCGGAAGCCGCAGATCGTGGTGGCCACGCCGGGGCGGCTCAGCGACCACATGAAGCGGCGCACCGTGTCCCTGAAGGAGGTGGCCACGGTGGTGCTGGACGAGGCCGACCGTATGCTGGACATGGGCTTTATCCGGGACGTGACGCAGATTTTGGACAAGATCCCCAGCCGGAAGAACCTGGGGATGTTCTCCGCCACCATCTCACGGGAGGTGATGGACATCTCCTGGGTCTATCAGCGCGACCCGGTGGAGATCACCGTGCAGGCCACCAAGGAGAACAAGCCGGACATTCTGCAATACCGACTGGAGATGCCCTCCGACGGAAAGGTGGACGCTATCGCCAAAATTCTGAACTGCGAGAATTATGAGCGGGTGATCTGCTTCTGCAACACCAAGGGCAGCACCGAGCGGCTGACGAAGTTTTTGCAGATGCGGGGCATCGACGCCCAGTGCATACACGGGGACATCCCTCAGCGCAAGCGGGAGGAGGTCATGCAGCGCTTCCGGGACGGCAAGCTGCGGGTGTTCGTGGCCACGGATGTGGCCAGCCGGGGCATCGACGTGGACGACGTGGACGCGGTGTTCAACTACGAAGTGCCGGAGGAGAACGAGTATTACATCCACCGCATTGGGCGCACGGGACGGGCCAAGCGCCACGGCGTGGCGTATACGCTGCTCAGTGATTTCCCCAGCCGGATGCGGCTGGACGACATAGCGCGGAACACCCGCAGTCAGATCATCCCCGCCACGGTGGATGAGGCGGGCCGTGTGACGGCGGCGGAGAAGAAGTAAATCAAAAAATAAACCGGGAGAGCTGAGGCTCTCCCGGTTTTCAGGCTGTCGAAAAAGCCTGTCATTGCCACGCCAGTCCGCAGACTGGCGTGGCAATCCGTTTCTAAAATGCACAACTTATGCGTTTTCATGCAAATCTGCGGTTAAAAGATTACGGATTCCCACGGGCGCGCTGCGCCGCGAAGCAAGTACCCTTGGGGTGCTCCTCGGAATGACATGATAGGTTTATCGACAAGCTGAAGAACCGCCCGGAGGCGGTTCTTTTTTGTTTGCCCTCTCCGTCCTCGCTGCGCTCGGCCACCTCTCCCAAAGGGAGAGGCAAGGGACGCTCACGCGGTGCATTGGGAGGTGTGTAGGGAGGCAAGGATGTTCCGCCTCTGCCGTTTTTCAGAAATCCAACGGGGTGTGGGTGCAGATCTCGCGGATCTTGGCCTGGAGGCGCTTCAGGTCCTCGAAGGTCTCCGGCTTTTTACGGGGGTCACGGAGCAGCGCCGCCGGGTGGTACAGCGCCATCATCAGGCAGCCGTCCTTTTCGGAGAACTGGCCGTGCTCCTGGCTGATCTTGAAGTCGGGGCGGATAAGCTCCATGGCGCTGATACGGCCCAGGCAGACGATGATCTTGGGACGCATCAGGGCGCGCTGGCGCTGGAGGTAGCCCTGGCAGGCCTCCTTTTCCGTGTTCAGGGGGTCGCGGTTCTCCGGCGGGCGGCACTTGACGGAGTTGGTGATGTAGATGCGGCTGCGGTCCAGCCCGATCATGGCCAGCATATCGTCCAGCAGCTTGCCGCCCCGGCCCACGAAGGGCTCGCCCTGAAGGTCCTCGTTCGCGCCGGGGGCTTCGCCGATGATCATGACCTCCGCGTCCTCACGGCCCACGCCGAAGACCACGTTGGTGCGGGTATCCGCCAGGGTACAGGCGTGACAGTGGAGACATTCCTGGCGCAGGGCTTCCCATTCGCTCATAGTCGTTTCCTCTCTTTTCTCTTGCACTCTCTTACGGCAGCTTGGACAGCAGCCACGTTTCGATGTCGTTCGTGATCTGGTCGCGCTGGGGCTTCTCGTTGAGGATCTCGTGGCGCAGGCCGGGGTACAGCTTCAGCGTGCAGTCGCGGACACCGGCGGCCTTGAACGCCTCATGGCTTTGGATGACTCCCTTGCCGCAGCTGCCCACCGGGTCTTTGTCGCCGGCCACGAACAGCACCGGCGTGTCCGCGTCCATGCGGCGGAGGTTGCTTTGCCGCTGGTTGAAGCGGATGCCGTGGAGCATCTGACGGAACAGGCCCACGGTGGCGTCCGCGCCGCACAGGGGGTCGGCGATATAGTCGTCCACGTTGCTCTCGTCGGCGGACAGCCAGTCCACCTTGGTGCGGTTGGGGGCGAAGAGCTTGTTGTACGCGCCGAAGGCCAGCTCCGTGACCACGTCGCTGGTGGCGTTTTCGCCCTTGAGGGCGATGACCGCGTCGGCCACCGCCAGGCCGCCGGTGATCATGGCGCGGGGCTGCCAGCCCGTGCCCATGATGATGGCCGCCTTCACCGTGCCGGGGTAGCGGATGAGGTACGTCCGGGTGAGGAACGAGCCCATGCTGTGGCCCATGATGCACAGGGGCGTGTCGGGGTATTTCTGGAGCAGGCGCTGGTGCAGCACGTAGATGTCGTCCACCACGGTGTTCCAGGTGTTGCCCTGGCCGAAGTAGACCGGCGTGCCGCCCTGGGGCAGGGACTTGCCGTGGCCCAGGTGGTCGTGGCCCGCCACCGCGATGCCCTGTTCGTTCAGCGCACGGGCGAAGGCATCGTAGCGGGCGATATGCTCCGCCACGCCGTGGCACAGCTGGAGCACGGCCCGCACTGGCGTGTCGGTGGGCTCCCACAGCATACCGTGGAGCTGCGTATGGCCGTCGCTGGACAGGAATTGGAACTCGGTCATATTCGTCATGGAAATCCCGCTCCTTTCATGTTATAATGCAGAGTAAGTCATTATTTGCCTGTAGTATACCACACAAATTCAAAAAAGAAAAGAGGCGGCGTTATGTCTGACCATATTTTGGCGCTGGATCAGGGGACGACCAGCTCGCGGGCCATCGTATTCGACCGGCAGGGGCATATCCTGTCCCTGGCGCAGTATCCGTTCACCCAGCACTATCCCCAGGCGGGGTGGGTGGAGCACGACCCCATGGAGATATGGGACACGGAGCGGCGGGCCGCCGCAGAGGCTGCGGCACATCTGCCGGAGGGGAGCATCGCCGGTATCGGCGTGACGAACCAGCGGGAGACCACCATCGTGTGGGACAGGGCCACGGGAGAGCCGGTGTATAACGCCATCGTGTGGCAGTGCCGCCGGACGGCGGAGCTGTGCGAGGAGCTGAAGCATCAGGGGCTGGAGGAGCGCGTCCGCGCCTCCACCGGGCTGCTCATCGACGCCTATTTCTCCGGCAGCAAGATCCGCTGGATACTGGATCACGTGCCGGGGCTGCGGCAGCGGGCGGAGCGGGGAGAGATCCTGTTCGGCACGGTGGAGACATGGCTGATATGGCAGCTCACCGGCGTACACGTGACGGACTACTCCAACGCCAGCCGCACCATGCTGTTCGACATACACCGGCTGTGCTGGGACGAGGAGCTGTGCGGTATTCTGGGCGTACCCATGGCCATGCTGCCCCGGCCCGTGGGCAACAGCCAGGTATACGGCTTCGTGAAGCCGGGGATACCGGGGCTGGAGAAACTGGCGGGCGTGCCGGTGTGCGGCGCGGCGGGAGATCAGCAGGCGGCGCTGTTCGGGCAGACGTGCTTTGCACCCGGCGAGGCGAAAAACACCTACGGCACGGGGTGCTTCACGCTGATGAACGTGGGCGGCGCGCCGGTGCGAAGCCGGGCGGGGCTGGTGAGCTCCGTGGCGTGGCAGGTGAACGATGAGACGGCCTACGCGCTGGAGGGCAGCGTTTTTAACGGCGGCAGCACCATACAGTGGCTGCGGGACGAGCTAAAGATCATCGCCTCCGCGCCGGAGATCAACGCGCTGGCCGCGTCCGTGCCGGACAGCGGCGGCGTGGTGGTGGTGCCGGCCTTTACGGGGCTGGGCGCGCCGTACTGGGATATGTACGCACGGGGCGCGATACTGGGCATCACACGGGGCACGAACCGGGGGCACATCGCACGGGCGGTGCTGGAGTGCATCGCCGCGCAGGTGACGGATCTGATGCTGGCCATGCGGCAGGACGCAGGCTGCGACATCACACTGCTGCGGGCCGACGGCGGAGCAAGCGTGTCGGACATCCTGTTGCAGATGCAGGCCGACCTGCTGCGTATCCCAGTGGACAGGCCGGAGATGGTGGAGACCACCGCCTTCGGCGCGGCGGCGCTGGCGGGGCTGTGCTGCGGCGTGTGGCGGGACACAGACGAGCTGCGCGCCCTGCGGCGGAGCGAGCAGGTGTTTTTGCCCAAGAGGCCGCAGGCGGACTGCGACGCGGAGTACCGACTGTGGAAGCGGGCGGTAGGCCGGGCCGCCGACTGGATAGAACATTACGGGCGCATTATTTTTCGGTGAACAGTGTGTAAATTTCGGCAAACACCGCTTGCACATGGGAGAAAAACGCGCTATACTGTCCGCAACAGGAAAATTGGAAAGGAGTATTTTCAATGGGTATTTTGAATGATCTGAGCAAGAAGGCGCAGGAGTACGCCGGTATCGCCGTGGATAAGGCCAAGGATCTGGCCGAAGTGGCCGCCGACAAGGCGCAGAACCTGACCGACACCGCCAAGGTGAATATGGCCATCCTGTCTGAGCAGCGTGAGCTGGACAAGAACTATCGCGCCATCGGCGAGTGGTTCGTGTCCGAGTACGAGGGGGAGATCCCCGACGCGGTGAAGGACGTGGTGGCCGCCGTGAACGCCTCCAAGGAGCGCATCGCCGAGCTGGAGGCCAGCAAGCCCGCCAAGGATGCGCCTGTGGTGGACGAGGAGCAGGTGACGGTGAAGGTATGCCCCGTGTGCGGCGCAGCCAGCAACGACAAGTTCTGCCCCCACTGCGGCGCGCCCATGGGCGACTGAGACGAGGAAAGACGCAAAAAGAGACCGCCGGGAGGCGGTCTCTTCAGACTGTCGAAAAAGCCTTTGGCTTTTCGACAGCCTGAAATAATGTCGTTATTTTTGTGCCGCCTTGCGGCACGAAAATAGTCGCTTCGCTCCACGCACGCCTTGCAAGGCAAGGCTTTGCGCGACATTTGATCTGATTCGAGGCGGGCTTTGCCCCCTCGAGCTCCCCCTGCGTAAATGAACCTCTGACCCCATAGAGAGGGTTTATCGACAAGCTGAAGAGACCGCCGGGAGGCGGTCTCTTTTTTGCGTTTGTGTGTTTGGTAGGCGGGGGTAGGGGAGGGCGGAGTCGTCCGCCCGGTGGCTATTTGCTCTTTTTTCTTTTTTGCCTCCGGCGGGTTACTTTTGTCAGTAGCGACAAAAGTAACCAAAAACGCCATTTAAGGGGAGAGGGATTTCGATTTCCCTCTCCCCTTAAAAATCCCCTCTCCTTGAAACGACCAAAAGGGAGGGCTGCGGCCCTCCCCTTTGGAAACCTCACCCGGGGGTTTGGGCGATTATCAAATCGCGCCTTTGCCGCAAAGCGGCAAAGGTAGGTAGCGGCCTTTGGCCGCCGGAGGCATAAAAAGGGGGACGGATTCCCACGCCAGTGACGCCGGTCACTGGCTCGGAATGACAGGGCAAGGATAAGGCGCAGGTACGGTAGACGGTTGTAGGGGCGGACGGCCTCACGCCGCCGCGGTATGCGCCTATATAACGGGGCACAGACCCTTGGCTCTCCCTTTGGGAGAGCTGTCACCGCAGGTGACTGAGAGGGCCGGTATGGTCATGGTTTGCCCTCTCCGTCCTCGCTGCGCTCGGCCACCTCTCCCAGAGGGAGAGGCAAGGGTCGCTCACACGGCACATCAGAACGTGCGTAGGGGTGGACGACTCTGTCCGTCCTGCTGCCCTTACCGGGTCAGCTTGAAATAATCGGCGGAGGCGGCGAAGTTGGTCATCTCCGTCAGCACCAGGATGTCCGTGGCCTCGTCCGCCAGGTCGCGCATGCTGTCGCGGCAGTAGCGCAGGTCAATCATGGTGATGGTCTCGTAATCCCCGGTGAGGAACGGCACAAAGGCGTTGGCGAAGGAGTCCTTCACCAGCAGCAGGTGTCTGCCGTTCTCCACGCCGGTGGTGATGACGGCCTTGCCGTAGTTGCCGCCCAGGAACAGCTCGTACTTATCCTTCTGCTCCAGGGCGGACAGGTCGTACAGCGTGCCGTCCTCACCGTCGCACACCACGCTGTCCACGGCGATCTCCGGGGCGTAGTACACGCTGTCGTACACGCTGTCCGGCAGCAGCACCTTGGAATACAGCGTGCCGCGGAAGTGGTCGCTGGCCAGCGTCAGGTCATAGCTCCGGGCGGTATGGCCCGTGGCGGCGGCCCACTGCTCATACACCGCCTGCGCGCCCATGGTGGTCCAGTGGTGGTCGGTGTGGTAGTAGGGATCGTCCACTGATGCCAGCGTTTGGCGGCTGTCCAGCAGGGTATCGCCCAGTGTGTCGGACAGTGCGGTAAAGGCGCGATCCTCGTCAAAATAGGGCGCGTTTTCCGGCAGCGCGTCACGCAGCACACCGGCGGGGCTGGGAACGATCAGCGCCGTGCAGGGCTTGCCGCTGTTGGCGTCAAGGAAGTCCCGGACGTACCCGGCGTTCTTGACCAAGTTGTTCCAGTCGAAGCTGTCGTCCGTGACCTTGGCGAAGTAGCGCCTGTCCGCGCCCAAATAGGTGCCGCTGATGTCCTCCTTGCCCTCCGCCCGCTGCAAAAGGGAGCGGGTGGCCGTCCACACGTCCCGCAGGAGGATCTGATCGCCGGTGTAGTTCTCCGCGTCTGTCATGAACTTGCCGGACATCACGTTGTCCCACGTCAGCTTGGGCGTCAGCTGGAGATAGCGGTTCTCGTTCTCGGAAAACGCCCGGTCGGGGGTCAGGAAGAAGCTGCCCACGGACAGGGCGAGGAGGATGGCGGAGATGGCGATCAGCGGCGCGAGGCCGGTTCTTTTTTTCATGATGCGGCCTCCTTAAAAGCGGAAATACAAAAACGGGTTGTAGCTGTCGCCCACCAAAAACGCGATGGACACCAGCAGGACGATCACCGCCCACACCGTCCGCAGTCCGTCGGACAGGGCGGGGGACAGGGCCTGCTCCCGCTTTTCCCACAGCCTCTTGGGCAGGCTGGTGCAGCCGATGACGGCCAGCGCCAGCAGCAGCCAGTCGCACCGCAGCAGGTAAGCGGAGGTGCTGTCCCACAGCGGGCCGGAGAACAGATGACCCAAATACGCGCCCAACTGCCCGAAGTCGGTGATGGCGAACAGCACCCAGCCCAGCACGAAGCACAGACAGGTGTAGACGTGTCCCACGAACCGGGGCGCTCTGTCCAGCCAGCGCAGCAGGAACGTCTTTTCCAAAATCAGCAGCGCGGCGTAGTACACGCCCCACAGCACGAAGTTCCAGCTTGCCCCGTGCCACAGCCCGGTGAGAAACCACACGATGGTGATGTTCACCAGCTGGCGGCCCAGCCCCTTGCGGTTGCCGCCCAGGGGGATGTAGACATACTCCCGAAACCAGGTGGACAGGCTGATGTGCCACCGCCGCCAGAACTCGGTGACGGTGCGGGACTCGTAGGGGTAGTTGAAGTTCTCCAAAAAGTGAAAGCCGAAGAAGCGGCCCAGGCCGATGGCCATGTCGGAATAGCCGGAAAAGTCGAAATAGATCTGGAACGTGAACGCCAGCGCACCCAGCCACGCCGTGGTGACGGAGGGGGAAGACATGGCGGAGATGTCCTCCCATATCGCGCCCATCTGATTGGCCAGCAGCACCTTCTTGCCCAGGCCGATGACGAACCGCTGCAAGCCCTCGCTGGCCTGGGGAAGCGTCTCCCGCCGGTGCTCCAGGTCGTAGGCCACCGTCTTGTACTGCACGATCGGCCCGGCGATGAGCTGGGGAAACAGCGTCACATACGCGCCGAAATCGATGATGTTCCGCTGGGGCGGCACAAGGCCGCGGTATACGTCGATGGTGTAGCTCATGGTCTGGAACGTGTAGAAGGAGATGCCGATAGGCAGCAGCAGCCCCAGGGCGGGGATGGCCGTGCCCAGCAGGCCGTTCAGGTTATCGATGGCGAAATCCGTGTACTTGAAGAAGCCCAAAATGGCCAGGTTGCCCACCACCGATACGATGAGCACCGCTTTCGCGCCGCCCTCCCGGCCCTTGGCCCGGAAATGGCCGATGGCCAACCCGTTGCAGTAGTCGAACACGGTGGAGAACAGCATGATGAGGATATACTTGGGCTCACCCCAGCCGTAGAACAGCAGGCTGAACACCAGCAGCAGCGCGTTACGCAGCTTCCGGGGACAGATATAGTACAAAATGGCGACCAGCGGCAGAAATGCCAGCAGGAACGTGGTGCTGCTAAAGACCATGTGACGGCTTCTCCTTTGTGGGTGGTTTCAGAGGAACAGGGCGGGCAAGCCCGCCCTGTCAGGGTGTTATTTACTTCACGCCGTTCAGCTTGCCGATCTGATAGCTGCCGCGGATGGCGGACAGGTTGTTGACGAACAGCACATCGCTGACGTTTTTACTCCGGGCCAGCGCGGTGACGCTGCCGCCGTAGTAACGGTAGTCCACTACATACACCGTCTGATAGTGGTCCACCAGGAACGGCACGAAGGCGTTGCCGAAGGACTCCTTCACCACGATGCAGGCCGAGCCGTCGGTCAGATCCGGGTTCTCGATGACGGTGTAGGGGTTGTCGCCCATGATGAACGTGCCGTATTTCAGGCTGGCCGCGGCGGTGGACTCGTCAAAGATGACCTTGCCGCCGGTAAGGCTGCTGTTCTCCCCGCTGCCGTACTCCATGTGGGCGTCGGCGCTGAGGGGATGATAGGCGTTCACCGTGTCCGGCGTGGCGGCCATAGCGTCGGGCTTGCCGGAATCGTTGTAGAACGAGCCTAAAAAGCCGGGATACTGGCTTATCTCGTACTCGCTCAGCTCATGGGGCGTAATGCCCTTGGCGGCGCAGAACTGGGCGTAGGCGTAATACGCGCCCAGCGCCGTCCAGTGGTGGTCGGTGCGGAAGTAGATGTATTCGTTCCGATGGGCCATCAGCGTGTCGTGCAGGGCCACCGTCTTTACATTGTTCCCCATTCCCGCCAAAATATCCTTCTCGGCCTGGGCCTGGTCGCTGCCGGGTATGTCGCTGTACAGACTGTCGGGCAGGGTGATGCCGCTGGACAGGGGGATAGCCATAACATACACCGTGGCCGTGCCGCTGAGATCGTCGGCCACGCCGTTGACGATCTGCTGGTACTTCTCCGCCAGGCTGCCCACGTAGTTATACATCTCGTAGCCCGTGTTGCCCACCACATATACGCCGCCGGATTGATACGGCTTCTCGCTGGTGGTGATCGTGCCGGAGGCGGGCCGGGTGGGGTCATCCAGCTGGCTGCCGTCGGGCTTGGTGACTGTGTCCGGCGTGCTGGTGTCGTCCGGCAGGGTGTTGCCGTTGTCCGGGTCTGCCGGCACGTCCGGCGTATCGCTGCCGGTATCGTCCGGCTCGGCGGGCTGGATCACATCTGTGCCGGGCGCATCGTCCGGCTTGGCCTTATCCTTTTCAAACACACTGGTGAAAATGGCCAGCACGGCCACCACCAGCGCCACGGCGGCGATGAGCAGCAGCAGCGCCGCGCCGCCCCGACCCCGGGAATAGCTGTCCCGGCTCATGCCGTGTACTCCTTGATGACGGCGTTGGCGGTGTCGGTGTCGGAGGTGACGCACAGCACCACGCACGTGCCGTAGGTCTCAAAGATCGCGCCGTTCAGGCGTGCCACCTCATCGGGCTGATACCGCTCCGCCTCCTGCTTCTGGGTGTCCAGATAGGACTGGATGGACACCTTCACCGCGGCGGCGTCGGTCTTGTCGTAGCACTGGATCACGAAGATCTCCTCGGCGGTAGCGCCGGAGGACATATACGCGCCCACCTCGCACTTGGCCGGCAGCTCGATATAGAACCCCAGGTCGTCGGCGCTGACGGCGTTCATCTCACTGTCGAACTGCACCTTCTGTACCAGCGCGTCGGCCAGTCCGGCGGCGTCCACGGTGGCGGAGCTCTTGCTGCCGCAGGCGGCCAGGGTCACGACGGCCAGCGCCGCCAGCAGCAGAGAAATCATACGTTTCATAGAAGTTTTCCTCACTTTGCCTCAGTAGTCGCCGGCGTATAGGGCTACACCGGCAATTTACTATTATAGTACAAACCCCCGGAAAGTAAAAGGGGGTATTTGTAAACAAGCTGTTTAATTTTCCCGCCCATATAGACGGAGACAGACGGGGAAGCGTTCCGAAAGAAAAAGAAACGGCGTAAGCCGTTTCTTTCAGGCTGTCGAAAAAGCCTTTGGCTTTTTCGACAGCCTGAAAGAATGTCGTTATTTTTGTGCCGCCTTGCGGCACGAAAATAGTCGCTTCGCGCCGCGAAGCAAGTACCCTTGGGGTGCTCCACGCACGCCTTGCAAGGCAAGGCTTTGCGCGACATTTGATCCAATTCGAGGCGGGCTTTGCCCCCTCGAGCTCCCCCTGCGGAAATGAACTGCTTGCCGCATAGAGAGGGTTTATCGACAAGACAAAAAGAAACGGCTTACGCCGTTTCTTTTGTCTCTATCAGAAATCTACCGTGCCGTCCAGCACCCGCAGGTCGTAGGGCTCAAACACCACCTTGCGGTATGCGTCCACGTCCATCTTCACGCCGGTCCAGTCGCTGTGTATCTCGCCGTTCTGCTTGATGAGGATGTCGTACAGGATGTCGTAGGTCACGCCGTCGTCGCCCTTTTCCACGATGGTGGAGTAGGGCAGCGTCTTGTGGTACGTCATGTGCAGCCCCTTGTACTCGAAGTGGAAGCCGTTCCGCATCCGGCAGCCGTCCAGCCCCTTGTAGGTGAACAGCCGCTTCAGATCCTGCAAAATGCGGTCGTTGTCCTCCTCGTACAGGTTCTCCGGCGTGGTCTCTGTGTAGTCGTAGCGGAACTGGATGGGAATGCGGTAGGGCAAAAAGCGCTCCACGTAATCCACCAGCTTCGCCGCCGGATAGTTCTTATACAGCACGCAGTTGATCCGGGTGGGACAGGCGATCCTCCCCAGCACCTCGTCGGGGCTCTCCTCCACGTAGTGCTGCAAATGGCGGGAGATGTTCATGCAGGTGATCTTGTCCTTATTCCGCTCCGTAAAGGCCAGCATCTCCTCAAAGGACGTGTGGGCCTGGGCGGGGAACGTGGTGTTGATATAGATCTTGTGGGTGGCGGGGATGGTGTCCAGCATCCTTTGCAGGGCGTTCAGGTCGGCCAGCGGCTCACCGCCGGTGAACACAAAATCGCACCGGGGCGTGATGCCGTCCATCACCCGGATGCTGTCCAAGATCTTCTCCAGGCTGAAGCCGGAGCAGTCCGCGTATTCTTTTTTGTTGATGCAGAAGGGGCAGTTGTTCTGGCAGTCGTAGGGAACGAACACCGTCACGGTCGCGCCGCCCTCCCGCGTTTTATAGGGATGGGTCATGTCGTTGACAACCTCTCATGTGAATGTACGCAGAATATTGTATATCAAAAAAACCGAGAAAGCAAGGAAAACCTGCCCATTTTTCTCGTTAATTTATCCACATAGCGCCAAAAAGCGGGGGACGCGGCATTTGCCGCGTCCCCCGAAGTACGTTTTCTTATGTTGGCTTACAGCTGATCCAGCGCCTGCTTCAGATCGGCGATGATGTCCTCGGCGTTCTCCAGACCCACGGACAGGCGGATGAGGCCGGCGGCGATGCCGGAGGCGGCCAGCTCCTCCTCGGTGTAGGTGGAGTGGGTCATGGACGCGGGATGCTCGATCAGCGTCTCAGCATCGCCCAGGGACACGGCCACCGTTACCAGGTGCAGGGAGTTCACCAGCTTCACGCCGGCGGCGCGCCCGCCCTTGACCTCGAAGGACAGCATACCGCCGAAATCGCTCATCTGACGGCGTGCGATGTCGTGGCCGGGATGATCCACCAGGCCGGGATAGTACACCTTGTCCACGGCGGGGTGGTTATACAGGAACTCCGCCACGGCGTGGGCGTTGGCGCAGTGCTTCTGCATACGGATCTCCAGCGTCTTCAGGCCGCGGAGGATCAGGAAGGCGGAGAAGGGGTCCATCACCGCGCCGGTCATGTCCTTCAGGCCGAACATACGCACCTGGGTGCAGAACTCGGCAGAGCCCACCACGAAGCCCGCGATCACGTCGCCGTGGCCGTTGAGGTACTTGGTGGCGGAGTGTACCACCACGTCAGCGCCCAGCTCCAGCGGACGCTGCAGGTAGGGAGAGGCGAAGGTGTTGTCGCAGATGACCTTGATGTCCTTGTTGTAGCCGTGGGCCAGCGCCGCCACGGCGGCGATGTCGGCGATCTTCAGGTTGGGGTTGGCGGGGGTCTCCAGATACACGGCGCAGGTGTTGGGCTTCAGCGCCTGACGGATCTCGTCCAGGTTGGAGGTGTCCACGAAGCTGACCTCTACGCCGTAGCGGGTCATGCCGTGGTTCAGCAGGGCGAAGGTGCAGCCGTACAGCGTGCCGTCGGCAACGATGTGCTTCCCGGCGGCGGCCACGGTCCACAGCGCGGAGGAGATAGCGCCCATGCCGGAGGCGGCGGCCACGCAGGCCTCGCCGTTCTCCAGCGCCGCGATCTTGGACTCCAGAACGGTGGTGGTGGGGTTGCCCAGGCGGGTGTAGATATAGCCGCCCTCTTCGCCGGCAAAGCGCCGTCCGCCCTGCTCGCAGCTGTCAAAAACGAACGTGGAGGTCTGGAAAATGGGGGTGGTCAGTGCGCCGTACTGGGTGTCCTTAACGTTGCCCGCATGGATGGCCTTTGTGCCGAAACCGCAATTCTCGTGCAGCATGGTAGTTCCTCCTCAAATTATATATGATAGTGGTCGTTTCACCGCCGGGGCGGCTATTCTCCTATCGTTAAAAGTACCACAGACCGCCCGTTATGTGGTAGCGCCGAAATTCTATGGCTGGCTACAAATTTGATAGATAGCAGATGCGCCAAAAGCGCCGGTAGTTTTTCGTGCAGACTGCCGGTTTTGGCGCTTGTTTACGGAAAAAACAGGGATATATTGGACATATTGTCCAAAAGACACGGTGAAAAGGCGGGAGCATTGGCAAAAATAAATTATCAGAAAAAGCGATAGCGGAAAAAGCCGCGTTCTGTCGGCACAAGGGGAGTTGCCATTTCGCCGAAAACGTGGTATAAGTGGTATCAGAAAACCGTCCGGCCCGCCGGACGCGGGAAAAGACTATCAGGAGGTCCATGCTATGAAGAAGATCATCGCCACCACCAACGCCCCCGCCGCCATCGGCCCGTATTCCCAGGCCATCGACTGCGGCAGCTTCCTCGTCACCTCCGGGCAAGTGCCCTTCGACCCCGCCACCGGCGAGTTCGTCCCCGGCGGCATCACCGAGCAGACCCGCCAGGTGCTGACCAACATCAAGGCCATTCTCGAGGCCGCCGGCCTGACCATGGACAACGTGGTCAAGACCACCGTGTTTTTGCAGAACATGGGCGATTTCGCCGCCATGAACGCGGTGTACGCCGAGTTCTTCACCGAGGGTCAGTACCCCGCCCGCTCCGCCGTGGAGGTGGGCGCGCTGCCCCGCGGTGCGCTGGTGGAGATCGAGACCATCTGCGTGAAGTAAGGGAAACGAAACAAGGAAAGCCCGCCGAAAGGCGGGCTTTCCTTGTTCGCTTTATTGCTCCTCCACCTCGTAGCCCTTGCGGCGGAGGGAGGTGAAGATCTCCTGAATGTGGGCCTTGTCCCGGGTCTCCAGCGACACGTTCACCACGCAAGAGCCGATGGCGGCGCGGGTGTTGCGGCGCTCGTGGTTCACATCCAGCACATTCGCGCCCAGAGAGGACACCACCTCCAGGAACGAGGCCAGGGCGTGGGGCTGGTCGGGCAGCACCGTGGCCAAGCTCACCGTGCGCCCCTCCTTGGCAAGGCCGCGGGTGAGGATGCGCTCCAGCATGGTCACGTCCACGTTGCCGCCGGACAACAGGGCGCAGACCTTCTTGCCCTCGGTGTTGACCTTGTGGTACATGGCGGCGGCGATGCCCACCGCGCCTGCGCCCTCGGCCACCAGCTTCTGCTTTTCCAGCACGGTCAGGATGGCGCTGGCGATCTCGCCCTCGCTGACCGTCACCACCTCGTCTACGTACTGACGGCACATCTCGAACGTCAGGTCGCCGGGGGTTTTGACTTTGATGCCGTCGGCCACGGTATCCACGCTGGAGAGGGTGATGATCTTGCCCTCGCGCAGGGATTCGGCCATGCTGGGCGCGCCGGCGGCCTGCACGCCGATGACGCGGCAGTCGGGCTTCAGACTCTTCACGGCGTAGGCGAGGCCGGCGATGAGCCCACCGCCGCCGATGGGGACGAAGATCATGTCCACGTCCGGCAGCTGCTCCAAAATCTCCAGGCCGATGGTGCCCTGGCCGGCCATGACGCTGTAATCGTTGAAGGGATGGATGAAGGTGAGGCCCTGCTCGTCCCGCAGGCGCACGGCCTCAGCGTAGGCATCGTCGTACACGCCGGGGACGAGAACCACGTTCGCGCCATAGCTGCGGGTGGCCTCGATCTTGGAAAGGGGCGCGCCCTCCGGGATGCATATCGTGGCCTTGATGCCCATATCGCGGGCGGCGAAGGCCACGCCCTGGGCGTGGTTGCCGGCGGAGCAGGCGATGACGCCGCGCTCCTTCTCCTCGTCGGAAAGGGTGGCGATCTTGTAGTACGCGCCCCGGAGCTTGAACGCGCCGGTCTTTTGCAGGCAGTCGGCCTTCAGGTAAAAGTCACAGCCGGGGACGATGCCTTTCGTCTGGATCACCGGCGTCCGATTGATGACGGGCTTCAGCACCCGCTGTGCATCGTGCAGCATTGCCATGGAGATCATAAAACGCGCCTCCTTATATCGTATAGGACTATTGTAGCACGTCCCCATCGGCAGTGCAACGACAAATTTTCATGGTTTGTCCTCCGTATACGGACATTCCTCCGCCGCATAGGTTAGGGCGAAAGGAGCGATGTCTCATGCTGTCCGCCGCGCTGTTTCTGCTGTGCAACAGCCTGTTTTTGTCCCTGCACCTTACCGGCTCGCCGGGGTCGTTCCCCAAGCCCCTCGCTCCCGCCCGGGAGCGGGAATGTCTGGAGCGGGCCGCCGCCGGAGACCTGGAGGCCCGCAACATGCTGGTGGAGCACAACCTCCGGCTGGTGGCGCATATTATTAAGAAATACTACACCCAAACCGCCGACCAGGAGGATCTGATCTCCATCGGGACGATCGGGCTGATCAAGGCCGTGAACACCTTTCGGCCCGACCGTAATATCAAGCTGACCACCTATGCGTCACGGTGCATTGAGAATGAGATCCTGATGTATTTCCGTTCGCAGCGGAAATTACAGGGGGAGGTGTCGCTGAACGAGACGCTGGACACCGGGCCGGAGGGCGACGCGCTGTGTCTCAGCGATGTGGTGGGCGAGGAGGACACCATGCTGGAGCAGCTCCACGACAAGGAGAACCGGCTGCTGATCCGGCGGCTGGTGGCGGAGCTGCTGACACCCCGGGAGGCGGACATCATCCGCCGGCGCTACGGGCTGGATGGCCGCCTGCCCCAGACGCAGCGGCAGGTGGCCGCCGTGTACCACATCTCCCGCTCCTACGTATCCCGCCGGAACTAATGTAAGCGATGCCCGGAAAGCCTTGAAAATCAAGGGTTTTCGGGCATCGGTCAGTTTAGGGATAGCGCCGCCATTATTGTAAGCGGCGAGAATTTTAGGAAAATAAGCGGCTATTCATTTTTTTGTATATCAAGTAACTTCGCAACAAAAAACTTTCAGAACTCATTTTTCAAGATATACTTTGGTTGCTTGCAGAACCGCCAGATTGAAGTCGGGGCTACGTAAAGAATTATTTAAAGTAGACTTATAACCCTCATTACTGTCAACTACAGTACATACTATTGTTTTAGCCTCTGTGATTGCATCTTTGACTTTTGACGGATCGTGTAGGCATATTTCCGAAATTCTCCTTAATTCTGCTTTCATGTCTTTCGAATTCATCGCGGGACAAGTAGACGTGTTCGCAAGAATACACCGTGCAACCATAATAATATAAAATCTTAGTTTATATACAAAGCCGTTGAAAACACTTCTGTTTATATTGGATAATTCTAAAAAATTTGCAAAAAGGTAATACGACAGATAATAAATTTCATACGGTTGTTCTTCTTGAAAGAGTTTGTTGTATCGATTTTTAAGAATATTTGCAGGATTGTTGTTATATACGATGTATGGTTCCTGAAAATATACACTTGTAGCGCTACGAATGATACTATGCAATGTTGCTACCTCATAGCAATTCTCTGAAGCCTTTTTAAGAGCTAGTTCTCCAGAACGTCTTTCGTAGAAGACAGGCAACGGCATTTCTTTAGAATATTCTTCGAAAACTTGTTGCAAATGCTTGTGGTAGGTTTCCAACGCTACAAATGCTTCGGTAGGCACCGGTGTCTGTCTGTTCGTAGATTTGACAATCATGGATATAACATCGGCATCCGTTGTGTGAATGATTTTAACAGGAACCAAAATGTCCTTGGCATAGGCACGAGCCGCATAGATTTCATGACTAGTTTGGCAGCCATTTACAACTTGGAATTCCCGTAATTCAAACATATTTGAACCGAGTGATTTAAAATGCTTGGTTACGATTGTAACGCCATTATTTAATAAGACAAATTTATCTCGTAACAAAGATGTGTTCAATGTATGACGGATTTCCTGATTTACCGGATTGGATTCACCCTGATAGTCTCGAACATTTTCATAGAACACCCGCGTCCGAATATCTCCTTGGTTATCTACAATTATTTTCAGGTATTCTTCTCCTGAAAGGTATCCCAAATATGATTGTTCAACCTCGTTTATTTTATCAAAAGAGAGATAGTTTTTGAAATTTATTTGTATATCAACACTATTTTCCAATTCGCTATACGCATCGATAACATAGTCGCTTCCAACTACTGTTATCCTCGCTTGCTTGATTTCGGGGAACATTGCTATTATTTCGCGTTCTGCTGCCGCCGTTATACTGGCAACTAAAGTTTCATCCCAAGTTTTTGCTGCGGTAACAAAATTAATAAAGCATTGAGGACTAGTAGAATTGAAAAATTTGGCATACTTGAACAATTCTTCATAAATCTCGAATGCATTTTCAAGTTCTGGAGTTTTTTCTGTCAGGAGAGCATGGTCCCCTAGGAAGCTCTTTGCCGCACTGATTGTTTTTAATAGATCGCCTGTATCACATTTTTCCTCTATCTTTGCCTGCATAATTAGAATTTGCACATCGAGATATTTTGATTTTGCGTAATCTGCAATATCATTTTTACTAGAAACCAAATTCCCATTAACAATAAACGCAATGCCATCAATTCCAAAAAGGCCTTTTTTATCAACAATCAACTGCTCGAAATCGCCCTTATCGCCAAAAGCTTCGGGATGAAATTTTGTAACAGTAATATAGTTTGCTAGGTGCTCAAATATTTTTGACGAGTCACCATCTAAAGAATATTTGTTCTGAAAATCAGTGACCATGCCTTGCAGGATTTTGTTTAATGCCATAATTGACCTCCTTGTAATATTAATGCATCCACGGTTTGTTACTATAATTGTCGGGTGAGTGTTTCAAAATTTAAATTCAGCCTATACGTCCAATGCCCTCTTTCATGGATTCTAATAAGTTTTCCCTCTGCAGAAAAACTTGACAGAATCCGATTCGCTGTGGCGGCAGACACACCACACAGCGCCCGGACATCTGCATTCATAATAAACTCATGTGTTTTCAAGAATTCCTTAATCTGCGTCCAACGCACAGTTGCCTTGTTTATTGCCCCATCGCTCATTTCATCACTCGCGTTGATTGCATCTATGAGCGATGCTTTGATAGCTGAGAGCATGAACTCAATAAATACCGTAGACTCTGCGGCATCATTGGAGGCATTGATGGCCTCGTAATACTCCTTCTGGCAGTCGTGGATGAGGGATTCCACCGGCAGCCAAGCA
This sequence comes from uncultured Clostridia bacterium, assembly GCA_945878665.1. Taxonomy (GTDB): domain Bacteria; phylum Bacillota; class Clostridia; order Oscillospirales; family Oscillospiraceae; genus Vescimonas. Next base: position 11,365 of record CAMDUN010000021.1, on the reverse strand, counting down.
AAGGCCGGGTTCCATTTGGAAAGCAGCAGTGTATGCCACAGGCGGCCAACGCGGCCGTTTCCATCGGCAAAGGGGTGGATCAGCTCAAACTCATAATGGAACACACAGCTGCGAATCAGCATATGCACATCACTGTTTTTGACCCAGTCCAGTAACTCCATGACCAAATCGGGAACATACTGTGGCAGAGTGCCGAAATGCAGGACATGCCCTTCCTGATCCACGACGCCGACAGGCTTGGAGCGGAACACCCCGGACTCATCCACCAGCCCCCGGGTCATGATGCCGTGGGCAGTCAGCAGGTCATCCACAGAGTAGGGATCAAGCTCGTCCAGCCGCTCATAGATCTCATAAGCGTTTTTGACTTCTGCAATATCCTTGGGCGGAGCCAATACCGTTTTGCCATTCAGCACCGCCGTGACCTGTTCCAGCGTAAGTGTGTTCTGCTCGATGGCCAGCGAGCCATGAATTGTCCGAATGCGATTGGTGCGCCGCAAAGTAGGGTTGGCTGAAAGCTGATTCGTAGAGGTCAACCGCCCAACCAACTCCGCAATTTCTGCGACATGGTCGATCATCGCATTTGTGATTTCAAAAGGAGGTTTTTTGTTCCGCATCCTGCCACCTCATGTAAAAACTTTTTTACATTATTATATCAAACATCACTCATTTCATCAATCAGGATTTACTGTGATTTGAGTGATGTTATTCTTATTTTGCACATCAAAAACAAAGGAGGAGCCACTATGGCATCAATTGTTCAGCGGGGCAACAGTTACAGCGTGGTTTACTACACACAGGTAAACGGCATCCGCAAACAAAAGTGGGAGAGTTTTCGCTCCGAAAAAGATGCGCTGCACCGGAAAAGTATGGTTGAGTATTCCCAACAGGTAAAGAAAGAACTGGCTCATCGCCCACAAACGGTAGAACAGCTCATTCAGGAGTATGTCTGGTTATATGGCAGAGCAAAATGGTCGCTGTCCATGTACACATCCAGTCGGGGATTGATTCAGAATTACATCAATCCCTACTTTGGCAGCGTTCGCCTGGAGGAGCTGACGCCACGGTTGGTATCTAAACTTTACATGGAATTTCAACAGGAACCGCGATACTGCGGAACATACCACAAATATGAGGGACAGTCTGTCTCGGCCAGCACATTAAAAAGCGTGCACAAGCTACTGCATAGCGCTTTTGAACAAGCTGTCCTGTGGGAATATGTGGATCGCAACCCCTTTCATAAAGCAGCGCTCCCTAAAACCAAATCAGCACCATCGGCATTCCTATCCCCGGAGCAGATCCAACTCCTTTTGTGCCATTGCAGCGTGTCGTGGCTGCGGTTAGCGATTGAACTTTCTTTCGTATGCACACTACGCAGAGGTGAATTATTGGCGTTGACATGGGACGATATTAACTGGGAACATAATTCCTTGCAGATCAGCAAGACGTTGTGCCGGGTTAGTAAGGACGCGGTGCTGATGTTAGATAGGCGAGATGTTTTACGCATATTCCCGGCTGACGCGCACAGCAGAACAGTCCTCGTTCTAAAATCGCCCAAAACTGAATCGAGCAATCGCATCGTCTATTTTCCACCATCGTTAAAGCGCTCCCTGTTTGAATGGCAAAATGAGCAGAAAAAATCAGCCATTGGTGAAGTACCGAGGCTGATTTTCGCTTATGAAGATAACCGGCCGCTGCAAGGCGGCGTTCTTACAAAACATTTTCAAAGACTTCTGGCGAAATGTAATCTCCCGAAAGTGACCTTCCACAGCTTACGCCACAGCAGTATCACCTATAAGTTGGTCCTGACAGGCGGGGACATCAAGGCGGTGCAGGGAGATTCAGGTCACTCACAAGCAGACATGATCACCGAGATCTATGGCCACATACTGGATGCAAATCGTCGTAAGAATACGGAAAGATTTGAGGAAGAATTCTATCAAAATTGTGGCACCATTTCATGTAATCGAACCTAAGAGCATCCGCTTAGGAGGCGGAAGCTCGATGCTTAAGAGTATCAGGTGCCAATTTCCGTATTACAGAAAACGATACGATTGCAATTTGTGCTTTCAGATTCGACATCGTCCTCACAAGGAGAAAACCACTGAATTGACAATAAGAAGGGGCGAAAGTCCCAACATGAAATAGAAGTATCTAATTCACAAAAGAAAGGAATCAACAAATATGAAAGATGAGTATGAGATCTCTATCAACGATTTGTCTGGTGCGCTTGCGCTCCCACTGATTAGCGAATTGTTTGCAGAATATCAAAGCGTCGAAGCGTTGAACATCTTGTTACAAATGTTGACAATGCTCTACAACAATGGCTGCGGCGTTCGAGCATTTGACTTGATTTACGGACTATTTAGAACATCGAGGATTGCTCTGCCGCAGGAATTTTACGACATAATCATCACCGAAAAAGATAAGTGCGATTTTGCGGGGGAATTTCTTGCGGACTTTGGCGAAATCCTCTCTGAACTATCTGGTTAATTTTTACAGGTATAATCTGCGGGGATTATTACATACCCTATTCCAAGGTGATCGTGTATGAAAAAATCAACTTGGAAAACCTATGCCTGCTGGATCGTTCTGGCGGAAGCAGTCGGCGCACTCTCTGGATGGCTGACGCGAAAAGGCGTTAAGATCTATAACGCAACCGTCGAGCAGCCGCCATTGTCTCCGCCGAGCATTGTATTTCCCATCGTTTGGGGGATCTTGTTTGCCCTCATGGGCATCGGGGCTGCGCGGATCTATCTGGCTCCGGCGTCCAATGCCCGGTCACGCAGCCTGCTGCTGTTCCTTGTGCAGCTGGTGTTCAATTTCCTCTGGAGCATTATCTTTTTCAATTTGCAAGCCTTTGGGTTCGCTTTCCTTTGGCTGATCGCGTTGTGGGTTTTGATCCTGCTAATGATTTTGTCCTTCCGGAAAGTGGATCAACCGGCTGCGTGGCTGCAAATTCCGTATCTCCTTTGGGTGACTTTTGCCGCATACCTGAATTTTGGGGTGTGGATGCTCAACCGATAACTGAATCAGAAAAAACAGCGATGAGTCCATGTGACCCATCGCTTTTCTTATACGCAAAAGCAAGTTTACCTGCATTGCCGCATAGTCTGTACCAATTCATGAAGGAGGTGTGCCATGAAAGCACAGGAGCTGATAGTCAATTGTTTTTACAATGACGATGGGGAGTCCATTCAGGAGTTGATATATTCGTCCTTTGCTGCCTTCCTCAAACGGGAGCTTGGAAAATTTGCGTCTGCACCGGATCATCATGTATGATAGGCATGATGAATGGTCGCTTATTTCAAGGAGGAGACTATGTACTTAGAAATAAGCAACCCCATGGATTACCATGTGGCAGAATATATCAGATTATCAAAGGAGGATGAGAACGAGGGGCCATCGGAAAGTGTTACCAACCAGAAATCGCTTTTAGACGAATTTGCAAAGAAGCATCGTTTGTCTGTCTATGATGTCTATATTGATGACGGTTACAGCGGCACAAATTTTGACCGTCCGGCATTCCAAAGGATGATCGCGGACATTGAGGCCAAGAAGGTCAACATGGTTATCACCAAAGACCTGTCCCGACTGGGTCGTGACTACATTATGACCGGCCACTATATGGAGCGGTACTTTCCGGAGAAGCGGGTGCGGTACATTTCCCTGCTGGACGGTATCGACACAGGCGTGGAGTCCAGCGCCAACGACATAACCCCCTTCCGGGCCATCATGAACGATATGTACGCCAAGGACATCTCCAAGAAGATCAAGAGTGTCAAGCGGGATAAACAGCGGAAGGGTCAGTTCATTGGCGGTAAGCCTGTCTATGGATACAAAATGCACCCCACCGAGAAAAACAAAATCGTCATTGACGAGGAAGTGGCTCCCATGGTGCGGCGGATCTTCGGCATGGCGATGGACGGCATGAGCTGCCGTCAGATCGCAGCCCAACTGAATACAGAGGGAGTTCCTACCCCGGCCACCTATGCGGGCCTGCCGGTGCCCAATCCCGGCCCCTATACCGGCCTGTGGAGCAGCGAGCGGATTTCCGATATGCTGCAAAACGAGACCTATATTGGAAACATGGTGCAGGGCCGCAGCGTGAAGATCAGCTATAAATCCAAAAAGTGCCTGCATCAAGAGCGGAAGAACTGGGTCGTCGTGGAAGGAACACATGAGCCGCTGATCGACGCAGAGACCTTCCGCAAGGTGCGGATGCTGGTCAACAGCCGCAAGCACACCCGGAGTCGCACCTATGACTTTCTGCTGAAGGGCATGATCTTCTGCCATGAGTGCGGCTATCCGCTGGCGGTGCTCAACCGCAAAAACGCCGCCGGGGAGGATGTACTGTACTTCGTCTGCCGAACCTACCAGCGCTTCACCAAAGCGGGTGTTTGCACCTGCCACTCCATCAAGGAAAAGACGGTCACCGACGCGGTCATCGCCAAGGTACGGGAAGTCTGCGAAGCCTATTTACATCCCGCTGAACTGCTCCCCATCGCTCAGCGAGCGGTGGAGCAGGCGCAGAAAGAAAATGCTCTGGAGGTCGAATTACAGTCCGTGAAGGGCAAGATCGACAGCCTGACAGCCAATCTTGACAAGGTGTATATGGATCGGCTCAGCGGTCTGCTGCCGGAAACGGACTTTGAGCGCATTTACAGCCGGGTCAAGCTGGAACGAAGCCTTCTGGAGGAAAAGAAGCAGGAGCTGGAGCTGCGAAAGAAAAGCCCCGTCCCCACAGAGGACAGGGCAAAAGAGTTGGTGCAGCGCTTCATGGATTCGGCCTTTGCCAGCCGGGAGCTGTTGGTCAGTCTGATCGACCGGATCGAGCTGACTGAGGAGAAGCAGGTCATCATCAAATTCCGCTTTGCTGAACTTGATGAAGTCGGGTAAAAGGCAGTCATATCAATGCTTTGCGCCGTTATGAGCGGCGCGATTTTCAAGACGAAATCACTTACATTAGTTCCCGTGCTATGTATCACGGCTGGAGAAAAAGGCACTGGGCAAGCTGGAGGAGGCTCTGCGGGAGCACATATAGCGGGTTCTTAACGTCCCCGCACCGCCATGTATAAGAATTTTCTCTTTCGGCAAGAGTTTTTATACGCTCCGCCCTATTGCCTTTCCCGCCGCCGCTTGCTATACTTATTGTGTATTACTATGAACTGCCCGGAGGAATTGCTTTACATGAGAAATTTCAAGTGCTCCATCGCCGATATGCGTAAGCGCATCTTTGCCGAGGTGGCCAAGCTGGCCTATGAGGGCGGTGACTACCGGCGCATGGAGCAGCTGCCCTATGAGATCGTACCCGGCGAGGTGGGCAACCATCGGGATTCCATTTTCCTGGAGCGGGCCATTGTGGGTGAGCGCATCCGTTTGGCCATGGGCCTGCCGCTGCGCTCCGTGGCGGAGCACTCCGTCCTGTCCGACGGCGTGGAGGAGAGCGCCATCGCGGAGAAGTACTATGACCCGCCCCTGGTCAACATCATCAAGTACGCCTGCAACGCCTGTACCCCCACCCACTATCAGATCACCGACGCCTGCCAGGGCTGCTTGGCACGGCACTGTCAGAACGCCTGCCCCAAGGGTGCTATCGACATAGACCGCACGGGCCGGGCGTGCATCGACCAGGAGAAGTGCATCAAGTGCGGCAAGTGCCGGGACGCCTGCTCCTACCACGCCGTCATCAAGTTCACCCGGCCCTGTCAGGAGGCCTGCGGCATGAACGCCATCACCAGCGACGAGTATGGCCGGGCCTGCATCGACCAGGACAAATGCGTCAGCTGCGGTATGTGCCTGGTGAACTGCCCCTTCGGCGCGATCGTAGATAAGGGCCAGCTGTTCCAGCTCATCCACGCCCTGCGGCAGGGTGACAAGGTGGTGGCCGTCATCGCCCCGGCGTTTTGGGGACAGTTCGGCGACAGCGTCACACCCGGTCAGATCAAGGCCGCCATGCAGCAGCTGGGGTTCGCCTCGTTGGAGGAGGTAGCCATCGGCGCAGACCTGTGCGCCGTGGAGGAGGCGGAGGAGTTCCTCCGGGTCGTGCCGGAGAAGCAGCCGTTCATGGCCACGTCCTGCTGCCCCGCCTGGTCGGTGATGGCCAAGAAGGAGTTCCCCGGCTTCGCGCCCTATATCTCCATGACCATGACGCCCATGGTGCTGACGGCGCGGCTGCAAAAGCAGAAAGACCCCAACTGCCGCGTGGCGTTTATCGGCCCGTGCGCCGCCAAGAAGCTGGAGGCCAGCCGCCGCAGCGTCCGCAGCGATGTGGATTTCGTCATCACCTTTGAGGAGCTGCGGGGGATGTTCGAGGCCAAGGCCATCGATTTTTCCAAAATCCCCGACCTGCCCTCCCACTATGAGGCCTCCGCGCCCGGCGTGGGCTTCGCCGCCGGCGGCGGCGTGGCCAAGGCCGTGGAGGCGGTCATACACCAGCTGCACCCGGAGGTGGAGGTAAAGACCGTGGCCGCCGAGGGACTGAACGAGTGCCGGCAGATGCTCCGCATCGCCCGCACCGGCAAGTACGATGGCTACCTGCTGGAGGGCATGGCCTGCCCCGGCGGGTGCATCGCCGGAGCGGGGACGGTACAGCCGCCGGAGCGCTCACGGCGCAACCTGGAGCGCTATAAGGCCGCCGCGCCCATGGCCAATCCCATGGAGTCGCCCTACATGGAGGACATCCACCTGCTGTACGAGGACCCGGACGAATGGGATCGGGTGGGCCGCCACTGACGGCGAAATGTGCCGTTTCCGCAGTTTTCCTGTCGTTTTATGCAGACGCGCCCATTTTTGACAACGCGCTGTGGTAGAATAACACTATCACAATTCGTTTCATCTGCACAGCGCAGCGCTGCTGCACGAAGAAAGGGGTAGATCCGCATGACAAAGATGGGTAGACTGAAAAAGGGCGACATCTTCAACCGCATCGCCTACGAGCTGTTCGGCGTCAAGATCGGTGAGGACGAGGAGGTCGTGCCCTCCGCCGGCGTGGCCGCCAAGCAGGACGGGAAGCATCCCGCGGCGCAGAAGCCCGCGCCTGTCGTCCCCGCGCCTGAACCCGTGAAGCCCGCCCCGGCGGTGGCCACCACCTATATCGCACCCGGCACGGAGCTGACCGGCACGCTGAAGACCGACAGCAACGTGGAGATCTGCGGCAAGTTCGAGGGCGACATCATCAGCACCGGCACGGTGCTGCTCCGTGCGGATCACCACGGCAACGTCACCGCCAAGCAGCTGGAGCTGAACGGCAAGTCCATGCAGGGCGACGCCACCGTCAGCGACGCTATGACCATCGGCGAGGGCTCTGTCATCACCGGCAACCTGGTGGTGGGCACGCTGATCTGCCGCGGTATTATCAACGGCGATGTGCAGTGCTCCGGCGATGTGACGCTGGGCAAGACCGCCCGCGTCACCGGCAACATCCAGGCTGCCACCATCACCATGGAGAAGGGCTGCTCCGTCAAGGGCAACATCACCGTGAGCTGAAAAAGGAATATACAAGCAAAGGGAGACGGCGAAGGCCGTCTCCCTTTTGTTCTTTACTCCCGGCCCAGCGCCACCCGGTAGTAGTCCCGGGCGATGAGCTGCTGGGCGTAGTTGTATTGCAGCGCCACGATGTTGTTGACGTGGCTGACGTAGTCCTCCTCCACCGTCACGCCGGGGCGGGCGTTGAACGTCCGGGTGGAGGCCTCGAACACGCCTGCCGCCGTGGCCCAGCTGTTGCCGGAGGAGGTGGGCAGGATCACCAGCGGGATGCTCCCCGATGCGCTGCCCGCATCGTAGTCCTTGTCCAGCACGTCCCGGCCCGACAGAAGGCGGGAGTCGTATTCCAGGCCGAACAGGTTGCTCAGGGTGGGCACGATGTCCACGGCGGAACAGGGCTCTGTCACCGTTACGGCGTTCTCCATGCCGCCGCACCACAGCACCAGGGCGTTGCGGTAGCGGTCGGTGTCACGCTCGGAGTCCACCACGCCCCGCAGCTCGTTGTAGTAGTCCGTCTCCGGCTCGGCCAGCAGGTAGGGGTAGTGGTCGGCGCTCATACAGATCACCGTGTCCTCCGCGATGCCCGCCGCCTCCAGCTGCTCCAGCAGGTAGGTCAGGGCGTTCTCCAGTTCCAGATTGGCGGCCACGTAGGCCTGCACCTGGGTGGAGGCGTTGGGATAGGCTGCCTGGGCCTTGGCCCGGTTCTTGGCCGCCATGGCGTGACCCCAGCCGTAGCTGCCGTGGCCGCTGACGGTCATGTAGTACACGTGGAAGGGCGTGCCGTCTGACACGTAGCCGTCGATGTAATCGCCAATGGTGTTCTGCACCATCTCCAGGTCGGAGTAGGGCCACGAGCCGTCCTCCGTCACCGTAAGGCCGCTGCCCACGCCCTGATAGTCGTAGCCCAGGTTGGGGTGGGTCTTGTCGCGGTTATAGTAATTGTAGATGTTGTCGTGGTACGCGCCGGTACGGTATCCCAGCGCCCGCAGCTGGTTGCCCAGGGCGAAGGGCATATCATCGTTGGCCGAGGCGTAGAAGCTGACGCTGCTCCCTACCCAGGTGGGCAGCAGGCCGGTCATCACTGCGTACTCGCCGCCGGTGGTGGACTGTCCCCAGCCGGGCTGGTAGTAGTTTTCGCACACGAAGCCCTCGTGGGTCAGCTTATATAGCGTGGGTGTCAGCTCCCGGCTGATGAACCAGGGGGAGAACGCCTCCGCCGTGATGAGCACCAAATTCTTGCCTTGGAACAGGCCGGTGTACTCGTTCTTCTTGGAGGGCGTCAGGCTGCCGAAATACTGGGCCATGCTCCGCAGCGCGCTGTCGGACGCGCTGTTCGCCAAGGCCTGGAAGTCGATGTCCAGCGCGTTATAGCCGTACTCCACCGGCGTTGTCGCCGCCGGCGGGTCATCGGGCGTGTCATCCGGCTCGCCCTCTTGCGTGGGCAGCTCCAGCTTGGGCCGGGGCGTGCCGAACAGGGCGTATTCCGCCTCCAGCCGCACCGCCGTGTGCAGGCCGAACTGGGACACCGCCGCGTCGGTTTGGAAGTTGTAGGTGTAGCTGTCGCCGTATGTACCCCAGCGGGCCAGCCCTTCGCCGATGAGCAGGAAGATGACGCTGACCGCCGTGACGAACAGCAGCGACCATTTGCTCATGCGGTGCTCCGTGACGATGCGCTTACGCAGCAGGATGCACAGCGCCAGCGGCAGCAGCGCCGGGATGATGAACGGCAGGCGCTGGGCCACGATGCCGGGTATGGTGCTGCCGAAGCCCGTGACCACGTTCCCCGACATGGTGCAGATGAAGCCCACGGAAAAATAGGACTTGAAATAGCTGCGGCAGCAGTACTCTACGCACAGCAGCAGCGTCCACAGCGCCGTGACGACCAGCATCAGCACCTGGGCCAGCCTGCGGTTGTGCAGCAGGTTCACCAGCAGACTCAGCAGCAGTCCCGTGGCGATGGAGAACAGCACGACCATCACCAGCGTGCCGCGGAAGAAGGCGTTCTGCGTGTCGAAGGCGCGGAGCAGCAGCTCGTGGTACAGCAGCGCCAGGGGGAAGAATATCCAGTTCAGCGGCCCTCGCGGCATGGTGGATGTGTCCAGCCGGGAGGACGCGGTTCTTTGGGCCGTTTCTTTCATACCTTACGCCGTATCGCTTACTCGATGGCCACGATGTAGTAGTACACAGGCTGGCCGCCGGGCAGGGCGGTGATCTCCGCGCCGGGGCAGCGGCTCTGGAAGATGGCGGAGGCCTGCTGAGCCTGGGCCTCGTCCACGCCCTCGCCGGTGTAGACGGTGATGAACTCCGCGTCCTTGTCCGCCGCCACCTGGGCCAGCTTCTCCAGCAGGGCATCCAGGCTGCGGTCCGTGCCCAGCAGCTTGCCGTCACACAGGGCCAGATAGTCGCCCTCGTTGATGGCGAAGCCGTCAAAGTCGGAGTTCCGGGCGGCGTAGGTGATCTGCGCGGTGGTGACGTGCTCCGCCGCCGCCGTCATGGCCGACAGGATGGACTGAGGGTCGTTGTCCTCCGGGTCTACGGCCATCATGGCGGAGATGCCCTGGGGCACGGTGGCCGTGGGGACGACGATGACCTCTTTTTCAGACAGGCCCACGCACTGCTGGGCCGCCATGATGATGTTCTTGTTGTTGGGCAGGACGAACACCACCTCGCTGGGGGTACGGTTCACCTCCCGGAGGATGTCGTCGGTGGAGGGGTTCATGGTCTGACCGCCGGACACGATGCGATCCACGCCCAGGTCGCGGAACACCTCCGCCAGCCCGTCGCCGGCGCATACCGCCAGGAAGCCGTACCGTTTCTCCGGCGCGGCCACGGCGCAGGCGCTGTTTTCCAGCTCCTCCTCGATGGCGTCCAGGTCATCGGTGCTTTGGGCCTTCTTGCCCGCCGCCAGGTCAGCGGCCTGGGTACGCATATTCTCGATCTTGGCCAGCTCCAGCGTGCCGTACTTCTGCGCCTCGTTCAGGGCATCGCCGGGGGTGTCGGTATGGACATGGACCTTGAAGGACTCATCGTCCTCGCCGATGACCAGGCTGTCGCCGATGCTGCCCAGGTAGGCCCGCAGGCCGTCCAGGGGCTTGTCGGACGTTTTGCGGACGGTGAACACGGTGTCGAAGGCGAAGGTGATGTCCTCGTCGCCGATGGCGGCGAAATCGGCCTTCTCCTCCGCCGTCTCCTCCACCTCAGGGACGGCCTCGCCCCGCAGGGAACGGAGCATACCCTCCAGGATGATGAGGTAGCCCTTGCCGCCGGCATCCACCACACCGGCCTTTTTCAGCACCGGGTTCATCTCAATGGTCTCCGCCAGGGTGGTGTAGCCGGTCTTGATGGCCTCCTCCAGCACGTAGGCGGCATCGTTCCGCTCTCCGGCGGCCTCCAGCGCCCGCTGGGCCGCCAGCCGGGAGACGGTGAGCACCGTGCCCTCGGCGGGCTTCATCACCGCGCCGTAGGCGGTGCTGACACCCTCCTGCATGGCCGATGCCAGCTGTGCGCCGTCGGCTTCGGTCAGCCCCTTGAACACCTTGCTCATGCCCCGGAACAGCAGGGACAGAATAACGCCGGAGTTGCCCCGGGCACCCCGGAGCAGGCCGGAGGCCGTGACCTTGGCGGCCTCGTCCACGGTGGCGGGCTGGACTTTACGCAGCTCGGCCACGGCGGTCTGGATGGTCAGGGACATATTCGTGCCCGTGTCGCCGTCCGGCACGGGAAACACGTTCAGGTCGTTGATGGCTTGCTTTTGCTGCGCGATGCAGGCGGCGCCGAAGGCGACCATATCCTTGAAGGCGCCGCCGCTGATCCTATCTGTCATGTTGCTTCTCCTTCCGGGCGCGTCACACCGTGACGGAATCCACGCAGACGTTCACCGCCT
>CAMDUN010000020.1:0-32070 GCA_945878665.1 uncultured Clostridia bacterium | reverse complement strand
CCGGGAACTCCCCGGGGTGTACCGTGCGGGCGTCCCTTGCCTCTCCCTTTGGGAGAGGTGGCCGAGCGCAGCGAGGACGGAGAGGGTAAACAATGACCATACTAAAAGACAATGCCCTATTAGAAAATGCCCGGCGGCTTCGCAGGGAGATGACGCCCCACGAACGTAAGCTCTGGTATCTTTTTCTGCGTAAATATCCAGTAAAGATTTACAAACAGCGGATCATCGGCAGGTTCATCGTGGACTTTTACTGTGCTTCGGCCAACCTGGTCATTGAATTGGATGGGTCTCAACATTATGAACCCCATGGGCTTGCTTATGATGCGGAACGTTCTCAATTCTTGATGGCTCTTGGTTTGGAGATCTTGCGATTCTCCAACCGGGATATCGACAGGGATTTTCGTGGTGTGTGCACACAAATTGATCTTATTATTCAAAAAAGGCTGCAAGACCCTCTCAGTCACCTGCGGTGACAGCTCTCCCAAAGGGAGAGCCAAGGGCCTGTACCCCGTTACATAGCATGTTGGCATGTGAAATGGAGCGTATCTGTGCTGATACGCTCCATTAACCGTTTTACGCCCGCCCATCAAATTCCCCGGGGTGCTGTTTTTACTCCCACCTCACGTCCTGCTCCCGGCGCAGGGGATACGCCGCCAGCGCCGCGCCGTCCAGCGCCGCCCGGTGCATATCCACGGCGGTGAGGCGGCGGTTTTCGTAGGCGGCGTAATAATACACGCCCCGCTTCGCGTCCCACGCGGCGGTGTAGATGCTCCGCTCGAACCCCTCCGCCACCCGGCAGCACCCGGCGGTCTGGGCCACCGCGCCCAAAATGTGGAACACCTGCCCCACGCCGTAATCCGGCAGCGCGTTGCCCCGTGTGAAGGCCGCCCGCACGAACCGGGAGGGCGACGACAGGTCGCCGGGCAAGCCCAGCGCCCCCATGCCCCGGCTGTACGTCTCCAGCGCCAGCCCCGGCGCGAAGGTGTCCGCCCCGTCCCCGGCGGACAGAGCGCGATAGTCCCGCAGACGCAGCAGCTGTGCGTCCAGCGGCGGCTCGTTGGTCAGCACCCCCGCCGGATCAGAGCGCAGCACCAGCCCCGCCGCCGTGGGCTCGGCGGCAAAGCAGTCCTTTTCGTCCGCCGCCAGCCAGTGCAGCGGCGAGGGCGGCAGGGCGGGGGAGAAGCCCTCCGCCGTCACCCGTGTCTCCGCCAGCAGCTCCCGTGCCTCCACCGCCGTGGCGCACCGCGCCAGCACCCAGGGGATCAGCTCGAAGGATGCGGCGTTCCGCCAGCCCGGCCACGGCGGGCCGTACCGCCCGCTTTTCGGGAACAGCAGCCCCGCCATGCCCAGCCCCATTTCGTTCACCGCGTCATAGTACAGCGGCCAGCCCTCCGCCACGTGGGCCATGCCCACCAGCGCGTAGTGCTCCTCCAGCGTCTCCCCGTGGCGAAAGCGCAGGGGAAACCGCCGGGGCGTCACCACCACCTGCTCGCCGAAGGAGCGCTCATAGTCCAGCGTGCGGCCCATATAGAAGCCGTCACGCCCGTGAAACGTCACCGCGGTACACATGGCGCTACCCCATCAGCCACAGCACCAGCCCGTACACGGCGCTGGCCGCTGTGCCGAACACGATCACCGGCCCGGCCACGGTGAACATCTTCACCGCCGTGCCGGTGATAAGCCCCTCCGCCCGGAAGTCAATAGCCGGGGAGGCCACGGCGTTGGCAAACCCGGTGATGGGCACTAACGTGCCCGCCCCGGCGTACCGCGCCAGCCGGTGATACAGCCCCAGCGCCGTGGCCAGCACCGACAGAAACACCAGCGTGACGGAGGTGGCGGTGGCCGCATCGTCCTTTGCCAGTCCCAGCTCACTCCAACCGTTCAAAATGAGCTGCCCGATCACGCAGATACCGCCGCCCACCAAAAAGGCCAGCGCCGTATCCTTCCAGATGGGCGACTTGGGCGACAGCTGCCGCACCAGCGCGTCATATTCCTTGGGTGTCATGGCATCACATCCTTTCGGCCCTAGTCTGCCCGCAGACGATGTCATTATACTTGTAAACGCGGCAAATAACGGCTATAATGATACGCAGACGAGGAGAGAAAGGATGTGTCCGCCATGACCAACACCGTTGACCCCGCCCACCCCTTCGGACGCAAGGCCGTCCAGCTGGCGGTCATCGACCCGGTGAGCTGCACCGGCTGTGGCTGGTGCGCCAAATTCTGCGTGATGAAATGCATTTTCCAGCGGCCTGACGGCATCTACGAGGTACGCCAGGACGACTGCATCGGCTGCCGCAGCTGCAAGGTCAACTGCTTCTATGACGCAGTGACCATGCTGCCGCCCCGGGTACGGGAATGACCCGGCCCGCCGCGAAGCCGCTGGGGCTGTACGTCCACATCCCCTTCTGCCGGCAGAAATGCAGCTACTGCGATTTTTACTCCCTGCCCCACAGCGAGGAGAAAATGGACGCTTACACCGCCGCCCTGGTGCGCCATCTGGAGGAGGTCGCCCCCCAGGCCGCCGCCCACGTGGTGGACACGGTGTATATCGGCGGCGGCACGCCTACCTACCTGGGCGCGGCCCGTCTCAAGACCATCCTCACGGCCATCCGCAAGCGCTACCGCCTCAGCCATGACGCGGAGATCACCGTGGAGGCCAACCCGGACTCCGCCTGCGACGTAAAGGCCCTGCGTACCCTGCACCGGGCCGGGGTGAACCGCGTCTCCCTGGGCGTACAGTCCGCCGACGACGCGCTGCTGCGCCGCATCGGGCGCATCCACACCTTCGACCAGGTCAAACAGGCGGCCCAGGCCATCCGCAAGGCCGGCATCCGCAATCTGAGCATGGACCTGATCTACGGCCTGCCGGGTCAGACGCTGGATCAGTGGCTGGACACGCTGGCGGAGGTGCTGGCCCTCGACCCCCAGCACATCAGCTGCTACGGCCTGAAGCTGGAGGAGGGCACGCCCCTTTACCTCCGCCGGGAGCAGGAGACGTTCCCCGACGATGACCAGCAGGCGGAGATGTACCTCTCCGCCGTGGACACCCTGGCCCAGCACGGCTATGAGCAGTACGAGATCTCCAACTTCGCCAGGCCTGGCTTCGCCTCCCGCCACAACCTGAAATACTGGCACATGGACGAGTACGCCGGCTTCGGCCCTGGCGCGCACTCCGACCTGGGCGGCGTGCGCTTCGCCTACGTCCGGGATATAGACCGCTACATAGCCGGTCAGCTCCTGCTGTCCGAATCCGAGACGGAGGAAACACTGGCCCGTGACTTCGAGTACGTCATGCTGTCCCTCCGCACGGCGGAGGGCATCGACCGCGCCTACTTCGAGCGCACCTACCGTCAGCGCTTCGCCCCTCTGGCCGCGCTGTTCCGGCAGTACGAGACCGCCGGACTGGCCCAGCCCACGGAAAGGGGCTGGCGCTTGACGCCCCGTGGCTTTTTGGTGTCCAACAGCATCATCGTGGCGCTGGAGGACGCGCTGGCCGCCCAAAAGCTCCGCCGCAAGACCGCCGCCGCCAGCGGCGACTACCGCATCGTGTAAAGCACGCTATAACGCAGAAAACGCAAAAACGGCGCACCGGGAGGTGCGCCGTTTTCGCGTCTGCTCACTTATAATACTGCGTCTCGTCCTCCAGCGCCATAGGCAGCCCGTTGTGGTACACGGGGATGGTCTCGAACTTGAAGCGGCTGGCCCGGTGCTTCGCGTCGATCTGCTCCTTGATGGCCGGATCGACCACGCCCCGGCGGACGTACTCGTTCACCGCGTGATAGGTGAACCCCAGGTTATCCTCGTCGGTAAGGCCCGTCAGCCCGTCGGACGGCGGCTTGATGAGGAAGCGCTCTGGCAGGCCCAGCGCCCGGCCCAGCGCGATGACCTCCTCGGTGGTATACATCCCCAGGGGCGAGAACGCGCCGGCGCTGTCGCCGTATATGGTGCAGTAGCCCACCCAGTCCTCGCTGAGGTTGCTGGTGTTGATCACCGTGCCGCCGGGCAGCGACTGTGCCACGGCGTACAGCGTGGCCATGCGGACGCGGCTGGGCAGGTTCACCGTGGTCTGACGGCTGGGCTCGATGCCCGCCTTCTTCAGCTCGTTCAGCACGCCCTCCACCGCGTCGTGGATGTTGATGGTGGTGTGGGGGATGTTCAGATGCTCCACCAGCGCCTGAGAGTAGTCGATGTCCGGCTGAACGCCGTTGGGCATCAGCACGCCGAACACGTTCTCCCGTCCGTAGGCCGCCACCGCCAGCGCCGCCACGGTGGAGCTGTCCTTGCCGCCGGAAATGCCGATAACGGCGGTCTTGCCGTAACAGGCCGCCATGCGCTCGTGCATCCACTCCAGCAGGCCCGCCAGCTGCATTTGGGGGTTAAATTCCATTTTTCAGGCCCTCCCTTATGGTTTGTTGGGCCTATTGTAGCGCGTCCCGGCGGATTTGGCAAGTGTCAACCTGTCAGGGCGTTCACATCCTCCAGCGTCAGGTGGGGCTGGAGCGCCAGCGTCACCCCTACGCCGATAAGCCGCCCCAGCTCCCGCACCCGCTGGTCGATGTCCTGGGGCGTGACGAACAGCCCGGAGGGCGGCGCGTCCTCGCCCTGTAACGCCGCGCCGTCGATGACGGTGGGCACGCCGATAGCGATGACCGGCACGCCCAGCGCCGCCCGGTCGATGGCCCGGCGGTGGTTGCCCACGCCGCTGCCGGGGATCAGCCCCGTGTCGCTGAGCTGCACCGTGGCGCACAGCCGGTGGCGGCTTCGGGCCGCCAGCGCGTCGATGGCGATGACGGCGGCGGGCTTCACCCGCTGGGCCGCCGACTGCACCAGCTCCAGCGTCTCCAGCCCCGTCTGGGCCAGCACCCCGGTACACAGGGCGGACACCGGCGTGAAGCGCCCGAACTGTGCGGGCATGGCTCGCACCATGTGCCGCGTCACCAGCAGACTGTCCACCGCCAGCGGCCCGATGGCGTCCGGGGTCATAGCGCTGTTGCCAAGCCCCACCACCAGAAACTGCGTCTGCCCGTCCGGCGGCGGCAGCAGAGGCCGCAGCTGCTGGGCAAGGCATGACGCGGCCCGCCGCGTCAGCCCCTCCTGCCGCTCCAGCGCGGGCCGAAGATCGATGGTCACATACCGCCCCACCGGGCGGCCCAGCGCCTCGGCGGCGTCGCGGTCGCGGACGCGGATGTGGGTCACAGGACAGCCGCCCTGCACGCACTCCCACTTGGAAACGCCGCTGCCCAGCGCGGCAAATCGGCCCGCGGCGGTGAGATCCTCCGCCGCCTCCAGGGCCAGGTCGGTACGGGGTACAGTCATTTTTGTGGCTAACGCTCCCTTCTGAACACAAAATATTGTGGCTTACGGATAGCATGGCTGGGAATTTTGGAAATATACAAAAATCGCGGCGGAAATTGCAAAAAAGTCTTGCAATTTTCCGCCATTGATGCTAAAATATCATCCTGCGTGGAAGTTTATATTTTCCACCGTCGAAATTTCAAGTCGGGGAGGTGTTTGGTTTGCCGAATATCAAGTCTGCTAAGAAGCGCGTTTTGGTGGCAGAGGCGAGAAATGCTCGCAACAAAGCCAATAAGTCCGCACTGAAGACTGCTATCAAGAAGTTCGAGGCTGCTGCCGTTGAAGGCAATCGCACCGAGGCCGAGGGCACTTACAAGGTGGCGGTCAAGGCGATCGACAAGGCCGCTGCTAAGGGTCTGCTGCACAAGAACAACGCGGCCCACAAGAAGAGCGCGCTGACGCTGAAGCTGAACAACATTGGCTGATGAACCAAACTCAACGGGTATCCGAAAGGATACCCGTTTTGCTTTTCCCCGTACCGCGTAAGGCCGCGGATAAACGTCCGTAGGGGTGGGGTTCTACCCCGCCCGCCGTTTTATCGCCGCACTTTGATAGACCGTGTGAGCGTCCCTTGCCTCTCCCTTTGGGAGAGGTGGCCGAGCGCAGCGAGGACGGAGAGGATCTTGCCTCTCCCTTTGGGAGAGGTGGCCGAGCACAGCGAGGACGGAGAGGGTAAACCATGACCATACCAGCCCTCTCAGTCACCTACGGTGACAGCTCTCCCAGAGGGAGAGCCAAGGGTCTGTGCCCCGTTACATAGGCACATACCTCCGGCGGCGTGAGGTCACGCCGTTTTACGAACGCATCCCTATCACCCCACCACAGCAAAAGCCTGGGGCGGGGCAGAACCCCGCCCCTACGAAAGCAATTCCCCCGCAAGAAAAGGAGTCGCGGAAACGCGACTCCTTTTCTTTCCCGCTATCTCTGCTCTCAATACGCCAGCTTCTCCGCCAGATACGCCTTCAGCTCGCTGATGGGCACGCGCACCTGCTCCATGGTGTCGCGCTCGCGGACGGTGACGCAGTTGTCGCCGGCCTTCTCCGCGTCGCCCACGGTGTCGAAGTCCACGGTAATGCAGAACGGCGTACCCACCTCGTCCTCGCGGCGGTAGCGCTTGCCGATAGAGCCGGTCTCGTCAAAGTCGATCATCCACTCCCTACACAGCTCGTCATAGACCTCCCGGGCCTTGTCGCTGAGCTTCTTGCTCAGGGGCAGCACGGCAGCCTTGTACGGCGCAAGGGCCGGGTGCAGGTGCAGCACCACGCGCACGTCGTTCTTCTCCGCGTCCACGACTTCCTCGTCGTATGCGTCCACCAGCACGGCCAGCACGCTGCGCTCCACGCCCAGAGACGGCTCGACCACGTAGGGGATGTACCGCTCGTTGGTCTCCGGGTCAAAATAGGTCAGATCCTTGCCGGACACGGTCTGATGCTGGGTCAGGTCGTAATCCGTGCGGTCGGCCACGCCCCACAGCTCGCCCCAGCCGAAGGGGAACAGGAACTCGAAGTCCGTGGTGGCCTTGGAGTAGAAGCACAGCTCCTCCGGGTCGTGGTCACGCAGCCGCAGGTTCTCGTCCTTCAAACCAATGCCCAGCAGCCAGTTGTGGCAGAACGTGCGCCAGTAGTTGAACCACTCCAGGTCCGTGCCGGGCTTGCAGAAGAATTCCAGCTCCATCTGCTCGAACTCGCGGACGCGGAAGATGAAGTTGCCCGGGGTGATCTCGTTGCGGAAGGACTTGCCGATCTGGCACACGCCGAAGGGCAGCTTGCGGCGGGTGGTGCGCTGGGTGTTCACGAAGTTGGTAAAGATACCCTGGGCCGTCTCAGGCCGCAGATACACCGTGTTCTTCGCATCCTCGGTCACGCCCTGGAACGTCTTGAACATCAGGTTGAACTGACGGATGTCGGTGAAGTTGTGCTTGCCGCAGGTGGGGCAGGGGATATTGTTGTCCTCGATGAAGTCCTTCATCTCCTGCTGGGAGAATGCGTCGATGGGCTTGGGCAGCGTCACGCCGTTCTGATTGCACCAGTCCTCGATGAGCTTGTCGGCGCGGAAGCGCTCCTTGCACTCCTTGCAGTCCATCAGCGGATCGGAGAACCCGGCCAGATGGCCGCTGGCCACCCACGTCTGGGGGTTCATGAGGATGGCGGCGTCCTGCCCCACGTTGTAGGGGTTCTCCTGGACGAACTTCTTCCACCACGCCTTCTTGATGTTGTTCTTCAGCTCCACGCCCAGCGGGCCGTAGTCCCACGTGTTGGCCAGGCCGCCGTAAATTTCGCTGCCGGCGAAGATAAAGCCCCGGTTTTTACAGAGCGCTACCAGTTTATCCATTGTTTTTTCAGTGTTTTTCATGCTTTTCTACTCCTTTATCTACATTTTTATAAGATAAATTAAAACGCCCTGATGCTAAATTAGCATCAGGGCGAACGAAAACTCGTCCGTGGTTCCACCTGAATTTGGATACATCCACACTCTCGCGCCGGTAACGGGGCGTCCGTCGGGCATTTCCTCCCGCAGCTCCGGGCTGCCAAACCCATCATCGCCTGTAACAGGTCACAGGATAGCACGTTTCCGCCAAATTGTCAAGCACAACGCAGAAAATCTGCCAAAACAGCGGAAAACCGCCGCAAAAGCGGCGGTTTTCGGTGCTTTTTTACTTCGTGCCCAGCACGGCCCTGCCTGCCGCGTCCACGGTGACGCGGTCGGTCTCGCCGCCTGCCGTGCCCTTGCTGAAGCTGATGATCCACGCGCCGCTGGTCACGTCATAGCTGCCGTACACCATGTCGTACTCGCCGGTGTAAATGGCCTTGGCCGCGTCGATGGCCGCCTGCTGGCTCAGGCTCTTGCGCCCGATCTGCGCCGTGCCCAGGATGGACAGCAGCGTGTCGCGGTTGGCGTTCCACACCTCGGTGGTCATGGTCTCCGAGGGGCTGGCTACATAGCTGCCCGGCGTCTCCTCAAAGAAGATGTCCGCCATCGTCATAACGCCCTTGTCCGCGTCCTGCTCCGTGTGCTGCCACACCTTCTGTCCATTGGCCAGCGTCAGCTCCTCGCTGGTAACACCTGTGCCGCAGATGCCGTAGCCGCCGGTCCAGCACAGCAGCGTGTAGCTGACGGTGGTGTCATCGGTCTTGTAGAAGCGGATGCCCTCGGTCTTGCTGTCGCCGTCATCGGTGACGGTCTCCCAGCTCCAGCCCTCCGGCAGCTCCAGCGCCATGTCCACGAAGCCGTGGGTGTACTCCGCCGTGATGGTGGTGGGCGCGGGGTCGGGAGCAGGGGCGGGGTCAGGGGTGTCGTCCTGGTTCTTCTTGCCGCAGGCCGCCAAACTCAGCACACAGGCCAGCGCCAGCAGCAGGGTGATGATCTTTTTGGTCATTTCCATATCCTCCTTCGGACAAATCCTTTCTTTCTCTCGGTTTTCCGGGTGTGTTACCTCGTGCGTATATATAGACGGAAGCGCAGGCGCTTTCGTTCCGCTCACATATCCAGCAGCTTCAACTCGTCCTCGTCCACCTTACGCAGCTCCTTTTTACTCAGCAGGTCGTACATACACGGCACGACGAACAGCGTCATCAGCGTGGCGTACAGCAATCCGCCGATGCAGACCAGGGCGATGGGCTGGATCAGGGCCGTGCCGGCGTTTTTGGCCACCGCCGTGACGATCAGGCCCAGGATGGTAGTCAGGCTGGTCATCAGGATAGGCCGCAGGCGGGTAACGCCCGCGTCGATGATGGCCTCTCGCCGCTCCATGCCCGCCAGCCGCTGCTGGTTGATATAGTCCACCAGCACGATGCCGTTGTTGACGATGATGCCCACCAGCATGACGAAGCCGATGAGGCTGACCACCGACACCTCGATGCCCGCGATGAGCAGGGCCAGGAAGCCGCCGGTAAAGGCCAGGGGGATGGTGAACATGACGATGAACGGGGACTTCAGGGACTGGAACTGGGCCACCATGATCAGGTACACCAGCACCACGCCCAGCAGCAGCATCAGCATCAGCTGGGTCATGGCATCCATGATCTGCTCGTTCTCGCCGTTGAACTCCACCGTCACGGTGTCCGGCAGCGTCAGGCCGCTGACCAGGCGCTGCACCTCGGATGTGACCTTTGTGACGTTGTAGCCCTCGGCGATGGCGGCGGTGACGGTGATGCAGCGGCGCTGCTGGTCGCGGCTGATGCTGTTCAGCGACACCGTTTCCCGGATCTCCGCTACGTCGCCCAGCCGGAAGGAGGTATCCTCGTCCTCGCCGTTCTCGCCGGTGAGCTGGCTCAGGCCGGAGGCGGAGGCGGAAGCAGACGCGCCGCCCATAGACGCGGACATGGAGTCATCCGGCGTGATGGTCAGATCCAGCAGCTTCTCCCGCGTCAGCTTGCTGCCCTCCGCCGCGTCCACGATCATCTCCATGCTGTCGCCGTCCAGCGTGACGGTGGAGACGGTGGTGGTGTCGGACAAGGCCGCCGCCACCTGCATATAGATCTGCGCCACGGTGATGCCCTTTGTCATGGCCTTGTTGCGGTCAACCACCACCTGCAGCGCCGGGGCGGCGTCCTCCAATCCGTCGGACACCTCGGTCACGCCCTCGGCCTGGGCGATGCGCTGGCCCAGGGCCCGGGCGGCGCTTTGCAGCTCCTCCATGTCGCTGCCGTACACCGTCAGGGACACGCCGCTGCCGGTCATGTAGCTCATCATGCCGCTCATGACGCCGCTGGCCGTGACCTTGCAGGGCAGGTCGGCGCACAGCGCCTCGATCTCCTTCCCCGCCTCCGAACCGAACGTACCCTCCGGCATGGTGATGTAGCCGGTCACGTCATAGCTCCCGTTGGAGGTGCTGGTCAGGCTCAGGCCGCCCATCGTGCCGCTGCCCATCATAAAGCCGGCATCGGACACGTTGTCCACCGACATGACGCGCTCCATCACCTCGTCTGCCAGCTGAACGGCCTCCTCGCGGGTCGTGCCCTCCGGCATGGTGACGGACAGGGACAGGTTGTTCATGTCGATCTCCGGCATGAAGGTGAAGCCGCGGCTGACCGCGCCCCACGCGGACGTGACCAGCAGCACCAGCGACAGCAGCAGCACGCCGGCCTTGTGATCCAGGGAGAACTCGATGGCCCTGCGGTAGGCCGGGTAGAGCTTATCCAGCAGGCCGGGCTTGGGGGTGAAGTCCCGACGCAGCATCCCGGAGGCCATGGCGGGCACAAGGGTCAGCGACACCAGCAAACTTGCCATGAGGGAATAGGTGATGGTCAGCGCCAGGTCGGTGAACAGCTGGCGGGTCAGACCCTCCACGAACACGATGGGGGCGAACACGCACACCGTGGTCAGCGTGGAGGCCGTCACCGCGCCCAGCACCTGCCCCGCGCCGGACACCGCCGCCTGGATGATGGTCGCGCCCTTGGCGCGGAGGCGGTAGATGTTCTCGATGACCACCACGGAGTTATCCACCAGCATACCCACCGACACCGCCAGGCCGCTGAGGGAGATCATGTTGATGGTCACGCCGGTGAAGTACATGAGCACCACGGCGAAAATGACGCTGACGGGAATGGACACCAGGGTGATGACGGTGGGCCGCCAGTCGCGCAGGAACAAAAACAGCACCACCACGGAGAACACCGCGCCCCACAGCAGGGAGGACATGATGGTCTCCACGATGAGGTAGATATAGTCGCCCTGATCCATCAGGGGCACGAAGGACAGCCCCTCGTACTGGGATTCCAGCGTTTCAAAGCGGGCGATGATGTTGTTGGACACCTCCGCCGTGGCGTAGTTGGACTGCTTGGTGAAGGACAGCAGGATGCCGTTCTCCCCGTCCAGCTTGGTGTAGAGCTCATCGGCGTCGTCCGTGACCACCACGGTGGCCACGTCGCCCAGGCGGATGGGGTCAACGCCCTCCAGCCCCAGGTCGAAAAGCACCATGTCCTCCAGCTCCGCACTGCTCTCCAGCTTCTGCCCCACGGAGACCATATAGCGCACGCCGCTGTCGTCGTTGATGTAGCCCGCGGGCATGGAGAAGTTCTGCGCCGTCAGCAGGCCGCTGACGGTGGAGATGGACAGCAGGCCGCCCAGATCCGTCTGCTCGGATACGTTCTTATAAGCCTCCCGGATCTGCTCCAGGCCGCTCTCGATCTGCGTCTTGGCCTGATCCAGTTGGATCTGCGCCTCCGTTATTTGGATCATGCCGTCCATCAGATTCACCATCATGTTGGACACCGTGCCCTCCACCTGGGCGCGCAGTCTGCCGCTCTCCAGGTCGTCCATGAGCTTGGACAGGGACGATTTCAGCTCGTCCAGGTTCTTTTGCAGCTCCTCCAGCGTACCTTCCGGGTCGGTGACAATGCCGCCGGCGATGTCGCGGAAATCGGTGTCGTTGATGACCTTGTAGACTTTGCGAAGCTCGTCCCGCACCTTGTCCACCACGTCGCCCGCCGCGCCGGCGATGCCGTCGGCGATGCCGCGCTTGGCGCTGTCCAAAGCGTCCTGGCCCTCCTCCACCTGCTTTTCCGCGCCGTGGAGCTTGCCCTCGGCCTTCTTCAGCTGCTTCTTCACCGCGTCCGCCAGCGTGGCGGACAGGTCGTCCATCTTCTGCTGATCCAGGATGACGTGGGCCTCCCGCGTCACCGCGCCGGACACGTCCACGCCGGCCACGCCGCTGATGCCCTCCAGCTTACCCGTCAGCTCGTCCGTCACCAGGTCGCTGAGTTCGTATACGTCCTTGCCCTCCTGGGACACGGCGGCCACCATCACCGGCAGCACCGAGGGGTTGATCTTCAGCACGTAGGGCGCGCCCACCGTGTCGTCCCACTGGCCCTGGAGCACGGAGATCTTCTGCTGGATGTCCACGCTGATGGTGTCCATATTCACGCCGTCCTCGAACTCCAGCATGACCATGGACACGCTGTTCTCACTGGTGGACGTGACCTCCTTGATCTGATCCAGCGTAGCCATGGACTGCTCCATGGGCTTGGTGATGTCCGATTCCACCGATTCCGGGCTTGCGCCGGGGTCGGCGGTGACGATGATCACATAGGGGAAATCCATGTTGGGCATCAGGTCCGGCGTCATTTTCAGATACGACACCACACCCAATACGACGACCGCCAACACCACCACAAAAACGGTCAGCGGCTTCTTTACGCTGAATTTCGCCATACGCTTGCTCCTTTGCCAGGGCCTTCCGCCCCACATTGAGATAGTAATTCAGTTTACCATCGGCGGCGGGAGGTTGCAAGCGTTTGGACGGATAATTCACGGAAGTGTTACAAACGACGACCTTTTGCGGGGAAATCGTTCGGTATTCGTACTATTTTCTTGGCATGAACTTGACGGAAAGGACGCGAAAAGCCCCCTGCCTTGCGGCAGGGGGCTTTTCGTGTGTTTGTGTTTGTTAGGAGAGAGAGAAAATCACATAAGGAAGTGTGGTTCCTTTGGATGATGCTATATTACCCGGCAAAATTGTCCGAATCATGAAGCACTCATGAACTTTTTGTGAATTTACTCACAAGCTACTTGAATTTTCGGCTCTCTGCCACGGCCATTACGTCACATCGGTTGTTCTTCTCGTTCTCGGCGTGGCCCTTGACCCAGTGGCAGCGGACATCGTGCGTATCCAGCAGGGGCAGCAGGCGCTGCCACAGATCCACGTTCAGCACCGGCTTTTTGTCAGCCTTGACCCAGCCCTTTTTCTGCCAGCCGTACAGCCAGCCCTTTTCCAGCGCGTCGATGACGTACTTGGAGTCGGCATACAGCTCCACGATGCAAGGCTCTTTCAGCAATGACAACGCCTCGATGACGGCGGTAAGCTCCATGCGGTTGTTAGTGGTCTCGGCCTCGCCGCCGGACAGCTCCTTCTCCGCGCCCTTGTAGCTCAATATCGCGCCCCAGCCCCCCGGCCCTGGGTTGCCGCTGCACGCGCCGTCGGTATAGATCGTTACGGTTCTCATTGGATTTACATTCCTCGCTGTTCTTCCGCTTTGCTGCCCGCCTGTTCCGACGGCGCGTGCTTGTCATCCCCGAGCGGTTGCCGCTTCAGCGGCGAGCGAGTGGGGACATCAATCAAAGCGGCGAAGCCGGCTTTGCCGTCGGTATAGATTGTTACGGTTCTCATAGTTGCTTACTCCACCTCCGTGACGAACACCGTGCCGTCCCGGACGGTGAAGCGGACGTTCCTGCCGTCGTAGCGCATTCCGTACACCCGCTCCGGGTCGTCCTGATACCGTGGGCGCGGATCGGCGGCCAGGGCGCTAAGCAAGCCCTGCCGCTCTCCGGCATCGAAACGGGCCAGCAGCTCCGGCGGGAAGTCCACCGTCAGCCGCTCCCCGGCATCGCCGCCAGTGAAGCCGCCGGAGGCGTCGGGGTAGCTGTCGGCGTAGGCCAAATAGGGCTTGATGTCGAAGATGGGCGTGCCGCTGACCATGTCCGCGCCGCGGACGTACAGCACCGGGCCGTCCGGCTCGTCCAGCGACACACGCTCCAGCTCCACGGCGGACAGCCCCAGCCCGTTGGGGCGGAAGGGCGAACGGGTGGCGAACACGCCCATGCGCTGGTTGCCGCCCAGCCGGGGCGGGCGCACCGTGGGCGACCAGGTCTGCCGCAGGGCGCGGTCGAACTGCCAGATCAGCCACACGTGGGAGAAGTCCTCCAGTCCCCGCACCGCCTCCGGGTCTCGGAAGGCGGGCTCGAACACGATGCGGCCCGGACAGTCGGCGATGCCGCTTTGGCGCGGCACGCCGAACTTCTCGCCGAAGGGCGTTTCGATGCGGGCGATGGGCGTGATGTCCGCCATGGTCAATACTCCCGGCGGCCCGTGTCGGTCAGGTGGGCGGTGATGTCCTTGGGCAGGCGCACCAACCGCACGATCTCACCGGCCACGATGACCGCCATGCCCGCCACGATGACCCAAATATTTTTCAGGGTGCTGGCGCTGAAGAACATGACCAGCAGCACCAGCAGCAGCGCCATGTTGATGCGCCCGTTGACCTCCTCCGCCTGCCGCAGGGCCTCGTCCTTCTCGTAGATGACCTTGTTATACACGAACAGGTTCTTCGCCGCCGCGTTCTGATACAGCGTCTTGGTGAAATACTGCCACCGGGTCAGGGGTATGGTGGCCTCTCTGGGGGCACTGCTCATACCGTCTCCTCCGTTTCCGTCTTTTCCTCCGGGTCGGCCAGGGCCAGGGAGATGACCCGGTCGCCCTCCTCCTTGAAGCGCATGACGATGACACCCTGGGTGGCGCGGCCCGCGATGCGGATGCTGTCCACCGGCGTGCGGATCAGGATGCCCGCCGCCGTCACCAGCAGCAGATCCTCCGTGCCGTCCACCAGCTTCATGCCCACCACGCAGCCGGTCTTGTCCGTGACCATGTAGTTGCGGATGCCCAGGCCGCCGCGGTTAGTGATGCGGTATTCCTCGATGGGGGTGCGCTTGCCGTAGCCCTTTTCGGTGATGGACAGCACCGTCTTGCCTGCGTCTGCCCGTGCCGCGCCGATGACGTAGTCGCCGTCACGCAGCCGGATGCCCCGCACGCCCACGGCGGTGCGGCCCATGGGCCGCACGTCCGTCTCGTCGAAGCACACCGCCTGGCCGTCGTGGGTGGCGATGAGCACCCGGTCGCTGCCCCGTGTCTCCACCACGGAGATCAGCTCGTCGCCCTCGTCCAGCGTCAGGGCGCGGATGCCGTTGTTCCGCAGGTTCTTCAGGGCGCTGACCTCCAGCCGCTTCACCGTGCCGTTCCGGGTGGTCATGAACAGGTAGAGCTGCTCGTCTCCCGTCTCCCGGAAGTGGAGCATGGCCTGCACCCTCTCGCCCGTCTCCACCTGGAGGATGTTGACGATGTTCACGCCCTTGGCGGCCTTGCCGCTCTCCGGGATCTGATAGCCCTTCTTGCGGTAGACCTTGCCGGTGTCGGTGAAGAAGAGGATATGGTCGTGGGTAGAGGCGGTGAACACGTCCACCACGGTGTCCTCCTCGCGGGTGGTGATGCCCTTCTTTCCCATGCCGCCCTTGCTCTGGGCGGCGTATTCGCTGACGGGCGTGCGCTTGATGTAGCCGTTCTCCGTCAGGGTGAAGACGCACTGCTCCTCCTCGATAAGGTCCTCGATGTCCAGCTCGTCCTCCACGTCCTGTATCTCGGTCTTGCGGTCGTCGCCGAACTTGTCGGCGATGGCGGTCAGCTCCTCCTTGAGGATGGACTTCACCAGCCCCTCGTCGCCGAGAACGCGCAGGAAGTAGGCGATCTTCTCCTCCAGCTCCTTATACTCCGCCTGGAGCTTCTCCCGGTCAAGACCCTGCAAAGCCTTGAGGCGCATATCCAGAATGGCCTGGGCCTGCACGTCGTCCAGCCCAAAGCGCTGCATCAGGTTCTCCTTGGCGTTGTCGTAGCTGCTGCGGATGATGCGGATGACCTCGTCGATGTTGTCCTGGGCGATGAGCAAACCCTCCAGCAGGTGGGCGCGCTCCTGGGCCTTCTTCAGGTCAAACCGCGTCCGGCGGACGATGATCTCCTCCTGGAACGCCAGGTACTCGTCAATGATGTGGCGCAGGGACAGGATCTTGGGCTGGCGCTGGTTGTTCACCAGTGCCAGCATATTGATGGCGAACGTGGTTTGCAGCTGGGTCTGGGCGAACAGGCGGTTCAGCACCACCTGGGGGTTGGCGTCACGCTTCAGCTCGATGACCATACGCATACCGTTGCGGTCGGACTCGTCCCGGATGTCGGAGATGCCCTCGATGCGCTTGTCCTCCACCTGGTCGGCGATGGCCTTGATGAGCATACGCTTGTTCACCTGATAGGGCAGCTCGGTGATGATGATGCGGGTGCGTCCGTTGCCGAACTCCTCGAACTCGTGCCGCGCCCGGACCATCAGCCGTCCCCGGCCCGTGGCGTAGGCGGCGCGGATGCCGCTGCGGCCCATGATGATGCCCTTGGTGGGGAAGTCCGGGCCCTTCACGTGCTCCATCAGGTCGCTGAGGGTGGCGTTGGGGTCGTCCAGCACGCAGATGCACGCGCCGATGACCTCCCGCAGGTTGTGGGGCGGGATGTTGGTGGCCATGCCCACGGCGATACCGCTTGACCCGTTCACCAGCAGGTTGGGGAAGCGGCAGGGCAGCACGCGGGGCTCTTTCCGGCTCTCGTCAAAGTTGGGGTCCCAGTCCACCGTGTCCTTGTCGATGTCCCGGAGCATCTCGTTGGAGATCTTGCTCAGCCGGGCCTCGGTGTAACGGTAGGCCGCAGGGGGGTCGCCATCCACCGAACCGAAGTTGCCGTGGCCGTCCACCAGCATATAGCGCATGGAGAAATCCTGCGCCAGACGCACCAGCGCGTCATACACGGAGGCGTCACCGTGGGGGTGATAGCGGCCCAGCACGTCGCCCACGCAGGTGGCGGACTTCTTGAACGGGCGGTCGGAGGTCAGGTTGTCCTCGTACATGGCGTAGAGGATACGCCGGTGTACGGGCTTCAGGCCGTCCCGCACGTCGGGCAGGGCGCGGCCCACGATGACGGACATGGCGTACTCGATATAGGATTGCTCCATCTCCGGCACAAGGGGGCTCTCCACAATGTGCTGGTCGGGGAAGCGTATCTCTTCCGGGTCGTATTGGGGCTTTTTTGACATAGTTCAGTCTCCTTACCTCTGTCATTGCGAGGAGCGAAGCGACGCGGCAATCCGTATCTCCCGTCCCAGCGCGAAGCGCTGTTATTGCGAACCAGTACGCACACTGGTGCGGCAGTCCGTTCTCCTCACAATCATTCTATCTGCGGCAGCAGGTCTTTCCATTCCGGGTTGTCTCTGCAAATAAGTGCGTTTTTCTTTTTCCTGCTCCAGCTCTTGATTTGCTTTTCTCTCTCAATGGCGGCACGAACATCCGGCGTTATTTCGTAGTGTACCAGTTTTGTCACATTGTACCGGGCTGTAAAGCTGTTTGCGTCAACGTGACTTTTGTGCTCCCACAGCCGCCGCTCCAAGTCGTTGGTCACTCCCGTATATATGGTCGTATTCGCTGTGTTTGAGAGAATATACACAAAATACATATTCGGGACATCCTCTTTTGGAACGGATTCCCACGCCAGTGACATCGGTCACTGGCTCGGAATGACAGGAAATATAAGGCATCAATAATCCAAATTCACCGCGTATTGGGCCTTTTTCTCGATGAACTCCTTCCGGGGCTCGACCTTCTCGCCCATGAGCACCGTGAACGTGGCGTCGGCCTTCACCGCGTCGTCCAGCGTGATGCGCCGCAGCGTGCGGGTGGTGGGGTCCATGGTGGTCTCCCACAGCTCGTGGGGGTTCATCTCGCCCAGGCCCTTGAACCGGCTGATGTCGATCTTCACGTTGGGATTGTCGCCCCGCATCTCGGCGGAGACGCGGTCGCGCTCCTCATCGGAGTAGGCCACGCGGGTGGTCTTGCCCCGGGTCAGCTTATAGAGCGGCGGCACGGCGGAGTAGACGTACCCCTCCTCGATGAGAGGCCGCATATAGCGGAAGAAAAACGTCAGCAGCAGCGTGCGGATGTGCGCGCCGTCCACATCGGCATCGGCCATGATGATGACCTTGTGATAGCGCAGCTTGTTCTCGTCGAACTCCTCGCCGATACCCGCGCCCAGGGCGATGATGACGGGCTGGAGCTTGTCGTTGCCGTAGACCTTGTCCACGCGGGCCTTCTCCACGTTCAGCATCTTGCCCCACAGGGGGAGGATGGCCTGGAAGCGGCTGTCGCGCCCCTGGGTGGCGCTGCCGCCTGCGGAGTCGCCCTCCACGATATACAGCTCCGTCAGCTCCGGGTTGTTCTCGTTGCAGTCCCGCAGCTTATCCGGCATGGCCGCGCCGCCCAGCACCGTCTTGCGGCGGATGGACTCACGGGCCTTTCGTGCGGCCTCGCGGGCGCGGTTGGCGGTCATGGCCTTGTCCAAAATGGTGCGGGCCACCGCCGGATGCTCCTCCAGATACACCGCCAGCTGGTCGTTGACGATGCCGTCCACCAGCGTGCGGATGTGGGCGTTGCCCAGCTTGGCCTTGGTCTGCCCTTCGAACTGTGCCTCCGTCAGCTTCACGGATATGACGGCGGTGATGCCCTCCCGCACGTCCTCGCCGGAGACCTTGTCGCCCTCCTTGATGAGGCCGTACTTCATGCCGTAGGCGTTGAGCACGCGGGTCAGGGCCGCCTTGAAGCCCGTCTCGTGCATACCGCCCTCCGGCGTGTGGATGTCGTTGGCGAAGGACACCAGCGTCTCGTTATAGCCGTCGTTGTACTGCATGGCGATCTCGGCGGTGCTGTCGCCCTTCGCGCCGGAGAGATAGATGACCTCCTCGTGGAGGGGCGTCTTGTTGCGGTTGATGAACGTGACGAACTCCCGGATGCCGCCCTCGTAGCGCATGGTCTCCGACTGCTCCTTGCCGGGCCGTGCGTCGGTGATGGTGATCCGCAGCCCCGCGTTCAGAAACGCCTGCTCCCGCATACGGGTGTGCAGCGTCTCATAGTCGTATTCCAGCGTGTCGAACATCTGCCCGTCGGGCTTGAACGTCACCGTTGTGCCGGTGTGATCCGTCTCGCCCACGACCTTCATCTCCTGGGTGATATTGCCGCGGGAGAAGCCCATCTCGTAGATCTTGCCATCCTTGTGTACCTGCACCGTCAGCCACTCGCTCAGGGCGTTCACCACGCTTGCGCCCACGCCGTGCAATCCGCCGGAGACCTTATAGCCTCCGCCGCCGAACTTGCCGCCGGCGTGGAGCACGGTGAACACCACCTCCAGCGCGGGCCGGCCCGTCTGGGCCTGGATGTCCACGGGGATGCCGCGGCCATTGTCGGTGACGGTGATGGTGTCGCCGGGGTTGATGGTCACGGTGATGTCCGTGCAGTAGCCCGCCAGCGCCTCGTCGATGGCGTTGTCCACGATCTCATAGACCAGGTGGTGCAAGCCGCTGGCGCTGGTCGAGCCGATATACATACCGGGCCGCTTGCGGACGGCCTCCAGCCCCTCCAGCACCTGAATTTCCGATGCGTTGTATTCCGTGTCCACCACGGGTCTTTCCAGTTCTGCCATGTGCTATTCTCCTTTTCCTTGCGCCCGCTTCAAAAGCGTCTGGGAATTTAACTGCGATAGATAGATGATCTGCCGGTGATAGGGGTGGTCGCACACCACGAAGGATCTCGGGATGTCCTCGCAGGCGGACTGCACCACGCCCTCCTTCTCCGCGCCGTCCAAAAACCGGCGGGTGAGCTTGGAGGTAGAGGTGTTGTCCAGGTCAAATATGCCGATGACCCGCCGGGGGTCTACCATCACGTTCATGCCGATGTGCAGATAGCTCATTCACAGCACCTCCCCGTCCCGGATATGGAACACCCTGCCGCCCTGCAGCGTGTCCAGCCGGTCGCTTTCACAGCAGGTGATGAACACCTGCCCGCCGCTGATGCGGTTGAGCACGTATTCCTGCCGCCGGGGGTCCAGCTCGCTGAGAACGTCGTCCAGCAGCATCACCGGGTACTCCCCCATGGCGTTTTTGTGTATCTCCCGCTCCGCCAGCTTCATACTCAGCGCCGCCGTCCGTACCTGCCCCTGTGAGCAGAACTGCCGGGCGCTGCGCCCGTTGACGGACACGTCGATGTCATCCTTGTGCGGCCCGCTGAGACACAGCCGCGAGGCCCGCTCCGCCGCCTGATGGCTCTCCATGTGATCTCTCAGCGCGCCGTAGATGTCCGCTTGACTGCCCAGCGGGTCAGTGACGGTGCTCACCGTCTGATACGTCAGCGTCAGCTCCTCCCGCTGGCCGGAGCACTCATAGTGGGCCTGCCGGGCGTGCTCCGCCAGCGCCGCGCAGAACCGCGCCCGGTAGCTGACGATGGCCGCGCCGTACCGGCACAGCCCCTCGTTGAACTCCGGCAGCAGCTCCAGCAGCTCCGGCTTTTCCTCGCTGTCCCGCAGGATGCGGGTCTTGTGGTCGTACAGCCGCTCGTACTGCCGCAGCGCCTCGCCGTACCGGGGACGAAGCTGGCACAGCGACGTGTCCATGAACCGCCGCCGCTCCGCCGCGCCCGCCCGGATGAGAAACAGATCCTCCGGCGCGAAAAACACGGTGTGCAGCACGTCGCTGAGGGCCGCGCCGTTTTTGGCGGTCACGCCGTTCACCGTCATTTTCCGCCGCCTGCCCCGGTACAGATGCACGTCCGTGACGAACTCCCGCTCCCGTGAGAGGATGTGCCCCGTCACCCGTGCCTCCTGGGCCTCAAAGCCCATCATCTCCCGGTCGCTCCGCGCCCGGGGGCTCTTGCCGCAGCTCAGGTATACCACGGCCTCCAGCAGGTTGGTCTTGCCCTGGGCGTTCTCGCCGTAGATCACGTTGCAGCTGCCGTCAAAGGTCAGGGCCGCGCTGTCGTAGTTCCGCCAGCCCTGCAAGTGCATTTCACGTATTTCCATAGCGGACTTCCAGCGTCTTGCCCTCAAACTCCACTCTGTCACCGGGGCGTATCTTCTTGCCTCGCATGGTGCACACCTCACCGTTGACCTTGACCAGGCCCTCCTGCACCATGACCTTGGCCTCGCCGCCGGTGTACGTCAGCCCCGCCAGCTTCAAAAGATCTTGCAATTTGATGTATTCCGTTGTGATCTCAATGGTGTTCATAGCCTATCCTTTCATCACTGCGCCTTCAGCCGCACCGGCAGCACCATATACAAAAAGCTGTCGCTGCCGTCTGTCGGCGTGATGACGCAGGGCGAGATGCCCGTGTTCAGGTGCATGGTCACGGCCTCCGCCGGGGCATACCGCAGCGCGTCCATCAGATAGCGGTTGTTAAAGCCGATCTCCAAATTCTGTCCATCTCCCCGGACGGGGCAGATGTCCTTTGCCTCGCCGTTGCCGGTACGGGCGGACATAAACACCCGATCCTCGCCGAACACGCAGCGCACCGGGCTTTTCAGCTTCTCGCTGATGACCACGGACACGCGGTCAAGACTCTCCAGCATCACCTTGTTGTCCACCTCGATGGCGATGGGGTGGTTCATGGGGATGGCGTTCCTGTAGTCCAAAAACTCGCCCTCCAGCCTCCGGCAGATGAGTTGGGTCGTCCCGGCCTCGAACATCAGATGCCGCTTGCCCTGGATCACGTGGATCATCTCATCCGTGTCGGCGCAGATCTTCTCCACCTCGTTCAGCGCCGCGCCGGGGGCGACAAAGCGGAACGCGCCGCCGTCGATATGCTCCAGCGGCTCGCGCCGCAGCGCCAAGCGGAAGCCGTCCACCGCCACCACCGTCAGCCCCGCGTCGCTGATCTCGAACAGCGCGCCGGTGTGGATGGGCCGCGTCTCGTTGACGGACACGGCAAAGCTGGTCTGCTGGATCATGGCCTTCAGCGTCCGCTGCTCCAGCGTGACGGAGTACTGGTCGTCCACCTCCGGCAGGTCGGGGTAATCGTCGGCGCTGAGGCCGGGCAGCTCAAAGCTGGCGTCGCCGCAGGTCAGGCGCACGTTGTACTTCTCGTCCGCGTCAAACACCACCACATCGTCGGGCAGGCGGCGGATCATCTCTCCGAACAGCCGTGCGTTCAGCACAATGCGGCCCGTCTCGCCGATGTCCGCGTCCAGGGTGGTGCGGATGCCGGTCTGCATATTGTAGCCGGACAGCCGCAGCACGTCCTCGCACTCCAGCAAAATACCCTCCAGCGCGGGGATGGAGCTTTTCGCGGCCACCGCCCGGGAGACGGTGCTGACCGCCTGCTGCAACAGCGCCTTCTCGCAGGAAAACTTCACCATATCTGTCACGTTCCTTTCTTTCTCGAAAATGGCAGGTCTATTTTCTCAAATCAGATCATAATTTTATCATTTATCAGTAGCGTTAGGAGTAGGGCCTTCCAAACGTGGAAATTCCCCCTCACGCCGCGCCACCACTGCATTTCTTTTCCACCGCCTACCCTGGAAAAAAGAACCCTCTTTCAACAGCCTCCGGGGCGGTTTCCGTTTTCCACCCTTTTCCCACGTGGATTACACAGAAAAATGTGGAAAATCGTCTATTTTTTACTATTGATATTGGTGGTGATCTCCTTCACCTTTTCGGCGAAGGCCGGGTCGGAGCGCATCTGCTTCTCCACCTTTTCCAGGGAGTGCAGGATGGTGGAGTGATCCCGGTCGCCGAACTCCTTGCCGATGTCGTTCAGGCTCATGCCGCTCATGCGCCGGATGAGATAGATAGCGATCTGGCGGGCCGCCACCACCTCTCTGCCCCGGCTCTGACCCCGCAGCGTGGCCTCGTCCACGCCGCAGTAGCTGCAAATGTAGCTGATGATGGTCTTGGGCGTGGGGGCGAAGTCGTTGCTCTTTTTCAGCATATCCCGGATGGCCCGGCTGACGGTCTCCTCGTTCACCTGGTCGTCCAGCAGGTCGCGGTAGGCCAATATCTTATTCAGCGTGCCCTCGATCTGCCGCACGTTGGAGGTGATGTTCTCGGCGATGTAGTCCGTCACCTCGTTGGGCAGCTTCACGCCCAGCAGCGCCGCCTTGTTTTGTACGATGGCGAACCGCGTCTCAAAGTCCGGCGGCGCCACGTCTACCATCAGACCCCACTCGAACCGCGTCCGCAGCCGGTCCTCCAGCTGGGTGATCTCCTTTGGCGGACGGTCGGAGGTCAGCACGATCTGCTTGCCGGACTCATACAGCGTGTTGAACGTATGGAAGAACTCCTCCTGCGTCTGTATCTTTCCGGCGATGAACTGAATATCGTCCATCAGCAGAATATCCGTCTGCCGGTACTTCTCCCGGAACTCCGCGTTGCGGTTCTCCCGGATGGAGGCCACCAGCTCGTTGGTAAAGTCGTCGCCCTTGATGTATACGATCTTCGCCGCGGGCCGCTTTTTCCGCAGGGCGTTGGCGATGGCGTACAGCAGGTGGGTCTTGCCCAGTCCGCTGTCGCCGTAGATAAACAGCGGGTTGTAGTTCTCGCCGGGCTTCTCCGTCACCGCCTTGGAGGCGGCGAAGGCCAGCTTGTTCTGCGGCCCGACCACATACGTTTCGAACGTGAACGCCTCCGACTCCGACAGGTCGCCGGGCCGGTCGGGCGCAACGCCGTGATAGGCCGACAGCTGCTCATCGTCCAGGATCTTCACCTCCAGGTCGGTGGAGAACAGATCCCGCAGCGCCGCCTTGATGTGGGGCAGAAAACGGGCCTCGATGGTGCTTTTCTTAAATGTGTTGCTGCAATGCAGCACAAAGGCGGAGTCCTCCAGCGTCACCACGTCCACCTCGTCGAACCAGGTGCGAATGGTCACGTCGGACAGCTCGCCGCCCAGTCGTTTCAGTACGCTGTCCCAAACATCCTTCAGTGATTTCAAATCAAAGCTCCCCTTTCGCCGGTATTTTTCCGGCTCTGTATTGGGCGGGGCGCGCCCACCAAAAATATCCCGCTACATTATAACAGAAAACACGCCGGAAGTCTATACTTATTCTAATATAACTTCCTTTTTTGTCCTCCGCTTTTCCCGTAAAAACGGCCTATTCCGGGCAAATTTTTAGTTGACATAGTTCCCCGCTGTCTGTATAATGAACTTTGCGCTGTTTGCACAGCCGCGTGCAACGTTTACTGCGGCGGAGAAAAATTTTTTTCCGCCGTCGAGTAAGAGCGGCGACGCAAGTCTCCGCCGGATAATCTTAAAAATGGAGGTGTCATGCAATGTTCCGTACCTATCAGCCCAAGAAGCGCCAGCGCTCCAAGGAGCACGGCTTCCGCAAGAGAATGGCGACCCGCAATGGCCGCAAGGTGCTGGCCCGTCGTCGTGCCAAGGGCCGCGCTCGCCTGACCCATTGAGGTCACGGAAGTGCATCGCACATACAGATAAGCCCTGAGGGACGGAGGTAACACACCCCGTCCCTATTGGTGTTTCTCTGTGTGGCAGAAAGCGAAAGAGGGAGAGTATGAACCCAAACGTCACGGTAAAGACCAACGGCGACTTCCGCCGCATCTACCGCAAGGGGCGCTCCGCCGTCTCCGGCGGCGTGGTGGTCTATTGCCTGCCCAACAGGCATGGCAAGAGCCGCCTGGGCCTCACCGTGTCCACCAAGGTGGGCAAGGCCGTGGTACGCAACCGTGTCCGCCGCCGGTTTCGCGAGCTGTACCGCCATCATCTGGCGGACATGAAGCCCGGCATGGACATTCTGATGGTGGCCCGTGTCCGGGCCGCCGAGCTGCCCTACGGCAAGCTGGAAAAGCAGTATCTTTCCTGCCTTGACCAGCTGGGCCTGGTGCGCGGCCAATGAAAAAGCTGCTCATCGCTCTGGTACGCTTTTACCGGCGCGCCATCTCTCCCCTGTTCCCCGGCTGCTGCCGCTATATCCCCACCTGCTCCCAGTATGCCATTCAGGCGCTGGAGAAGTACGGCGCGGTGAAGGGCAGCTGGCTGGCGCTGAAGCGTCTGCTGCGGTGTCATCCCTTCCATAAGCACAAGGGCGGCTGGTATGATCCCGTCCCCTGAAACCTCGTTTTCCAAATTCTAACGGAGGAAACAAGCCTATGTTCGCACAACTCGGCTACTACATCTGCGTCCCCTTTGCCTGGCTGACCCGTCTGTTCTATACCTGGACCGGGTCTTACGGCGTGGCGCTGATCCTCTTCACCCTGATGGTGAAGCTGGTGATCCTTCCCTTCCAGCTCAAGAGCAAGAAAAGTATGCTCCGCATGGGCCGCATGAACGGCAAGGTGGAGGAGATCAAGAAGAAGTACCCCAACAACCAGCAGCGTCAGCAGCAGGAGATCGCCGACCTCTACGCCCGCGAGGGTGTCAACCCCATGTCCGGCTGTCTGTGGTCTTTCCTGCCCTTCCCCATCCTCATCGCGCTGTACTATATCATCCGTACCCCCCTGCGCTACTTCATGTCCCTGTCCAACGAGGTCATCGAGAGCATCACCCAGCTGGCCGTGTCCCTGGGATATACCTCCGGCGCAAGCGGTCAGGCCGCTGCCTACGAGCAGATCTACCTGGCCAAGTTCATCCATGAGAACTGGGGCGAGTTCGCCGGCAAGTTCGACGGCCTCATCGACCTGGACTACAACTTCCTGGGCATGGACCTGTCCCAGGTGGGCAGCACCCTGTTCAGCCAGTTCCCCTCCGGCGGCTGGCCCGTCATTGGCATCCTGATCCTGCCGCTGATCTCCGCCGCTTTGCAGTTCCTCATGACCAAGATCTCCATGAAGTCCAACGGCAGCGCCAACGCCAACGGCGCGTCCAAGGCCATGATCTACATGATGCCCCTGATGACGGTGTGGATGGGCTACATCCTCCCCGCCGCTCTGTGCGTCTACTGGATCGCCAACGCCGCGTTCTCCTGCCTGCAGGAGCTGTTCCTGAACAAGCACTTCAACAAGCTGCTGGATCGGGAGGAGACGGACAAGGAGCGTCAGAAGCGCGAGGCCCGCTACGCCAAGATGCAGGCCGCCCGCGAGAACTACAACAACCAGCTGGCCAACGCCAAGGGCGAAAAGAAGCCCCAGCCCCAGCCCAAGAAGAAAAAATCCGCCGAGCAGCGCAGCGCCTCCACCACGGAGGCAGGCCGCGTGGGCGGCAGGCCCTATGCCCGCGGACGGGCGTATCAGGAGGGCCACTACAACGATAACGACGAATAAGGAGCTTTGTCTATGAGTTACATCGACGTAACGGGCAAGACCGAGGACGAGGCGCTCCGCAAGGGTCTGGAGCAGCTTGGCATGGACCGTGACGACGTGTCCGTGTCCATCCTCGAACGCGCCAAGAGCGGCTTTTTAGGCATCGGCGCGACCCCCGCCCGTATTCGCATCACCTATGGCCCGGAGGACGCCCCCGTGGCGGAAGAACCCGTGGCCGCCCCCCGCATCATCCCTGAGAAGCCCGCGGAAAAGCCCGCGGAGAAGATCGTTCAGCCCAAGCCCGCCCAGCCCAGGCAGCCCCGTCAGGAGAAGCCCCGCCAGGAGCGTCCCCAGCCGGAGAAGCGCCCGGAGGCCGCCGTCCCCGCCGCGCCCCAGGTGGACCTGCCGGAGTGCGATGACGACAACGCCAAGCGCATCATCGCCTTCGTGTCCGGCCTGCTGGAGCACATGGACAGCGCCGCCCAGGTGAAGGTCTACGAGGTGGAGAAGGGCCGCTATAAGGTGCTGCTGGTAGGCGAGAAGCTGGGTCAGCTCATCGGCCATCGCGGCGAGACGCTGGACGCCATCCAGCAGCTGACCAACTACGCCATCAACACCGGCGCGGACAAGCGCATCCGCGTGCAGATGGACGCGGAGAACTACCGCGCCAAGCGGGAGCAGAGTCTGGAGAGTTTGGCCCGCAAGGTGGCCGGCAAGGTGCAGAAGTACCGCCGCAGCGTCACTCTTGAGCCCATGAACGCCTACGAGCGCCACGTGATCCACGCCACGCTGCAGGACGTGAAGGGCGTGACCACCTACTCCGTGGGCACAGAGCCCAACCGCCGCGTGGTGGTGGCCTTTGACCGGGGCGAGGCCCGGTAAACCCCAACGCAAAAGAGCAAAAAAGAACACGCCGGGAGGCGTGTTCTTTTTTTGCTTGCGTCAGCCGTCTAATACTTCCCCGGTGCGCCAGTTTACCGTATGCATCACGCCGTCGATCAGGTCGCGGCATACTTCGGGGATCGCGTCGGGGTCTACATCCATGAAGCTATGGTGATACCAGTCCCGCTCGTAGAGAATGACCACCGTATCCTCCACCTCGGAGCTGATAAGATCGCGGGCCCGCCCGCCGGTCAGATCGTATGCACCGCTGCGGCCTCGGGGAAGCGAATCCTTGCCGTCCCGGGGATAGAGGTACATCAGCACCAGATACTCATCGCTTTCCGGATTGTCCCAGCCCGGAAACACGTTGGTGCAGTAGTATTCCGTAAATTCCAACGGGTCTTGACAGACGTACATCAGATAGTCCAGGCCGTTGCCGCAGATGATCTCGCAGTTGGCAAAGTCGCAGAAGTAGTAATATCCGTCCTGCTTGACGTAGTTGAAAATGTGACCGCCCATATACTGCACGTAGCCCTGTTCCTCATAATCTCCCGCCAAAAGGCGGTTCATCAGGTTGGACGTCCCGTTGCACGTTCCCGCCATGTATGCGTAGGTATAGTCCGCCGGCAAGCCCCATCCCCAGTCGTAGCCGCCGATATAGCAGCCCGGGTTGAGACTGAAATTGACGTAGCGGCCCTGCAAAAAGTATGCGTCGTCATTGTCTACGCGGTAGCCGCTGGCCCGCAGAAACAGGGCGGCGTCCTCAATATAATGCAGTTTGTCGGCGGCCTCCTCCAGCGTCAGTCCGGCGCTGGCCAGCTGCTGTATCTCCTCGTCGGTGTACTCCCGCTGCTTGAAGGCCTTTTCCAGCGCCCAGGTCTCCTTATCCGGCAGCGTGAAGGTATTTACTTCGTATACCCCCTCTGTAAAGGGGCTGTAATCGCACTTTTCCCGCAGCGTGTCCGCCAGCTTCTGCACATCCGCGTCCGCGAAGCTCATGTCGGAAAAAGCGATCCAGCGGTCGCCGCGGATCTCAAACGGATCAAACGCATAGTACAGCCCATCCTGCTTTACGGCGCAGAGGCCGTAGTAATTGCCGGGGGCGTTCAGATCGATGCGCCCGCTTTCCTCATAGTCCCCCGCCAGCAGATACAGCATGGCCCGCACATAGCCATACGGCTGTGTGCCGCCGTGGAGAAGGGTGTCCTTCGCGCCCTGATTGTCGATGTCCTCGCCGGTTTGCTGCCGCAGGCGCAGCAGGCGCAGCGCGTCCGGCACGGTGTTCACTGTCATGGCCATCTCCAAGGTGTCGCCGTCGTCCAGAAGGGCGGTCAGCTCTGCCGAGGTCAGCTGCGGTTCACCGAACACCGCCGGGTAGCACACGCCGTCTGTGCGGTAACACTCCACGCCGTTGGAGGTCACCGTTTCCACCGTAGATACAAGGTCTTCCGAGCTCTCCGTCGCATTTGGCGCGGTGCAGCCCGCCGCCGTCAGAAGCAGCAGAAGGCCCAGCACCAGGGCGGCACTTCGCTTTTTCATGGTTTTTCCCTCTTTCTCTCCTGCTTTTGTGGTGATGCCATCATAACACGTTCTGCGCGAAGGGGCAAGCAAAAAGAACACGCCGGGAGGCGTGTTCTTTTGCTTTTCAAAGGGCGGATTTTATGGTAGAATACCTTTAATAAATCTTGTATGTTCTTGAACGGGAACGGCGGTTTTTTGTAAAGCATACAGAAAGAACGCGAAAGGAGGGCGGCGGGATGCTTCAGCGGGCCTATGTGGAGATCACCAACGTGTGCAATCTGCGCTGCTCCTTCTGCCCCGGAACGAAGCGAGAGAAGAAATTCATCGACCCGGCGGAATTTCGTGTGCTGGCGGAGAAGCTGCGCCTGTGGACGGACTACCTGTACCTGCACGTGATGGGTGAGCCGCTGCTGCACCCGGCGCTGGGGGAGATACTGGACGAGTGCGACAGGCTGGGCTTCCGGGTGTGCGTCACCACCAACGGGGTGCTGCTGCCGTCGCGGCTGGCGGTGCTGCGGGGGCGGCGCTGTCTGCACAAGGTCAGCGTGTCGCTCCACTCCTTCGAGGGAAACGGCGGCGACGGCGGGCTGGAGGAGTACGTCACCGGCTGCTGGGAGAGCTGCCGGGCGCTGGCAGCGGAGGGGGTCATCTGCGCGCTGCGGCTGTGGAACGAGCGCGGCGCGGACCGGCTGAACGGGCGGGTGCTGGACGCGCTGTCCCGGCTGGCGGGGGTGCGGGCGGAGACACTGCCCGCAGACCGAAAGGGCAACCGCCGCCTGGCGGAGCGGGTGTTTTTAGAGCCGGGGGAGAAATTCGACTGGCCGGGGCAGGACGGCGGCGGGCCGGAGGCCCAGTTCTGCTACGGGCTGCGCCAGCAGATCGCCGTGCTGTGTGACGGCACGGTCGTGCCCTGCTGTTTGGACGGCGAGGGGCGGCTGGCGCTGGGAAACCTGCTGGTGCAGGGGCTGGACGAGATATGGGACAGCCCGCGGGCGCGGGCCATCCGGCAGGGCTTCGACCGGCGCAGGCCCAGCGAGGCGCTGTGCCGCCGGTGCGGGTTCGCGAGGAGGTTCAATCGGTAGGGGGAGTTCCGCGCCTGCGGGCGCGGGGAACTTTCTTCTTATGCCTTCGGCGGGTTACTTTCTTTCCCGAAAGAAAGGGGTGTTCCGCGCCCCGGCGCGGGTCACTTTTGGCCACAGCCCCAAAAGTGACCAAAAGGGCTGCTTGAAACCAAAGGTTTCAAGACTTCCTGCGCGCTATGCTCTGTTGTTATTGGTAGTTTTTACCGCACGGTCACGGGAATTTGACTTTGTCGTGCGGACAAAAGGATCGTCTTTGCGTCTGCGCCGCTGCCGCTGATCTTAGCCACGGTAGAACCTTGTGCTTCTGCATTTCAGGGCGAAAGCGGCAGCGGAAAGAGAAGCAGAGGCGATGCGATATTTAGGGGAAATTTGCACGGCACGGCGTTCGCGTGGTTCGTTTTAAGAGGATAAGCGGCGGGCGAAGGCGCGTAAGGAAATCCAAAAACGTAGTTTTTGGCGGCGTTTCTTTTCCTCTTTTCTTTCGCTGTTGAAAGAAAAGAGGCCGCCGGAGGCAAAGACGGGGGATGCGGATTCCCACGCCAGTGTGAGCACTGGCTCGGAATGACAGGGCAAGAAGCCTGTGCAAACAATCCTTCCGTCACGGCCTTTGGCCGTGACACCTCCCTTTACACAAGGGAGGCTTTGGGGCTTTGCCCCTACGAAATCGTGAGCATAAGGAGGAGCTATGACTATGGTGCGGGAGACGGAGCGGCTGAACCAAATAACGTCCCCGCTGCTGGCGTGGTATGACGCGAACCGCCGGGCGCTGCCCTGGCGGGAGGAGGTGTCGCCCTACCGCACCTGGGTGTCGGAGATCATGTTACAGCAGACGAGGGTGCAGGCGGCGCTGCCCTATTTTCAGCGGTTTATGGAGGCCGCGCCGGACGCGGCAGCACTGGCCGCGCTGCCGGAGCAGCGGCTGATGGCGCTGTGGCAGGGGCTGGGCTATTACAGCCGCGCCCGGAATTTGCAGCGGGCGGCGGTGGTGCTGGCGGAGCAATACGGCGGGGCGCTGCCCTGCACCTACGAAGAATTGCGGGCGCTGCCGGGCATCGGCGACTATACGGCGGGGGCGATATTGTCCATAGCTTATGGACAGGCCGTCCCGGCGGTGGACGGCAACGTGCTGCGTATCGCGGCGCGGCTCACCGGGTACGAGGGCAACGTGCTGGACGGGGAGACGCGGAAAATCGTCCGGGAGTGGATGGCGGAGGTCGTGCCGGCGGATCGGCCCGGAGACTTTAACCAGGCTTTGATGGATCTAGGAGCGGCGGTGTGTCTGCCCGGCGTG
The DNA here is from genome assembly GCA_945878665.1 of uncultured Clostridia bacterium. Lineage (GTDB taxonomy): Bacteria > Bacillota > Clostridia > Oscillospirales > Oscillospiraceae > Vescimonas. The sequence continues at coordinate 1,351 of CAMDUN010000020.1, read as the reverse complement.
CCGCTGTGTGAGGGCTGCCCGCTGGCGACGCTGTGTACGGCCTGCCGGGAGGGGCGGCAAGCATCGCTGCCCGTGCGGGTGAAGAAGGCCGGGAAGCGGCGGGAGGCGCGGACGGTGTTCCTGCTGGAGCGGGAGGGCCGGACGGCGCTGCGGCGGCGGCCCGAAAGCGGGCTGCTGGCGGGGCTGTGGGAGTATCCCAACGATGAAGGGGCGCTGACAGAGAAGGAGGCGGCCCGGCAGCTGGCGGAGTGGGGGCTCGTGCCGCTGGAGTGGCGGAAGCGGTTTCAGGCGAAGCACGTGTTTACCCACATCGTGTGGGAAATGACGGTGTACCGGCTGGCGGTCAGCGGTGACGGCCCGGCAGGGTGGGCGTGGTGCGACCCGGCGGAGCGGGGGGAGTATCCTATGCCCACGGCGTTTGGGAAGCTGTGATTTTATCTTTCTCCCAGCGAGAGATTTTCCCTTCTTTTGCCTTCGGCGAGGTACTTTCTTTCCCGAAAGAAAGGGGTGTTCCGCGCCCCGGCGCGGGGTGTCTCCGACGGGTTACTTTCTTTATTTGCCTCCGGCGGCCTCTTTTCTTTCAGCAGCGAAAGAAAAGAGGAAAAGAAACGCCGCCAAAAACTACGTTTTTGGATTTCCTTACGCGGCTTCACGTGGTTTTTATCCTGCAAAAATAAGCCACGCGAACATTGTGCCGCGCAAATTTCACCTAAATATTGCATTGTCTCTGCTTCTCGGAGCGCTGCCGCTTTTGCTCTGAAATGTAGGCGCAACAGGTTCTACCGTGGCTGAGATCAGCGGCAGCGGCGTAGACGCAGAGACGATCCTTTTGACCGCACGATAAAATTAAATTCCCGTGACCGTGCGGTAAAAACTACCAATAACAACAGGACATAGCGCGCAGGAAGTCTTGAAACCTTTGGTTTCAAGCAGACCTTTTGGTCACTTTTGGGGCTGCGGCCAAAAGTGACCCGCGCTGGGGCGCGGAATGTCCCTTTAGACAATCTCTCCGGCACAGAGGGAGGCAAGGGGAGTTCCGCGCCTGCGGGCGCGGGGGACGGATTCCCACGCCAGTGACGTCGGTCACCGGCTCGGAATGACAGGGCAAGGATAAGGCGCAGGTACGGTAGACGGTTGTGTTGTAGGGACGGACGGCCTCACGCCGCCGCGGTATGCGCCTATATAACGGGGCACAGACCCTTGGCTCTCCCTTTGGGAGAGCTGTCACCGCAGGTGACTGAGAGGGCCGGTATGGTCATTGTTTACCCTCTCCGTCCTCGCTGCGCTCGGCCACCTCTCCCAAAGGGAGAGGCAAGGGGTGCGGTGCGTGAAACGGCGGGCGGGGTAGAAC
>CAMDUN010000019.1:0-32488 GCA_945878665.1 uncultured Clostridia bacterium | reverse complement strand
AAAGGCCGCCACCTACCTTTGCCGCTTCGCGGCAAAGGCGCGATTTGATAATCGCTAACCCCCGGAGGGTGTTTCCAAAGAGGGAGGGCCGCAGCCCTCCCTCTTTGGTCGCTCAAGGATGGGGGATTTTCAAGGGGGAAGGAAGATCGAAACTTCCTTCCCCCTTGAATGGCGCTTTTGGTTACTTTTGTCGCTACTGACAAAAGTAACCCGCCGGAGGCAAAAAAAGAGAAATATTCCGGGCGGAGCAGACCCGTCCGCCCCTACATTCCGTCTGCCTCCCCCAAACCCACCAGGACCTCCGGCCACGCCGGAGGTCCTGTCCTCAGTTCTCATATAATATATCCCGCGCCACGGGCCGGTAAAATAGCTTCTCCGCCTCGTCGAACTCCCGGGTACGCCCCAGTATCCACATCAGCTTGGCCACCGCCGCCTCCGTGGTCATGTCGTAGGCCTCCAGCAGCCGCAGCGTGCTCTTCAGCCGTCCGCCCACGTGATACACCGTCAGGTCGCTGCCCTCGTTGGGCACCTGGGTGGTCATCACCACGATCTTGCCCCGCTCCACGCCCCGGCTAATGATGTCGAAATAGCTGTCGTCCCCCTCGTATTCCGGCAGTCCGCCCACGCCGAAGGACTCGATGACCAGCCCGTCATACCGCTCCAGCATGAACCCCAGCACCGCCGCCGGCGTGCCCGGTATCAGCTTCAGCAGCCCCACATTCGCGTCCAGCGTGTCGTAAAACACCGGCTTGGGATAGCAGGCGCACCGCATATATTGCAGCAGATGCTCGTCCTGCACCACCGCCAGATCGGGGTAATTCACGCTGGAAAACGCCTGAAAACTCTTGGAGCAGGTCTTTCGCGCCCGCGTGCCCAAAATCACCTTGCCGTTGAACACGATCTGCACGCCGCCGCAGCCCCGGCAGGCGTACAAAAACGCATCCGTCAGATTGCGCTTGGAGTCCGTGCCGTCAAACCATATCGGCTTCTGCGCCCCGGTGAGGATAATGGGCTTGGGACTGCCCTGCACGAGATAACTCAGCGCCGCGGCGGTATAGGCCATGGTGTCCGTGCCGTGGGAGATGACGAACCCGTCATAGTCGTCATACCGCTCCTGTATGGTTCGCGCCACGCCCAGCCAGTGGGCCGGGCGGATGTTGGTGCTGTCCAGGCTGTATAGCTGAATGCAGTCCACGCGGCACAGCTCCCCGATGCGGGGCACGAAGGACAAAAGCTGGTCGCTGTTCAGCTCCGGCGTCAGCCCGGAGGGTGTCATCTCGCTGGCGATCGTGCCGCCAGTGCCGATCATCAGAATACGCTTCACGCTCATACCTCCCTGTTGTCCATAGCGGCCACGCCGAACCGTGCGGCCAGCTCGATGCGGCGGCGTGTCTCCTCGTCCGCCCCATCATACTCCCGCCGCAGCTCCTGCAAAAAGAGCCCCCGCAGCGTGTCCTCGCCGCACCTGTCCCACACCTCCCGCCGCACGGTGGTGTCGTCCCGGAGCTGCAAGGCGAAAAATCGCCCCGCCAGCGCCCGCTCCAGCAGCGGCAGGGACACCGGCTCTTCCGGCGCACCCACCAGCCGCAGCCGGCATATATCCTCCGCCGTGTCCTGGGGCAGCATACGCTCCACGGCGGCCAGCGCTTCGCCGTCGGTCACGTCCGCCTCCCACACGCGGTAGCGCCGCCGGGCGAAGGCCACGAACCGCAGCTCCGCCGTCCCCGGCCCGATGTCGCCGTACAGAAAGCCCCGGTCGCCCAGCTCGTCAAAGCCCCGGCCCTCCGGGCAGCCGCAGTAGCCGTATGTCACCCGTCCCGCCCGCACCGCGCCGGTGCAGCCGTGTACGTGGCCCAGCGCCAGATAGTCCAGCCCGCTGGCGGCAATAGACGCCGTGGTCAGGGGGCGGTAGCGGCTGTCGCCGCCGGTGACGTCCCCGTGGAGCAGCCCGATGTGGATCAGCCCGTCCTCCGGGGCGGTGAACCCCGCCAGCACGTGATCCTCCGGCAGCTCCGGGGCTGTAAAGGCCGCGCCGTATACGGTGCAGCCCAGCTCCGGGAACGTTACGGCCTGCATCCGATCCTCTGTAAAGATGTGCACATTGTCGGGCCACAGCGTCCGGGCATACGGCCCGTCCGGCGTGTAGGGGTCGTGGTTGCCGGGGGCGATGACCACCCTGCCCCGGAACGCGCCCAGCGCCCGGGCCAGCAGCGGCGCGGTGTCGCCCCGCAGCTCGCCGCCGTCGAACAGGTCGCCCGCCAGCAGCATCAGCTGCACCCCGTGGTCGTTGGCCCACTCCACCAGCCGCTCCGGGCTTCGGCGGCTCTCGGCCCGGCGCTGCCGCGCCTGCTCTGCCGTCAGTGCGCCGAAGGCGCTGTCCAGATGGAAGTCCGCCGCGTGCAGTACCCGCACCACGTCAAGCCTCCTCCGGCTGCCAGCCCTTGCACACGTCCACCCACTGCACGAAGTTTTGGCCGCAGCAGCGCTCCAGCTCGTCACAGGTCAGCTCAATGGCGCTGGCGGCGCTGCCCACGGCGGGGAACACCGTGCCGAACCGCTTCAGCGACACATCGAGATACGTTTTCACATCCTCCGGCAGCGCAAAGGGGCACACGCCGCCCACGGCGTGACCGATGCGCTCCACCGCCTCCTCGGCGGTGAGCATCTTGGCCTTCGCACCGAAGAAGTGCTTATACTTGCTGTTGTCCACCTTGGCGTCCCCCGCCGCCACGATGAGGATGGGGTCGTCCCCCACCTTGAAGCTCAGCGTCTTGGCGATCCGCGCACCCTCCACGCCCACGGCCAGTGCTGCCAGCTCCACCGTGGCGCTGGACACCTCAAACTCCCGCATACGGTCGGCCACGCCGTAGGGTTTCAAGTATTCTCTCACTTTTTCCACTGACATAGGTATTTTTTTCACTCCTGTATTCAAGTTTATTAAAGATTTTTCCAGTCCACTTTTTCTTGATTTATAGTTATTTAATCTCTATTCTATCTACTTTTTCGCACAACCCCGTGTCGCTGTTCAGGGTAAACACGCACCCCTGGGCGGTACACGGCCCTTCCGCCGCCCGGTAGCGGCCCGGCAGTCCGCCCAGGAAAAACTCCACGGACTGCGCCGGCTCGACCCCCAGCACAGACTGCTCCGGCCCGGTCATACCAAGGTCTGTCACATAGCCCGTACCCCTTGGAAACACTCGCATATCGGCGGTGGGCACATGGGTGTGCGTGCCCCACAGGGCGGACACCCGGCCATCCAGATAGTAGGCCAGCGCCAGCTTTTCGCTGGTGGCCTGGGCGTGGATCTCCACCAGCGTAAACGTGGGCTTATCCTCCGTTTTCAGCAGCTTGTCCGCCGTAAAAAACGGATTTTCCGCGTTAAAATCCAGGTCGCATCGGCCAATCAGGGGAAAAATCGCAACGGAAACCGACCCTAAGTCCACCCGCAGATACCCGTGTCCCGGGGCGCGGCCCGTGAAGTTGGCGGGCCGCAGGATATACTGTTCATCATCCAGATAGGAAGCGATCTGCGGCTTGCCGAATGTGTGGTTGCCCAACGTGATGACATCCGCCCCGGCGGCGAACAATGCCTCCGCCTGGTCGCGGGTCAGGCCGCTGCCGGAGATGTTCTCCCCGTTGACCACGGTAAAATCAATGCCCTGCTCCCGCTTAAAAACCCGGAGCTTCTTCTCTAACAGTGTCAAGCCTGTCTCGCTGGCCACATCGCCCAGCGCCAATACTTTGAACTCCGTAAAACGCGCCTCCTTTGCATTTTCAGCTCATTTATGCAACTTTTTCACTCGTTCCAACCAATAATTTTTGTCAGCTGGCGGTTGGTATAATAGTACGCCGACGCGGGGAAATTCCGCAGATCCGCCGTGTTGGAGCACAGCAGATAGTCGATGGGCAGACCGTTTTCGTCCCGGATCACATCCAAAATGACCGTCGTATGGTTGGCCGGCTCATCCACGCCCATGGTGATGATGTCGCCGGTCTCGCCGCTGAAATAAGGCGCGTTGACCACCGCCGCCAGACCGTGCTCCCGCTCCGCCGCGGCGTACTCCAAGAACCAGCCCACGTTGACCCAGGGCAGGGTGGCGCTGTGCTGGCCGAACCAGTACCAGCCCGTTTCGTAGCCGCCATCGGTGTCCATGGGGATGCCGCCGACCAGCAGCACCTGAGAGCCGAAGTTCATGCAGTTGCCGCCGTAGTCATCATAGGCCATAAAGCCGGGATTGCGGCGCCCCACATAGGCCAGCATATACTCCCGGGCGGCCTGCCGGTCGTAGGGATGGTCGGCGGAAGCATCGACCATCAGCCCCTCCCGGGGCAGGGCGCGGCGGGCCTCTATGTAGTCGGTGATGGCGGGAAAATTCTTATCCTGCCGCGTGACGGGGTCGTAATCCGCGCTGTAATACGGGTTGTCATCGGACACGTGGGACACGATGCGCCAGCGGTCGCCGCCGAAGCTGCGGAGCGTGAACGTATGCTTGATGCCGAACTGCTCCGAGGGGATGCCGTTCAGCCCGGCGAAATAGACCGCGTTGCTCTCCCGCAGCACCACGTCCACATCGCCCTCCGTCTCGTCGGACGGGGAGAGGGACACGCAGCGCAGAGAGTAGCTGTAAGAGGTCATGGTCAGGTCGATGGGCGACAGGCGGCGGATGACGCACAGGCCGTGCCACACGGTTTTGTGGTACACCGCCTCGTCCACAGTGGTGAACAGAGCGGTGGGGTCGATGACCTCCAGCGCGGAGATGGACTGATAGTAGCAATCAGAAAAATCCAATAGCAGCAGCTCCTGCCCCACCGTCATGCCGTTGTCCGCCGCGCCGCTGATACGCTCGAAATCGGCGCTGACCGGGGCGGGCTCACTGCCCCACACCGCACCGTGATCCCGCTGCCACACCTTCTCCTCCGGCACATCAGCGGTGAGGTGCTGCTCCTCCTGGGGCGGCTCGTCCGGGGGCGCGGGGTCTTCCTCCCGCGCCGGGGCGCAGGCCGCCAGCGTCAGCAGCAGCGCTAAAAGCAGTATACCTGCCAAAATACGTCTCATAGTCAGTCCTCCACAGGGGGTCGGTCATGTTTCCTGCCTTCTTTGGGACATTATAGCAGAACGAATCCCGGTGTGCAACGCACACCGGGATCTTTGGACAGGGAATTTTTACTTGGCGTACTCCACGACCTTCGTCTCCCGCAGGACGTGAACCTTGATCTGACCGGGATACTCCAGTTCGCTCTCGATGCGCTTGGCCAACTCACGGGCCAGGATGACCATCTCGTCCTCGCTGACCTGCTCGGGCTTGACCATAACGCGAACCTCGCGTCCGGCCTGGATGGCGTAGCTCTTTTCCACGCCGGGGTACGTGCCGGTGATCTCCTCCAGCTTTTGCAAACGCTTGATGTAATTTTCCAAGTTTTCACGCCGTGCGCCGGGCCTGGCCGCGGAAATAGCGTCCGCCGCCTGCACCAGGCAGGCCACCAGCGTCTTGCATTCCACATCGCCGTGGTGGGCCTGGATGGCGTGGATGATGTCCTCTTTTTCGCGGTACTTGCGGGCGTATTCCACGCCCAGCGCCACGTGCGTGCCCTCGAACTCGTGATCCAGGGCCTTGCCGATGTCATGGAGCAGACCGGCGCGCTTGGCGGCGTTCACGTCCGCGCCCAGCTCGGCGGCCATCATGCCGGCGATGTGGCTGACCTCGATGGAGTGCTGCAGCACGTTCTGCCCATAGCTGGTGCGGTAATGCAGCTTGCCCAGCAGCTTTTGCAGCTCCGGGTGCAGGCCGCGGACGCCGGTCTCCAGCACGGCGCGCTCGCCCTCGGCACGGATGACGCCGTCCACCTCGCGGCGGGCCTTCTCCACCATCTCCTCGATGTGGGTGGGGTGGATGCGCCCGTCGGCGATGAGCTTCTCCAGGGCCAGCCGGGCGATCTCGCGGCGGACGGGCTCGAAGCAGGACACGGTGATGGCCTCGGGGGTGTCGTCGATGATGAGGTCAGCGCCGGTAAGGGTCTCCAGGGTGCGGATGTTGCGGCCCTCGCGGCCAATGATGCGGCCCTTCATCTCATCGTTGGGCAGGGGTACGACGCTGACGGTGATCTCCGCCACGTGGTCGGCGGCGCAGCGCTGGATGGCGGTGGCCACGATCTCGCGGGCGCGCTGGTCGGCCTCGTCCTTGGCGCGGGCCTCGATCTCCTTGATCTTCAGCGCCGTTTCGTGAGTCACCTCGGACTCCACCTGGGCGATGAGGTAATCCTTGGCCTGCTCCGCCGTGAAGCCGGAGATGCGCTCCAGCATTTCCGTCTGGCTGCGCTTGATGAGCTTGATCTCCTCCTGCTCCTTGTCCATGGCGGCGTGCTTTTGGGCCAGGGCCTCTTCCTTCTTTTCGATCATCTCGGTCTTGTGATCGAGATTTTCTTCCTTCTGCTGCAGACGGCGTTCCTGCTTCTGCTGCTCGGCGCGGCGTTCCTTGACTTCCTTCTCGTATTCGCTGCGGTTTTTCAAAATCTCTTCTTTTGCTTCAAGAAGTGCCTCTCTTTTCTTGTTTTCAGAGCTTTTAATGGCCTCGTTGATGATGCGCGTGGCTTCGTCCTCCGCGCTGGAGATTTCTTTTTCCGCTACGCCCTTGCGGTAGCGAATGCCGAGGAGGAAAAAGACCACCGCCGCCACCAGGAACGCGGCGGCTGCCACGATCCAACCTGTTGCGGTCATGGTGCATTCCTCCTATGTTGTGATGTTGCTCGGGTGATCGCGCAAAATATTGCGTCAGATATAACCGGCGGGCGACTATGCGCCTGCCGATGATAATCCTTACTAATATTAAACACAATATCACCTGCTGTCAAGGGCAAACGGAAAATTTCGTCCCGGTTTTTTGCGGAACGGGAAATTTGGTGGGTCGCGGGGACGGGGTTACGGATTCCCACGGGCGCTTCGCGCCGCGAAGCAAGTACCCTTGGGGTGCGCCCTCGGAATGACAGGATACGAAGGGTGTGCAGATCAGCGGCAGAGCGTGCGTAGGGGCGGACGACTCTGTCCGCCCCCTGGATGATCCCGCCGTCAGGTGATATAGTCGGCGAAGGCGTAGCCGAGAAGTCCGTTGTAGCCCACGGTGTACCAGTCCTGATAGCGGCCATAGACCGTGACCGGCGCGCCGCTGGGCATGGTCGTGACGACAGCGCTGTTCAGTGCCGGGGCGGCCCGGAGGTGCAGCGGGCTGCCCTGGGTACGCACCGTACCCCGCCAGGGCGTCAGTGGGACGACGAAGGGCAGACCGAAATACTCCGTGAGCGACAGCACCAGGTTGGCGGCGATGGCCTCCAAATTATTCTCCACCCACAGGGCGTCGGCGGTGTTGTCGTGGTAGCCCAGCTCCAGCAGCACGGAGGGCGTATAGGGCTGGCGCACCTCGCCCAGGGCGGTGGTGGCGCTGGTGTAGACCTTGTCGGGCAGCGGATAGATGTCCTTCAGGTTTCTCACGAAGATGCCGGCAGCCCGCTTGCCGTTGGCGCTGCCGGGGTAGTAGAAGGCGATGATGCCCCGGACCGTACCCTCCCGGCTGCCGTCGGCGCTGGCATTGGAGTGGAGGGCCAGGTAGAAGTCGTAGCTGCCGCTGTTGGCCTGGCGGATGGAGCTGGCGGCGGTCATGTCCGGGGTGTTGCGGGTGAAGCGGATGGTATTGGCCAGCAGGTAGGGCTCCATGGCATCGGCCAGCAGGTTCATGAAATACTCCTCGCTGCCCGCGCCGGTGATATAGGGATTGTACTCCTGGGTGGAGGGACTGAGGTAGATCCGCGGCATGGTGTGTTCCCCTTTCTTATGATCTCTCTACATTTATATGGAAATGCGGGAAAAGATGTGCTATGATGGGCGGGAATACGAGAAAGGAAGTATACGCCATGAAAGCTGTCCGACCCTATGCCAAGATCACCGTAACGCCCAAGGGGGGGCGTGCCCTGACCGGCGGACATCCCTGGGTCTATGAGGGAGAGGTGGTGTCCATCGAGGGCGCGGCGGAGGACGGCGGACTGGCGGACGTGGTGAGCCAAAGGGGCAGCTGGCTGGGCTGCGGGTTCTACAACAGCCGGAGCAAGATACGGGTGCGGCTGGTGAGCCGCAACGCCAACGATGATTTCAGCGACGATTTTTGGGCGCGGCGGCTGCGCTACGCCTGGGAGTACCGCAAGACGGTGATGGGCGAGACGGACAGCCGGTGCTGCCGCGTCATCTTCGGCGAGGCGGACTTCTTCCCGGGGCTGACGGTGGATCGGTTCGGGGATGTGCTGGTGGCGCAGGTGCTGAGTTTGGGTGTGGAGCGCATCAAGCACCGGCTGTTCCCGCTGCTGGTGGATATTCTGCGGCAGGATGGGCAGGACATCCGGGGCGTGTATGAGCGCAACGATGTGGCCATACGGGAGCTGGAGGGCATGGAGCAGGGCAAGGGGTGGTATTCCCTGCCCGGCGAGGCTGTGCCGGAGCGCACCACGGCGGACATCACGGAAAACGGTATCACGTACACGGTGGACTTTGAAAACGGACAGAAGACCGGGTTCTTTTTGGATCAGAAGTACAACCGGCTGGCGGTGGCCAGGCTGGCCAAGGGCCGGACGGTGCTGGACTGCTTCACCCACACCGGGTCGTTCGCCCTGAACGCCGCCAGGGGCGGGGCGAAGCACGTGACCGCCGTGGACGTGTCGGAGTTTGCGGTGCAGTGCGCGGCGGAGAACGCACGGCGCAACGGACTGGATGGGGTGATGGACTGCGTGGCGGCCAACGTGTTCGACCTGCTGCCCCAGCTGGAAAAGCAGCCGAAGAAGTACGACTTTATCATTCTCGATCCGCCGGCCTTTACCAAGAGCCGGAAAACGGTGCACAGCGCCATGACCGGGTACAAGGAGATCAACTACCGAGCCATGAAGCTGCTGCCCCGGGGTGGGTATCTGGCCACGTGCTCGTGCAGCCACTTCGCCACGGAGGAGCTGTTCGTGAAGATGCTCCGCAGTGCCGCACGGGATGCCGGGGTGCAGCTGCGGCAGATCGAGGCGCGGCAGCAGTGCGCCGACCACCCCATCCTGTGGGGCGTGGAGGAGACGAACTATCTGAAATTCTTCCTTTTCCAGGTGGTGTAAAAGGGTTTGTGTTGCCACGGGGAGAATTGTGTGGTATTCTGAGATTTACGGAAGAAAAGGAGGCGGAGATATGACCGTGGGGCAGAAGCGGCTGTTCCTGCTGGACATGGACGGCACGCTGTACGTGGACGAGCGGCTGTTCGACAAAGTGCCGGAGTTTTTGGCCCGCGTCCGGGAAAGCGGCGGGCGGTATCTGTTTTTGACCAACAACTCCTCACGAGGCGTGGAGGGGTACATAGAGAAGCTGGAGCGGCTGGGCATCGCCACCGGGCCGGAGGACTATCTGACCTCGGTGGACGCCGCCATCGACCTGCTGCGGCGGGAGTATCCGGGGCAGAAGTGCTACGCGGCGGGAACGGAGTCGTTCCGGCAGCAGCTGGAGAGTGCGGGCATCCCGGTGACGACACGGGTGGAGGAGGATGTGGACATCCTGCTCAGCGGCTTTGACCGGGAGCTGACGTTTCAGAAGCTGGAGGACAGCTGCATCCTGCTGAACCGGGGCGTGACGTGGCTGGCCACCAACCCGGACTGGGTGTGCCCCACGTGGTACGGCGCTGTGCCGGACTGCGGCAGCGTGTGCCAGATGCTGACCAACGCCACCGGGCGAGAGCCCATATTCATCGGCAAGCCCCAGCCCGCCATGGCGGAGCTGGCCATGCGCCGGACGGGCTTTGGCCGGGAGGAGACGGTGCTTATCGGCGACCGGGTGTATACGGACATCGCCTGCGCCGTCAACGCCGGCATCGACAGCATACTGGTGCTGTCCGGCGAGGGAACGCGGGAGGACACGGAGAAATTCGGCGTCCGGCCCACGTGGATATATGACGATATTGCCGCGGTGTACCGCGAGATGGAGGAAACGCCATGAAGCTGAGTTACAAGCGCACCATACTGGTGGGGTTTGCCTTTTTCCTGATCTGTGCCTTTTGGCAGGCCTATGACAACACCATCCCCCTGATCCTGACCAACAAGTTCGGCATGAGTCAGACCTGGTCCGGCGCGATCATGGCGCTGGACAATGTGCTGGCGCTGTTCATGCTGCCGCTGTTCGGCCATCTGTCCGACAAGTGTACCCATCCCCGGGGGCGGCGGACGCCGTTCATCGTGGTGGGCACGCTGATCGCCGCCATGGCGCTGATCGCGCTGTCCTTCGTGGACAACGCCCAGCTGAAGCATCTGGACAAGGTGTCCGCCATCGATGACCCGGCGGCGCTGGAGGAGATCTATCAGTCCCAAAAGGAGGCCACGCTGCTGACGCCCGGCGGTGAGGAGTTCATCCTGGGGCAGAGGTTCACAAAAGAGGAGTTCACCGCCATCCGCAGTCAGATCTCCACCCGCAGCGAGAGTGAGGGTGACAAGACCGTGACCAACCCGGACTACACCAACTACGTCGTGCCGGCGCGGCAGGCCTGCGCCCACACCATCGCCCGGACGCAGCCGGGGACGCTGGTGCTGTTCGTGGCGCTGCTGCTCATCATTCTCGTCTCCATGGCCACGTTCCGCTCCCCGGCGGTGGCGCTGATGCCGGACGTGACGCTGAAGCCGCTGCGCTCCAAGGCCAACGCCGTCATCAATCTGATGGGCAGCGCCGGCGGCATTCTGGTGCTGGCGCTGGGCATGGTGTTCGCCACGTCGTCGGTGCGGAACAGCCTGATGAGCTACACCGGCTATTTCGGCGTGATCGCGGCGTTGATGCTGGCGGCGCTGGTGGTGTTCATGCTCACCGTCCGCGAGCCGGAGTGGGCCGCCGAGATGCAGCAGCAGGCGGTGGCCGCCGGGCTGGAGGAGGCGGAGGAGGCAGCCGCTCCCACGGAGAGCCGCAAGCTGTCCGCCGATGAGGTGAAGAGCCTGCTGCTGATCCTGTTGAGCATCGTGCTGTGGTTCTTCGGCTACAACGCCGTGACCAGCAAATACTCCGTGTACGCCAGCAATATCCTGCACAAGGACTACAACCTGACGCTGATCATCGCCCAGGCGGCGGCCATCATCGCCTATCTGCCGGTGGGCTTCATCGCCGGGAAGCTCGGACGGAAGAAGACCATCCTCGCCGGTGTGGTGATGCTGACGGTGGCCTTCGGCGTGGCGGGCTTCCTGACGGCGGACAGCCCCACCATGCTGATGAACGCCATGTTTGCCCTGGCGGGCATCGCCTGGGCCACCATCAACGTCAACTCCTTCCCCATGGTGGTGGAGCTGGCCTCCGGCGGCGACGTGGGCAAATACACCGGGTTCTACTACACCGCCTCCATGGCGGCCCAGGTGGCCACGCCCATGGTGTCCGGCCTGCTGATGGATAAATTCGGTATGCACGTCCTGTTCCCCTACGCCGCCGTGTTCACGGCGCTGGCCTTCGTGACCATGCTGTTCGTCAAGCACGGCGACAGCAAGCCCGTGGCTAAGGTGGGGCTGGAGGTGCTGGACGTGGACAACGACTGAAAAGAGGGTTTCCTATGACTTGGCTCATCGTATTGGCCGCCGTGATCGTGGTGGTCTTTCTCCTGTATCTGCTGGCGCTGCGCTGCGAGAAGCGGCGGGGCGAGTGGGACTATTTCAGGAAATGGCGCTATGCCCACCGGGGCTACCATGACAAGCCCCGCATCCCGGAGAACTCCCTCCCCGCGTTCCGCCGGGCCGTGCAGTGCGGCTTCGGCGCGGAGCTGGACGTGCATCTGATGAAGGACGGCCATCTGGCCGTGATCCACGACGCTTCCCTGCGGCGCACCGCCGGGGCGGACGTGGAGATCGAGGATCTGACGGCGGAGGAGCTGAAAAACTACACGCTGGAGGGTACGGAGCACCACATTCCCCTGCTGGAGGAGGTGCTGCCCATCTTCGCCGGGAAAGCGCCCCTGATCATCGAGCTGAAGGCGGAGCGGGGCAACGCCGACGCGCTGGCCGCCGCCGCGTGCGCCCTGCTGGATAAGTACAAGGGCAAATATATGGTGGAATCCTTCGACCCCCGGTGTCTCATGTGGCTGTGGCACAACCGGCCTCAGGTGCTGCGGGGACAGCTGTCGGAGAACTTCCTGCGCCACGGCGACGGGGCGAACCTGCCCGGCGTAGTGCGCTGGGTGCTGAGCAACCTGCTGATGAACAGTTGGACACGGCCCGATTTCGTCGCCTATCGCTTTGAGGATCGGGGCTGCCTGTCCCTGAAGCTGTGCCGGGGCGTGTACCGGGCGCAGGAGGCCAGCTGGACCATCCGCGACAGGGCGGACATGGACGCGGCGGAGGCGGCGGGCTGTCTGGTCATATTTGAATGCTTTGATCCGAGGGGGCTGGACACATGAGAGTGATCACCGGCACGGCGCGAGGCCGTGTGCTGAAGGAGCTGGAGGGGCTGGAGACACGGCCCACCACCGGCAAGGTGAAGGAGAGTATGTTCTCCATCATCCAATTTGACATCGAGGGCCGCCGGGTGCTGGATCTGTTCGCCGGAACGGGACAGCTGGGCATCGAGGCACTGAGCCGGGGTGCGGCGGAATGTGTGTTCGTGGACCGGCGGGCCGACGCGGTGAAGCTGATCCGGGAGAACGTGGCACTGTGCAAGCTGGAGGATCGGGCCAAAATACGGCAGGGCGAGGCGCTGCCCTATCTCCGCAGCGGGGAGAAGTTCGACATCGTGTTTCTCGACCCGCCCTACGCCAGCGGACTGCTGGCCCAGGCGCTGACGGACATCGCAGCGTTTGACATTTGCCGCGCACATGGTATAATCATAGCGGAGAGCGCCGCGGACACGGTGCTGCCCGCCATGCCGTCGCCCTATGCGCTGTATAGGGAGTACCGCTACGGCAAGATCAAGCTGACGGTGTACCATCGCGGCGGAAACGAGGATGCAGAATGAATATCGCCATCTATCCCGGCAGCTTCGACCCCATCACACTGGGGCATCTGGACATCATCCGGCGGGCCGCCGCCTGTTTTGACAGGGTGTACGTGTGCGTCATGGTCAACTGCGAGAAGAAGCTGCCCATGTTCACGCCGGAGCGGCGGCTGGAGCTGATCCGCCGCAGCGTGGCGGACTTCCCCAAGGTAGAGGTGGAGAACTGGAGCGGCCTGCTGGCGGACTACGCACGGGCGAAGGACGCCCACATTTTGGTGAAGGGCGTGCGGAACTGCGCCGACTTCGAGCTGGAAAATCAGATGGCCCGCATCAACCAGGGCGTCTGTCCCGGACTGGAGACGCTGCTGCTGCCCGCCAGCGCGGAGTATGAGCATTTCAGCTCCACCATGGTGCGGGAGATGATCCGCTACGGCCAGCCTTTGGAAAAGTATGTACCGGCGCCGGTCGCCGAAGAATTGATGCGGCAGCGCGGGTGAGCGTTTGCCGGAATAAGAGAAAGGACGGACTGCCCTATGGAAGAAAAGGATGTGCAGAGACTGCTGGATATGCTGTTCGGCATGATCGATGAGGCCAAGAGCGTGGCCTTCAGCTCCGACAAGTGCGTCATCAACCGGGACGAGGCGCTGGATCTGCTGGACGAGATCCGGGCCAAGCTGCCCCTGGAGATCAAGAAGGCCAAGGAGCTGATCGCCGCCCGCAGCGAGTATGTGGCGGGGGCGAAGAAGGAAGTGGAGTCCATGCTGCGGCAGGCGGAGCTGGACGCACGGACCATCGTGTCCGAGAGCGAGACCATCCAGCTGGCGCGGCAGAAGAGCAGCGAGATCATCCGCCGGGCGGAGGATCGGAGCAAGGAGCTGTACCACGTGGCCAACACCTATACCGAGGACGCCCTGCGGCGCACGGAGGAGGCCATCCAGGCCGCGCTGACCGAGGTGCAGGAGTCCCGCGCCCGCTTCCGCGCCACCAGCCAGGAGCTGATGCAGGAGCAGAGAGCCCAGCTGAACGCCAGCGCCAACCAGCCTGCCAAGTCCGGCGGCGAGGAGGCCCAGCGGTAAGGGCTGTGCCATTTGTGGAAAATGGATAAAAATCGCGTTTAAATTTCTCCACATCCCACAAACAAATAACATCTTGTGGTTCACGAAACCGGCAGGCACAACATTTTGTGCCTGCCGGTTTTTTTGTCGCCGTGGCCTCGAACAAACGTTTTGAAATGTGGAAAAATTTCCCTGAAAAGCCAGTTTTTAGCGGGGTTTCGCCGGTTCGGTAGACATAATTTCTCCTTGCAAATCGTGGGGGGATTATGTATACTTACGTCATGAGTGGTGAATTGTGGGGGTAGTACCCCTATTTGTGGGGCGTAAGCCCACGGTTCGCCACGTAACGCACGAGAGGAGGCGGCCCTGTGACAGGACAATACGCACACAATATCGACGCCAAGGGCCGCCTGTTTATTCCCGCCGCCCTGCGCCGGGAGCTGGGGCAGACGTTCCACGTCACCGTGGGGCAGGATCACTGCTTGTCCGTGTTCTCCGACGAGAGCTGGGATGCCTTTATGGACAAGCTGAAGGAGCTGTCCTACAACGAGGTGAAAAAGCTGCGCGCCCTGTTCGCCTACGCGGCGGACTGTGAGCCCGACCCCCAGGGGCGCATCCTGCTGCCCGCCAAGCTGCGGGAGTACGCGGGACTGACCAAGGAGGTCGTGGTGGTGGGCAGCTTCGACCGGGTGGAGATCTGGAACGCCCAGCGTTGGGCTGAGATCGAGAACGAGGCGTTCTCCTCCGGCGCGCTGGAGGAAGCCATGGCGGAGATGGGCCTGTGATGCACGAGGAGAAGGATTACGGCCATGTGCCGGTGCTGCTGAACGAGTGTCTCGACGCGCTGGCCCTGCGGCCTGACGGCGTGTACGTGGACGGTACGCTGGGCCGGGCAGGCCACTCGCTGGAGATCGCCAAGCGTCTGACCACAGGACGGCTCATCGGCATCGACCGGGACGAGACGGCCATCACCGCCGCGAAGGAGCGGCTGGCGGACTACCTGGATCGGGTGACGCTGGTACACAGCAACTTCGACCGGGTGGGCGAGATACTGGACGAGCTGGGGCTGGATGGTGCGGATGGGATGCTGTTCGACCTGGGCGTGTCCTCCCCCCAGCTGGACGAGGCAGAGCGTGGCTTTTCCTATATGCAGGACGCGCCGCTGGATATGCGGATGGATCGCAGCGCATCGCTGACGGCCCGGGACGTGGTCAACGGCTGGAGCTACGAGGAGCTGCGGCGCATTTTATACGAATACGGCGAGGAGCGGTACGCGCCGGTCATCGCCAAGCATATATGCCGGGCGCGGGAGCAGGCGCCCATTGAGCGCACCGGGGAGCTGGTGGAGATCATCAAGTCCGCCATGCCGCCTCAGGCGCTGCGGGAAAAGCAGCACCCGGCCAAGCGCAGCTTTCAGGCGCTGCGTATCGCCGTGAACGGTGAGCTGGACGCGCTGCCGCCCATGCTGGAGGCCGCCGTGTCCCACCTGCACACCGGCGGGCGGCTGGCGGTGATCTCCTTCCACTCGTTGGAGGACCGCATTATCAAGAAAACCATGCAGGATATGGCCACCGGCTGTACCTGCCCGCCCAGCTTTCCCGTATGCGTGTGCGGCAAAAAGCCCCACATACGGCTGGTGAGCCACAAGCCCATCGTGGCCGGCGAGGCGGAGCTGGAACGCAACCCCCGTTCCCGCAGCGCCAAGCTGCGGGTGGCGGAGAAGGTATAAGAGACGAAGTATCGGCGGAAAAGAACCGCCGCCTGCGGCGTATTATTTTTCGCCGCAGACGAGGCGCAGACACGCAGGAATAATTCGTTTATTTCAAGGGGCTGCAACGAAGTATCGGCGGAAAAGAACCGCCGCAGGGAAGGAAGTGACCGCGTCATGGCTGATTATAACAAGCGTTCTGCCGTTTACGGCAGCCTTGCATACGACCTGGACGCCCTGGCGCGGGAACGTCAGCTGGATGACGCGGGGAAGCTGCCCCAGCGTCCCCGGCCTCAGGCGCAGCAGGAGGCGCAGCCCGTCCGCCGGCAGAAGGCGGCGGCCAGGGCATCCGTGCAGCTGTCCCCTGCCGTGCTCATCGGCACGGTGATCGTGACGGCCATGGTGGTGGCGCTGATGCTGTGCTATGTGAAGCTGACGGGCATCTCCGACAACGTGTCCACCATCAAGCGGAGCATCTCCGCGCTGGAGGACGAGCACATCGCGCTGCTGACGGAGTATGAGAAGACCTTCGACCTGGCCTCCGTGAAGGCGGCGGCGGAGGCGGCGGGCATGAGCAAGCCCACCAGCGGGCAGATCGTCTATATCGACCTGTCCGGCGCGGACACGGCGGAGGTGTACGCCGCCGGAGGCAGCGCGGCGCTGAACGGACTGACGGACAAGGTGTCGAAGGCCTGGGCGTATGCGGTGGAATATTTCCGCTGAGGGGCGCTTATAGTAGGAAACGGCGAGGAGTAAGAAGGCGACTTCTTGCTCCTTGCTTGGTCTATGAATGGTGGCTCACAAAGGGCGCGGGAGGAATGAAACGTGGCAGCAAACGGCAATCAAAACCGAAAAAACGAGAGCATCCGCCGGGCCAACCGGGTCATTCAGAGCCGCACTTTCGTGCTGATGCTCATTATGGGCATTCTGATGTTCGTGCTGCTGTTCTTCCGGCTGTACGACTTGCAGATCACCCGACACGAGGAGTTGCAAGGCAAGGCCGTGAGCCAGCAGACGCGGCGGACGGTGGTCACCGCCTCCCGCGGGACGATCTACGACGCCAGCGGCAATATACTGGCCATCTCCGCCAGCGCGGAGACCATTATCCTCTCGCCGCTGGAGATCGACCAGGCGGTGAACAGCAAGACGACCCCCGTGTCCTGGACGAAGGACAGCCTGGCCGCCGGGCTGGCGGACATTTTGGGCAAGGACGCCGCGTCCATCCGCAAGCGGATGGAGAACACCGAGTCGCAGTATGAGGTCATCCAGCTGCGGGCCGAGGAGGACGTGGCAGCCAAGGTGCGCGCCTACGTGGACGAAAACGACATCGTCGGCGTGCATTTGGTGGCGGACTCCAAGCGATACTACCCCTATGGTTCGCTGGCGGCCCAGGTCATCGGCTTCGTGGGCACGGAGAACACCGGCCTGTACGGGCTGGAGGCCTACTACGAGGAGGAGCTGGAGGGGCAGAACGGACTGGTGATCTCCGCCAAAGACAAGGCGGAGAACGATATGCTCTATACC
This sequence comes from uncultured Clostridia bacterium, assembly GCA_945878665.1. Taxonomy (GTDB): domain Bacteria; phylum Bacillota; class Clostridia; order Oscillospirales; family Oscillospiraceae; genus Vescimonas. The sequence continues at coordinate 15,246 of CAMDUN010000019.1, read as the reverse complement.
TACGAGCAGTATTTCGCCGCCAAGGACGGCGGCGACCTGACGCTGACGCTGGACGCCACCATCCAGTACTATCTAGAAAAGGGCATGGAGTCCATGCTGGATAAATTCTCCGCCGCCAACGGCGCGGCGGGCGTGGTGCTCAACGCCAAGACCGGCGGCATCATGGCCATGGCCTCCTATCCTAACTACGATCTGAACGATTTCTCCACGGTGCAGGACAAGACGCTGCTGGAGCGCATTGAGCGCAAGGAGAGCACCCTGGCGGATATGCAGCTGCTCCAGTGGCGCAACAAGGCGCTGAACGACACGTATGAGCCGGGGTCTACCTTCAAGATCCTCACGCTGGCGGCGGCGCTGGAGGAGGGTGTGGTAGACGAAACCACCACCGTGAACTGCGGCGGCAGCGTCACCATCTCTGGGCAGACCATCCACTGCTCCAACAAGAACGGACACGGCCTGCAAACGCTGGTGCAGTCCGTGGGGAACTCCTGCAATCCGGCGTTTATCAACTACGGTCTGCGGGTGGGCAACGAGAAATTCTATCAGTACATGGAGAGCTTCGGTCTGATGAACACCACCGGCGTGGATCTGGGCGGCGAGGCGGTGGGCGTGTTCGCCTCCCCCAGCAGCTTTACCCAGCTGGACCTGGCGTGCTACGCCTTCGGACAGAACTTCACCGTAACGCCCCTGGGCCTTATCGCGGCCCAGGCCGCCTGCGTCAACGGCGGGTATCTCCACACGCCCTATTTGGTGGAGCGCATCACCGACAGCGAGGGCAGCGTGGTGTATCGCCACGACGACACCCCGGTGCGGCAGGTCATCAGCGAGGAGACCTCCGCCACCGTGCGGGAGTGTCTGGAATACGTGGTGGCCAGCGGCACGGGTAAAAACGGCCAGGTAGCCGGCTACCGCATCGGCGGCAAGACCGGCACGGCGGATAAGGGGCAGACCGGCGACGTGGTGGTGTCGTTCCTGTGCTTCGCGCCGGCGGACGATCCCCAGGTCATCATGCTCATCACCATGGACACCCCCAGCCGCGCCACCGGCGTGTATGTGTCCGGCGGCAACATGGTCGCCCCCACCGCCAGCTCCGTCATGTCGGAGATACTGCCCTATCTGGGCATTGAACCCAGCTATTCCGCCGAGGAGCTGCTGGGCATGGACACCACCGTGCCCAATGTGATCGGTATGTCCGTGGACGAGGCCAAGGCCAAGCTGAAGGAGCGGGTGCTGAGCTGCCGCGTGGAGGGTGACGGAGACACCATCACCGATCAGACGCCGGCAGGCGGCGCGATCATCCCCGGCAAGTCCGTGGTCATTCTGTACGCCAACGAGAAAAAGTCCACCGACAAGTGCGTCGTGCCCACGCTGCTGGGCCGCACGCCGTCGGAGGCCAACTCCGTGGCCGTCAACGCCGGGCTGCTGATCCGCTTCTCCGGCACGACGGGCAGCGAGTCCAGCTCCATCCGGGTGCTGAGTCAGAACCTGGAGGCCGGGACGGAGGTGGACGCCGGAACAGTCATCACCGTGCAGCTGGGCGACACGTCCGTCACGGACTAAGCATGAAATGCACGGATTTCGGCATGACCTGCCCTTTTCAAACCGGCAGAGCGTGGTAGAATAGTATCACTGAAAGTGCAAAGGAGATATGACCATGAAGCTGCGTGAGCTGTTGAACGGCCTGACTATCCTGGCGTGCAGCGCCGACCTGGACGGAGACATTCGGGAGGTGCGGTACGACTCCCGTGCGGTGGAGGAGGACGACCTGTTCGTTGCCATCACCGGCGCGGAGACGGACGGACATAAGTATATTCCCATGGCGCGGGAGAAGGGCGCGGCCTGCGTGGTGTGCCAGACCGTGCCGGAGGACGGCACACCCTACGTGCAGGTGGCGGACAGCCGCCGGGCGCTGGCGGTCATCGGCGCGAACCGCTTCGATCACCCCGCTGACGAGCTGACCATGATCGGCGTGACGGGGACCAGCGGCAAGACCACCTCCACCTACCTCATCAAGAGCATCCTGGAGCAGAAGGCCGGGGCGAAGGTGGGGCTCATCGGCACGATACAGAACATGATCGGCGACCGGGTGCTGCACACGGAGCGCACCACGCCGGAGTCCTACGATCTGCAAAAGCTGCTGCGGGAGATGTCCGACGCCGGGTGCAGCCATGTGGTGATGGAGGTGTCCTCCCACGCGCTGTGTCTTGACCGGGTGTACGGCATCCGCTACGCCGTGGGCGTTTACACCAACCTGAGCCGCGATCATCTGGACTTCCATCACACTATGGAGGCATACTGCGACGCAAAGGCCATTCTGTTCGACCACTGCGACGTGGGCATCTACAACGCCGATGACCCGTGGCACGAGCGGCTGATGCAAAGCGCCAAATGCCCCCGCCGGTTCTCCTACGCCGTACACGGTCAGGCGGATCTGATGGCCAAGAACGTGCAGCTCCACGCGGGCAGCGTGGACTTTGACGCGGAGGCAGACACGGAGTGGGCCCACGTTCACGTGGGCATCCCGGCGCTGTTCACCGTATATAATACGCTGGACGCCATGGCGTGCTGCTGGAACTTGGGCGTGCCGCTGGAGGAATGCGCCGACGCACTGGCCAAGAACCACGGCGTCAAGGGCCGGATGGAGATCATCCCCACCCCGGGCAAGGACTATACCGTTCTCAACGACTATTCCCACAAGCCCGACGCGCTGGAGAACGTATTGCAGTCCGTGAAGGGCTTTGCCAAGGGCCGCACCGTGGTGCTGTTCGGCTGCGGCGGCGACCGGGATAAGACGAAGCGGCCCGTGATGGGTGCTATCGCCGCCCAGCTGGCGGATTTCGTCATCGTCACCAGCGACAACCCCCGGACGGAGAAGCCGGAGGCCATCATCGCCGACATCCTGGAGGGCATGAAGGACACGGCCACGCCCTACGTCACCAACCCCGACCGGGTGGAGGCCATCCACTACGCCATGGATCACGCCCAGCCGGGCGATGTGATCGTCCTGGCGGGCAAGGGCCACGAGGATTATCAGGAGATCGACCACAAGCACTACCCCATGGACGAGCGGGTCATCGTGGCGGAATACCTGAACCGATAAAAGAGCCGCCGCACCGTTCGCGGCGGGAAGGAGCAAGCAATTATGGGATTTATGGAGATCGTACTGCCGGTGGCGGTGAGCTTCGTCATCACCGCCATCGCGGGCAAGCTGCTGATACCGGCGCTGGTAAAGCTGAAGGCGGGCCAGTCCATCAAGGAGATCGGCCCGACGTGGCACATGACGAAGCAGGGCACGCCCACCATGGGCGGGCTGATGTTCATCATCGGCATCGGCCTGACCATTGTGGTGCTGGGCTGGAAAAACATGATGGCGGGCAGCTTTGTCCACCTGTATGTATACCTGTTCGCCCTGGTGTTCGGCGTTATCGGCTATATCGACGACTATCAGAAGGTGAAGCACCACCACAACACCGGGCTGACGGCGCTGCAAAAATTCGTATTGCAGCTGGCCGCCGCCGTGGCGTTCCTGTGCCTGATGCGGTACGAGGGGATGCTGAGTCCCAACCTGTATATCCCGTTTTGGAACACGTATATCGTGCTGCCCTGGGTGGTGTATCTCATCTTCGCCGCCTTTGTCATCGTGGGCACGGTGAACGCCGTGAACATCACCGACGGGCTGGACGGCCTCAGCTCCAGCGTCACCGTGCCGGTGGGTCTGTTCTTCCTGGTGATGGCGGTGGCATGGCCCGGCTTTGAGCAGCTGGGCGTGTTCTCCGGCGCGCTGGTGGGCGGTCTGCTGGGCTTTTTGGTGTATAACCACTACCCCGCCAAGGTGTTCATGGGCGACACCGGGTCGCTGTTTTTGGGCGGCGCGGTGGCGGCGCTGGCCTTTGCTTACGATATGCCGCTGGTGCTGATTTTGGTGGGCATCGTCTACATCTGCGAGACGCTGTCCGACATCATCCAGGTGGGCTACTTCAAGCTGACCCACGGCAAGCGCATCTTCAAGATGGCGCCGCTGCACCATCACTTTGAGATGTGCGGCTGGAAGGAGACGAAGGTGGTGGCGGTGTTCACCGCCGTCAGCGTGATCGGCTGCGTTATCGCCTATTTCGCCGTGTACCAGCGCTTCAGCTTCTGATTTTTCGCGTTATTTTCAGGGAAGGAGGGATACCATGACCCGCGAGGAGCATCAGGCTGCCCGTGCGCAGCAGGCCCGTATGCGGCAGGTGGAGCAAAAGCACCGGGAAGCCGCCAAGGGTCAGATGGATCTCCCCTTCCTGATCCTGACACTGCTGCTGACAGCCATCGGGCTGATCATGCTGTTTTCCGCCAGCTTCCCCCGCGCCTATTACGACACCGGCGATGGCACGTACTACTTCAAGCGCCAGGCCATTTTCGCCGCCATCGGCCTGGTGGGCATGTTCGTGGTGGGCAAGTTCAACTACCAGCGCTGGCGGGGCGCGGCACGCATTTTGGTGGGCATCGCGCTGTTTTTGCTGATTTTGGTCATCATCCCCCACAACCCGCTGGCCATCACCTCCAACAACGCCACCCGGTGGCTGGGCATCAGGGGCGTGTTCCAATTCCAGCCGTCGGAGATCGCCAAGCTGGCGGTCATCGTGTACTTTTCCGACACCATTTCCAAAAAGCGGGAGAAAATGCTGACGTGGCGGCAGGGCATCCTACCCTATGTGGCGCTGCTGGGTGTGATCTCCGTGCTGATGATGCTAGAGCCCCACCTGTCCGGCACGATCCTCATCGCGGCCACCGGCGCTGTGCTGATGATCGCGGGCGGCATCCAGGCGTGGCTGGTGGCGGCAGGCGTTGCCGGCGTGGGCATCGTGGGCTTTCTATTTATCAAGCTGGCGGAGGCCGGCGTTATCAAATACGGCGCATCCCGCATCGAGATGTGGCACGACCCGTGGCTGGACTATTACGGCAAGGGCTACCAGCTGGCCCAGAGCCTGATCACCATCGGCTCGGGCGGCCTGCTGGGCGTGGGCCTGGGCCGGGGACGGCAGAAGTTCCTGTATCTGCCGGAGCAGTACAATGACTTTATTTTCTCCGTGGTGTGCGAGGAGCTGGGGCTTATCGGCGCGTGCGTCATCATGATCATCTTCGCGCTGCTGATCCTGCGAGGCTTTTGGATCGCCCTCCATGCCCGCGACCGCTTCGGCGCGCTGCTGGTGGTAGGCATCATGACCCACCTGGCCCTGCAAACGTTTCTGAACATCGCCGTGGTGTCCGGCTTCGTCCCCACCACCGGCATCTCCCTCCCCTTCTTCAGCTACGGCGGCACAGCGTTGTGCCTTCAGCTGGTGGAGATGGGCATCGTCCTCAGCGTGTCGCGGCAGATACCCGCGCCCAAGGCCGGATAATTTTGTGGAAATTTCGACAACAAACTGTATAATTTTGTAGATAAATTACGAATCGTATCAAAAAACAGACTAGAAGCCGCCCCAGGCGGCACAAGGAGCAAAGCGATGAGAGTGATCTTTACCTGCGGCGGCACGGCGGGCCATGTGAACCCGGCGCTGGCGCTGGCGGGCTATATGCTGGAGAAAGACCCAAGCACCGCCGTGCTGTTCGTGGGCACACCCACGGGTATGGAGCGCGGCCTTGTGACCAAGGCGGGCTATGACTACGCCGCCGTGGAGGTCAGCAGCTTCCGCCGCCGTCTCAACGGCGAGGGGCTGCGCCACAACCTCCACGCCCTGCGGGTGCTGGCCTCGTCGGGCCGCACCGCCCGGGCCATCCTGCGGTCTTTCCGGCCCGACCTGGTGGTGGGCACAGGGGGCTACGCCAGCTATCCCATGGTGAAGGCCGCCGCCAGGGCTCACATCCCCACGGCGGTACACGAGAGCAACATCGTCCCCGGCCTGACCACGAAGATGCTGGAGAACTATGCCGATCTGATCATGGTGGGCTTTGAGGACTGCCGCCGCCATTACCGCCACCCGGAGCGCATTGCCGTCACCGGCACGCCTGTCCGGGGCGACTTCTTCCGTCTGACCAGGGCGGAGGCCCGGAAAAAGCTGGGCTTTGACGATGACGCGCCCCTTGTGGTATCCTTTTGGGGCAGCTTGGGCGCCAGCCACATGAACGAGGACACCGTGGCCATGCTCCGCCGGGAGCAGGCGGAGGGCTTCCCCTTCCATCACATCCACGCCGTGGGCAGCGGCGGCTGGGACACCGTATCCCGGCAGCTGAATGATCTGGGTCTTACCAACCAGCCCCGGCTGGACGTGCGGCAGTATATCTATGACATGGACGTGGTCATGGCCGCCGCCGACGTGGTTTTGAGCCGGGCCGGCGCGTCCACCCTCAGTGAGCTGACGGCGCTGGGCAAGCCGGCGGTCATTGTCCCCTCCCCCTACGTGGTCAACAACCATCAGGAGAAGAACGCCCGGCTGCTGGAGCGCCACGGCGGCGCGGTGGTGCTCACCGAGCCGGAGTGTACCGGCGATGCGCTGTACGACGCGGCAGCGTCCATCCTCGCCTCCCCGGAAAAGCGGGAGGCCATGGCCCGGGCCATGAAGGAGCTGGGCATCCCCGACGCCACGGAGCGCATCTACGATGCCGTGACCGCACTGGTGCGCTGATGCACCCCTGAAGGCCGTCCCCTCATACAATGGCCTGTAAGCCAACATGAGGGGCGGGAGGGGTACTATGAGTTATATCACCATCCGGGGCGGCAGGCCGCTCCGGGGCGAGATCACCGTGCAGGGCGCGAAAAACAGCGTTCTGCCCATTTTGGCCGCCACGCTGCTGGCCGGGGACGAGTGCCGCATAGAGGGCTGTCCCCATCTCAGCGACGTGGACTCGGCCTGCGACATCCTGCGATACCTGGGCTGCCGCGCCCGATGGGACGGCGGCGACCTGCTGGTGGACAGCTCCACGCTGACCCGGTGCGACATCCCCCAATCGCTGATGCGGCGTATGCGCTCATCGGTGATCTTCCTGGGGGCGATCCTGGCCCGGTGCGGCTGGGCGGAGCTGAGTTATCCCGGCGGGTGCGAGCTTGGGCCGCGGCCCATTGACCTGCACCTGGCGGCACTGCGCGCCCTGGGCGCGTCCATCGAGGAAAACGGCGGCAAGCTGTACTGTCAGGGCCGAAGGCTGACGGGCTGCGAGATCATGCTGGCCTCCCCCAGTGTGGGCGCGACGGAGAACGCCATGCTGGCCGCCTGCGGCGCGTCGGGCGACACCGTCATCTGCAACGCCGCCCGTGAGCCAGAGATCGGCGACCTGCAAAATTTCCTGTGCGCCATGGGCGCGGAGGTGCGGGGCGCAGGCGGCTCGGTCATCACCGTGTCGCCGGGAAAGGCGCTCCACGGCTGCACACACCGGGTCATCCCGGACCGCATCGTTACCGCTACATACCTCTGCGCGGCGGCTGCCGCCGGCGGAGACATCACCCTGCATGGTGCGGACAGCCGCCACCTGGCCGCCGTCACCACGGCACTCCAGCAGGCGGGCTGCCATCTGGAGAGCACGGCGGACGCCATCCGCCTGACAAGTGAAGGCCGTTTACAGGCCCTGTCCCCCGTGCGTACCGCGCCCTATCCGGGCTTTCCCACCGACTGTCAGGCCATCCTTATGGCGGCGCTGCTGCGAAGCCGGGGTGCAACGGTGTTCGTGGAGAATATGTTTCAAAGCCGCTACCGCCACGTGCCGGAGCTGATCCGCATGGGCGCGGACATCCGCACGGAGAGCCGGGTGGCGGTGGTCTGCGGCGTGGAGCAGCTCCACGGTGCGGACACGGTGGCCACCGACCTGCGGGGCGGGGCGGCGCTGGCGGTGGCCGGGCTGGCCGCCCAGGGCGTCACCACCATTCAGGGTGTACAGCACATTCACCGGGGATACGAGAGCCTGACCGGCGATTTGGCCGCGCTGGGCGCGGACATCACAGAGCGGGACACCGAATAGTTCCGATATGCTTCAGAGAAAGGGGCGAGACACATGGCGAGAAAGCGTTATACCCGCCGGCGCAGCAAGGGGCGCTTCGCGTTCCTCTACAAGCTGCTGGCCTTTGTGGTCACCTGCACCGCCATCGCGCTGGCCCTGACGCTGTTTTTCCGCATCCGCACCATCAACGTCAGCGGCAACAGCCGCTACGACCGGGAGGTCATTATCCAGGCCGCACAGGTCAAGGAGGGCGACAACCTGTTCCTGCTGAACAAGTACGATGCCGCCGCCCGCATCCGCAAGACGCTGCCCTATGTGGAGACGGTGCAGTTCCGGCGCACCCTGCCGGACACACTGTCCATCGTGGTGACGGAGTGTACGTCCCCGGCGGCGGTGATACAGGACGGGCAGGCGTACCTGCTGTGTGACAAGGGCATCATCGTGGATCAGGTCTCCCCTGCCGCGGCGAAAAAGCTGACGCAGGTGCAGGGGCTGGCCCTCATCGACCCGGCGGTGGGCGGCGAGGCCGTCGCCGCCCAGGGACAGACCCTGACGCTGGAGCAGCTGCTGTCGCTTTTGCAGGCCCTGGACGAACGCTCACTGACGGGGGACGTGCAGTCCATCGACCTGTCCGACCCGTCTCAGATCACTCTGCGCTATCTTGATCGCTTTGACGTGTGCTTCCCACGGGACACCGACTACGGCTACAAGCTGGATTATCTGCTGGCGGTGGTGGAGAAGCTGGAGATCAATGAGACGGGCACGATCAACATGATGCAGGAGGGAAAAGCGCGGTTTATCCCGGAATAAGGCGAAACTTTTTTGTCAAATTGGATGGGAGGTCTTGACTGACCTCCCATTCCGTTATACAATACAAGATATAGCATTTACACGCAGATAAAGTGTCGTTTTCATACAAATTATGGCAGGAGGAGCAAACATGGCTTTCGGATTGGAAACAGGGCCGGAGAATGTGGTCAACATCAAGGTCGTGGGCGTCGGCGGCGGCGGCAACAACGTGGTCAACCGCATGGTGCGCGGCGGCGCTCAGGGCGTGGATTTTGTGGCGGTCAACACGGACAAGCAGGCATTGAACGCCTCCAGCGCCAACTATAAAATTCAAATCGGCGAGAAGCTCACCGGCGGCAAGGGCGCAGGCTCGAACCCCGATGTGGGCCGCAAGGCCGCCGAGGAGAGCCGCAACCAGATGGCCAAGGCGCTGGAGAGCACCGACATGGTGTTCATCACCGCCGGCATGGGCGGCGGCACAGGCACAGGCGCTGCCCCGGTGGTGGCGGAGATCGCCCGCGAGGCCGGTATTCTCACCGTGGGCGTGGTCACAAAGCCCTTCGGCTTCGAGGGCCGCCGCCGCATGACCCAGGCGGAGCAGGGCATTGAGGAGCTGCGCCAAAAGGTGGACTCCCTGGTCATCATCCCCAACGAGCGGCTGAAATACGCCACCGATCAGAAGATCACGTTCGCCAACGCCTTCGAGATCGCCGACGATGTGCTGCGCCAGGCGGTGCAGTCCATCTCCGACCTGATCCGTGACACCGGCTTCATCAACCTGGACTTCGCCGATGTCACCGCCATTATGAAGGACGCGGGTCTGGCCCACATGGGCGTAGGCCGCGCCGCCGGCAAGGGCAAGGCCGAGGAGGCCGCCCGCATGGCCATCTCCTCCCCCCTGCTGGAGACGTCCATCAACGGCGCGAAGGGTGTGCTGATCAATGTCACCGGCTCGATGGACATCGGGCTGGAGGAGGTGGAGCAGGCTGCCACGCTGGTGCAGCAGGCCGTCCATCCCGACGCGCTGACCATTTTCGGCGCAGCCTTCGACGAGACGCTGGACGACGAGATCCGCGTCACCGTTATCGCCACCGGCTTTGACGAGGAGCAGCAGGCCGCCAACGCCGCCGCTGTCACCCGTCCCGCCGCCGAGACCGCGCCCGCTGCCAACGGCAGCGCCGCCGCGCCCCAGCCCCTGGACGAGGCCAAGGGTGAGCAGGGTCAGGACGACATGGACAAGTCCTTTGACGAGATCCTCCGCATCTTCAACAAGGACAAGTTCTGAGAAAACGAGGAACAGGCTCTCCGGCTGTGCCGGAGAGCCTGTTTTTGCGTAAGGCGCTGGTATTTGGCGGCTGGGTATGGTAAGATGGGAGAAAGCGGAATGGTTGGGAGGTGTAAATATGATAGAAACGAAGGATCTGCTTTTGGATAAGGGCAAAATCGATGAATGGAAATCTATGTATGAGAATGTTTGGAAGCATGAAGAAACTGCCAAATATTTGATGTGGGAAGCCGCTCAAACAGAAGAAGATGGATATGAAATGACCCGAGGCTACCTCGAGTTTCAGGACGCAACCCCCGCGGCCTATGTTGTGTATGAAAAAGTGAGCAAAACACTCATCGGGTATGCCGGTATGAGAGAAACGGACAAAGGTGTTTTTGAAGATTCTGGTATTGCTGTTGGCCCGTCTTATACGGGAAAGGGTTACGGAAAGCAGATTTTATATGCACTGCTCCGTCAGGCATTTGAAGAACTTGGTGCGCAGAAATTCGTTTATTCCTGCTGGGCAGAGAATATCCCCTCTAACAGGTTGGCACAGGCAGCAGGATTGAGACTTTCGCATTCTGAAGAAGCCACAGACCAACGGAGCGGCAAAGCATTTATCATGAATTATTACGAGATGTAACCTCTGTTTGGCATGGTAGCGTCTAGGGGTGCGGGAGCGGCTTGCGGACGATGACGGGGTATGGTATCATGAGGCAAGCCACAGCACGAAATGATTCACGGCACGGCGTTTTGACAGGAGGTACAGACGCATGGAGTACAGAAGATTCGGAAGCAGCATCGTCGCTAGAATGGATAAGGGTGAGGAGATACTCGCGCAGATAAAGGCGATCGCGCTGCAGGAGCACATCAGGCTGGCCAGCGTAACGGCGCTGGGCGCGACCAATGACTTTACCGTGGGCGTGTATAAGGTAGGCGAAAAAGAGTATTACGCCAACGAGTTTCAGGGGAATTTTGAAATCGTTTCCCTGACGGGGACCATCAATACGATGGACGGCGAGTTCTATACGCATATCCACATGAGTGCGGGAAACGACCGGGGCGAGGTGTTCGGCGGGCATCTGAACCGGGCCGTGGTGAGCGCCACCTGCGAGATGGTGATACAGGTGATAGACGGTGCGGTGGACAGGGCCTACGACGAGGAAACGGGATTAAATCTGTTCAGGTTTTGAAAATGGCTTGCGGCGCGGCGGGCGCACGGACACTTTGCGTGCGCCGACGTGCGGTTGCGGTCAGGAAAAGCGGCGTCCCACCGGGACGCCGCTTTTTTGTATATAGAAAACCACTCGCTGGGCGAGTGGTTCAAAAAAGGCTGCTGCCGATGAGAAAAAATAAAACTCCCTCTGCTATAGTAGGAATGCGGTCTAGCAACTACAAACTACAAAACAAAGGGAGGCCATTCAAGAATGAAGTGGCAAAAACAGTTTAGCAAGTTGTGAGATAGAAGTAAAGATTGCTGTTGGAATAATCAGGCAGAAGGAAAAGTGTAAGCGTTAAGAATGACAGCTATATGAGAAAGAAAAGGTGATGGATTTATACCAGTGTGGGGAGGACAGCCTATGCAAATGGCAAGTCGTACCAACGCCGCATGAGGCGTGGCTGGTAACATAGGGCTTCGCCCGCATAAGAAATACCCCCGGCTAGGCCGGGGGATATTTATTACTCCACCAGTCCGTATTTCGTTTTGATGCGATCCAGCTTTTCCAGCATAGGCTCGGCCAGCACCAGCAGGAACAGCACCGTGGCGGCGGCGTGGACGCAGTCCATGGGGAAGCCGGTGATGTAGTACGTCACCAGCACCTTCCAGTTCGTCTCCTGGCTATACATCAGCGCCGAGGCCGGGTTCATGATGCCGCCGTAGATCACCACAGCGGCGATCGCGCCGAACACGCTCAGTGCGCCGCGGCTGCGGCGCAGCCAGCCCTTGCGGAACAGCACCCCCGCCAAAAAGCCGATGATGCCCATACTGAACATCTGAAACGGCGTCCACGGCCCTTGGGAGAACAGGAAGTTGCTGGCCAGCATGGTCATCGCGCCCACCAGGAAGCCCGTCTCGCCGCCGAAGGCCACCCCGGCGATGATGGTCAGGGCCATCACCGGCTTGAACTGGGGCAGCATGAAGAATGCGGCCCGGCCCGCCACACCCAGGGCGCACAGCACGGCAATGACCACCAGCTCACGGGCCTGAGGCTTGCGGCCCTCGAACACCATGAAAAACGGCAGCATACACTCCAGCATCACCAGCACCGACAGCAGGTAGTAGTTCTGCGTGCCGCCGTAGTAGCAGCCGATAAACAGCGTGGCCGGGATGCACAGCAGGATCAGCACCGTGGCGGTCAGCGTCCGCCTTGACAGCTTCCGCTTCTCCACCGGGGTCTGCACCGACACAGGCGGCGGGCTGCGGCGGCCTATGGCGGCCACCACCACCAGCAGCGCCGCGATGAACAGCCCGTACATCCGCAGCGCGGCCCACCCGGCATCGGACACCGTGCCGCCGCCCACCAGGGCCGTCAGATCGGTGCGCTCCGCCGCGTTCCAGAAGATCAGCAGCGCCACAGCACCGGCCACGGCGGCGATGCACTTGCGCCACCAGGGCAGCTTGGTCGGCTTCCACGTGGCCGCCTCCTCCGCCACCGGCGGCAGCGGCTGGTATGCCCGGTCAAAGGCCGGCTCAGGCGGCACATCGCCGCCGATGGCGGCCATCACATCCTCCGGCGTCACCGCGCCGGGGCACAGCTCCCGGGCCATGCGGTCGGCGGAGGTGGTATAAAAGCTGTTGCCGGAGAAAAACGCCCGGGGCGTGCCCTCCGTCACGATACCTCCGTCGAAAAACAGCGCGCAGCGATGGGCATAGCGGGCGCAGAACTCCACGTCGTGGCTGACCATGAGGATGGTCACGCCCCCCGCCGTCAGTGCCCGGAGGATGGATGCCAGTTCCTGCTTAAACTCCGCGTCCAGCCCCTTGGTGGGCTCGTCCAGCAGCAGTATCTCCGGGTCAAGGAGCAGCACCTTACACAGCGCCGCCCGCTGCTGCTCACCGCCGGACAGGTCGTAGGGATGCCGGTCCAGCAGCTCCGTCAGCCGGCACAGCGACACCGCCTGGGCGATGCGCTGCTCCTTCAGCGCCGGGTCTATCCTCTGCCCGTCGAACACCTCGTACAGGTCCTCCCGGACGGTCTTTTTCACGAACAGCGCCTGGGGATTTTGGGGCAACGCCCCGATGCGGCCCGTGCGGCGCACCTCGCCCCGCTGGGGCGTCAACGCCCCCGACAGCAGGTGCAGACTGGTGGTCTTGCCCGCGCCGTTGCCGCCCAACAGCGCCACAAACTCGCCCCGGTACACCGTAATGTCCAGGCCCTTTACCACGTCCGGCAGCGCCGGCTCATAGCGGAAGAACAGTCCCCGTCCCTCCAGCACCGGCTCGCCCCGGGCGGGGCGCACCTCCTCCGGCAAGGGCCGCAGCGGATGATCCTTGTGCCATATCCGCAGGAAATCCCGGCCCTCCCGCACGGTGACGGGGCAATCCGCGCCGCTGCGGACGCTGGCCCACACCCGCATGGCGGCGGGCATGGCCAAAAACATCCCGTGGCCGCGGTCGCGGAGCTGACGGCCCACCTCCGCCGGTGTACCGGTACACAGCAGCCTGCCGCCGTCCAGCACCGCCACGTCCGTGGCCAGGGGCAGCGCCTCCTCCAGCCGGTGCTCCGTCAGGAGCACCGTTGTCCCCAGCTCCCGGTTGATGCGGCCCAGCGTCTGCAAAAAGTCCGAGGCCGCGATGGGGTCAAGCTGGCTGGTGGGCTCGTCCAAAATCAGCACCTTGGGCTGCAAGACCATGACGGATGCCAGGCTCAGCAGCTGCTTCTGCCCGCCGGACAACTGGTCCACATCCTTGTGAAACCAGTCCTGAATACCGAAAAACGACGCCATCTCCGCCACCCGGCGGCGGATGGACGGCGTGTCCAGGCCCAAGCTCTCCAGCCCGAAGGCCAACTCGTGCCACACCTTGTCCGTCACCACCTGGTGCTCCGGCGACTGCATCACAAAGCCGATCTCCGACGCTTGCCGCCGGTTGGGCACGTCCCGCAGGGACACGCCCTCAAAGAAGATGTCGCCCTCTGCCGCGCCGTAGGGCGCAAGCACCGTTTTGCACTGGCGCAGCAGCGTGGATTTGCCGCAGCCGGACGGGCCGCACAGCACCCAAAACTGCCCGGGGCGCACGGTCAGGGAGATGTCGTCCAGCGCCTTACGGCGCTGCTGGGGATAGGTGAAGCTGAAGTGCTCCAGTCGGAACAGCTCGTTCATACGGTGCGCCCTCCTTTCTCCATGCTGCGGAAGCGGTGGCCTGACGCCAGCGATAGCCCCACCGGCGTCAAACACAGCAGCAGATATACGGCAAAGAAGCTGACGGTGATGGCCTGGGGCTGCGCTCCCGTCAGCATGGGATAGTAACGGAACGACAGACCGTGGGCCAGTGCCCCGGCTAGCAGATACGCGCCGCAGAACAGAAGCCACAGCAGCAGCCCCCGGTCTCGGTCGTCAAAGCGGTAGATGGAAAAGGCGGTGCGTCCCGGCTCGCCGTAGCCCCGGCTACGCATACTGTCCGCCGTGTCGATGGCGCTCTCCAGGCTCCACGTCACCATGATGGAGAACACCTTCAGCGCGTTCCTTGTCCGTTGGCGCAGCGAACCGTTGGCGGTGTCGCGGCCCATGTAGCGCTGGGCCTGGGCCACCGCCCGGAACTGCCGCTTGAACCGGGGCACGAACCGCAGCGTCATGCTCAACACCAGCGACAGCGCCGGGATCACCCGGCCAAAGAGATAGATGAACTTGTCGGAGGTCATCACCGCGCTGAGGCAGGAGAACCACAGCGCCACCGCCCCCAGCATACAGCCTGCCGCCAGGCCGTACAGGATGCTCTCCAGCGTCAGCGGATTGCCGGAAGGCAGATAGGCCAGCAGCGTCACGCCCTGGTGGACGAAGGCCGGGTTCACCAGCGCCGCCATGACCATCATGGGGATGATCCACCTCAGGTAGCCGATCAGAGCCTTCGTGCCCCGCAGCCGCGCCGTGTACCACACCGCCCCCGCCAGGGAGAACAGCAGACACACCGGGTGCATCAGGCACATGGAGCAGGTGATGGCTATGGCAAAAAAGAGAAAATTCACCGCCGGATGGCAGTCATAAAACGGATCGCCCACAGCCCTCACCTCCTACAATAATAATTACGGTTTAAGGCGCGGCAGCCAGCCGCGTCTTTT
>CAMDUN010000018.1:0-38965 GCA_945878665.1 uncultured Clostridia bacterium | reverse complement strand
AAAGCAACCTCTCGGGAGGGGATCGCAGCAACCTCGCGGGAGGGGATCGCAGCAACCTCTCGGGAGGAAATTACAGCAACCTCGCGGGAGGGGATCGCAGCAACCTCGCGGGAGGGTATCGCAGCAACCTCGCGGGAGGAAGTGGAAGCAACCTCTCGGGAGGAAGTGAAAGCAACCTCTCGGGAGGAAATTTCAGCAACCTCTCGGGAGGAAGTGAAAGCAACCTCTCGGGAGGGGATCGCAGCAACCTCGCGGGAGGGGATCGCAGCAAACTCGTGGGAGGGGATCGCAGCAACCTCGTGGGAAGGATTTTAAGCAACCTCGCGGGAGGAGAAAACTGCGTCCTCGTGGGGGACAAAGGAAGCAGGGCGAAAGGTAAGAAAGGAACCATTATTGTCCTTTTGGTAAGAAACGATCACGGAGAAATTGTTGATTTCAAAGTGGGAAAAATCGACGGGGAATCTTTAAAAGAGGATGTTTTTTACAAGCTGGAAAACGGCGAGTTTGTGGAAGTAAAGGAGGAAGATAAATGAATCGCTGGGTAGGAATTGGGCGGCTTTGCTCAGATGTAGAACTGCGGCACACGCAGAACGGAACGGCGGTTGCGTCATATCGCCTTGCGGTAAACCGCGATTATAAGAGCGATGGGCAGCCGGATGCGGATTTTATTTCCTGCGTGTGCTGGGGAAAGACGGCGGAATTTGCAGAAAAATATCTGCACAAGGGCACAAAAATCGCCGTGGAAGGGCGGATTTCCACACGGCCATATGAAGACAAGGACGGGAAAAAGAGAACCGCAGTGGAGATCACCGTGGATCGGCACGAATTTTGCGAAAGCAAGAAAGCGGAACCGGACAGCGGGGAACCGCCGTACATGCCGCAGGCACAAAGCCACGCTCCGGATTTTGAGCAGGCAGGATTCCAGCAGGTGGCATATACAAGCGAAGATGATCTTCCGTTTTGAAAGGATGGGAAGGCAATGACGAAAAACAACGTTGTGGTGAACATTGACAAAAATTACCTGCGCGATATCGTGCGGGAAAGCGGGCTGAACACCATCGAATTTTCCAGAAAAATCGGCCGCTATGACAGATACATAAAAAACTGCATGTATAGGGGGAGAATGGACGAAAACGCGGCAAAGCTGGTGTGCGATCTTTTCAAGAAGGATGAAGGGCGGTTGATTATCCGGGAAAAAGCAGATCGGCCCGAAAGAGCGTGTGAAGGGGGAACCATTGAATCTTTCTTTCTCACGTATATGAGCGAAATGGAGATCAGAATGGCGCGAATTGAAAAGGAAATTTCCGAAATCAAGCGCCGTATTTGGTCGTGAAAGCATGAGCAAGTACGGAAACAGGAAAGTCGTGAGAGATGGGATTTCTTTTGATTCTGGAAAAGAGCATAGGCGGTTCGTGGAATTGTCCCTGCTTGAAAAAGCGGGGGCAATCTCAAACCTCGAAAGGCAAGTGAGATTCGATCTTCTTCCTGCGCAGTATGTTACCGACAAAAAAGACGGGAAGATAAAGACGAAGTGCGTAGAGCGAAAATGCTCATATGTGGCGGATTTTGTCTACATACAGAACGGGGAAAAAGTCGTGGAAGATGCAAAAGGCTACAGAACCGAAGCATACAGGATCAAAAGAAAAATGATGCTGTATTTTCACGGTATCAGGATCAAAGAAACCTGAAAGGAGGAAAAGTCTGCTTGACAGATGAAAAATTCACGTTGCCGAGCCTGCGGGCGCATAGCATCTGCGCCATATGCGGCGCAAAAATCTACTGCGTCGAAGCGTGTGATCCCGGTTCAGTTATGTATATAGTGAACCACGATGATATTGAGGAGGAGGTGTTTAGGTGAACGCCTCAGAAAACGCCAGAAAAATCATTCTTGACCTTTGCGGAGGATCTGGAAGCTGGTCAAGACCATACAGGCAGGCAGGTTATGACGTTAGATTGATTACGCTCCCGCTGTACGATGTGCTGCTTTATGAGCCTCCGGAGAACGTACACGGTATTCTTGCCGCCCCCCCATGCACTGAGTTTTCTATCCTGAATTGCAGGGCGGAAGCAAGGCAACGAAACGAAGCGGACGGTATGCGTGTCGTCAATGCCTGCTTGCGGATCATACATAAATGTAAACCCGTGTGGTGGGCACTTGAGAACCCCGTAGGGCATCTACGGGACTACCTTGGCCCTTCTCAGCTTACTTTTCAGCCGTGGGAATATGGTGATCCGTGGACAAAAAGAACTGACATTTGGGGGCAATTCAACGTTCCTGTGAAACTGTATTCTGATTGGAATGATGTACCAAACAAATTAAACCTTTATACAAGGCCGGGACGCGGCAAGCCAAATTTTGCGTATCTTCACAAATCCGCGCAAACTGAAATCCCTCAGCTTGCATTTGCTCACCCAATGACAGATGCAGATTTTAGGGCCATCACGCCACCGGCATTTGCAAAAGCCTTCTTTGAGGCAAACCCGTAGAAGGGAGGTACTACAAATGTTTTATTTCGACAAAAACGACCCCAGCGTAAATCCGGAATATGGAAGGAGGCGGGAACCATGAAGAACGGATATGTGCAACAGCTGCAAAAGCAGTATGATAAGGGATACAGAGACGGGCAGAAAGAGCAAGAAATCACAATGAGATATTTGCTTGCCATTGCGCTTGACCGCCTTTTCTCTTTCGATTTGGGGCAGACAAACAGTGTGCTGGATGCTATGGAAACCATGCTGCAGGACGAAGTGGTGAACGACTATATTCACAGCGACAAAAACGAAAAATTCAAGCGGGCGGCGGAACACATCGTGGAAGCGGCGCAGCAGCTTTGCAAGGAGCACGGGGATCATATCGCCACGCTTTTGAAAAGCCGTGAAACAGAAACGCAGCTGGAAGCAGTAAAGGCAGCATGGTATTCACTGCCGGACGAAGACCGGGAAAAGATTGTTTCCGTTGTCCGTGCCTCCATCGTGGGGGTGGAATCGTGATTTTTTACAAAGGGCAGGACGTGCAAATGGTTCCTCACTTCCTCATACCTACGAACGGACACGCGGAGTTTTTCCCTGAACCCATGCACGGAAAAATCGTATATGTCAATAACCCGCACAGGTTTTGCGTTGTGCAGTACGATTTCGGAGTAAAAGAAGCATTTAAGTTTGACCAGCTGGAAAAGGGGGAGCGCGGCGAGTATGGACAGACGAAACAAAAAAGCAGAATCAATTCTGCGAGAGTACATAAAAAGAAACGGAAATGAGCAACCGGAAAACTGCATTTTCGGCGGAGGTTTCTGCAGCTATCCCATACGGCACTGCCGCGAGTGTCCAAACTGGCCGGAAAAGTACGTTTCTGGGTGGAGGGCTGACAATGGCAGGTGATGTGAAGTGGATTAAAGTGTCCACGGGGATTTTCGATGATGAAAAAATCCTTATGATTGAAAGCATGCCGGGAGGATATGAAATTCTGGCGGTGTGGTTCAAGCTGCTGGTTCTTGCCGGGAAGCAGAACAACAGCGGGGTTTTCATGATCGGGAAAATACCGTGTACCACAAAGCTGCTGTCAAGTGTTTTTCGCATGAAAGAATCGACGGTAAAAAACGCCATAGACGTTTTTTGTGATATGGAAATGGTGGATATCGTGGACGGGGTTATTACGATTCCAAAGTGGGGAAAGCACCAGAGCCTTGACGGAGTAAGGAAAAAGAGAGAAGCGCAGCGGGAGTATATGCGGGAGTATCGCAAAAAACAGAAAAACGTGATACGCAGAACGGAAGAAAACCCGCAGGAAGAAGAGGAACCGGAACCAGAAGAAAAGCCGGAGGATGAAAACCCGGAAAAGCATGAGGAAAAGAAAAAATCAGGGCCGACGGATGCGGAAATCAATGCTTTCTTCGATAGCGTATGGAAGCTATACCCGGTAAAAAAGGGGAAGGGACAAGTCTCCACGACCCAGCGAAAAAAACTTTTCCGCGTTGGATATGCTGCCATGGAAAACGCAATAAGAAGATACATGAATGAACTGGAAAAGGATTCCTCGTGGAGAAAGCCGCAGAACGGTGGCACTTTTTTCAATTCCGGGTATGTGGATTATCTGGATGAAAACTTTGTGCCGGACAAAGAAAAGACGACCTCCGCGCTTTCTCAATCTCCGTCGTATGACATAGCTGCATACGAAAAAGCCATGATGGATGAACTTATGGCAGGAGCGCTGGAAAAGAGGCGCAGCGAATAAGTTTAAAAAAGAAAGGACGGATCACCGTGAAAAGAAAAGAAATTCTCGAAACAGCTTGGCGCATTGTGAGCGGTCAGCCGAAAACCTGGCCGCCAGAAAGGCGGTGACCACATGATACCATTCCCAGACAAGAAATATTCCGTGATCTATGCTGACCCACCCTGGAACTATGCCGCCGGAGGCGCCACGCGAAACGCCGAAAGGCATTATAAGACCATGAAGCCGGAAAACATCTTCGACCTTCCGGTCCAGGATATAGCCGAAGACGACTGTATTCTGTTCATGTGGGCCACATTTCCGAACCTGGACGTCGCTCTGGAAGCGATCAAACGGTGGGGTTTTACATACAAGACCTCCGCGTTCGTCTGGGTAAAGAGGAATAAGAAGTCCCCTTCCTGGTTCTGGGGCATGGGGAACTGGACACGCGCGAACGCAGAAGTTTGCCTTCTGGCTACAAAGGGCAAGCCGAAACGCGCTTCCGCGTCCGTCCACAGTGTAATCGACGCCCCGATCGGCCGCCACAGTGAGAAGCCGGCCGAAACCCGTGACCGTATAGTTCAGCTTGCGGGGGAGGGTACACGAATCGAGTTGTTCGCCAGACAGACGGCCCCTGGGTGGGACGCCTGGGGCGACGAAGTGGAAGGCGGTGTCGTGAATGATTGAAATAACACCGATCACCTTCAAGACCGCGCGAAATGGCAGAAAAATATCCAACCGGCCCGAAGATAATCTGGGAAATTAAGCGCAAAAGAAAGGATGTATCAACATGAAGAGAAAAGAAATCCTCGAAACTGCGGCGCGCATTGTGAGCGGGCAGCGGGAAGCTGAGTACGGGCCGCCGGAAGACAGCTTCCAGAATATCGCGGCGCTGTGGTCTGCCTATCTGAATATTTCCGTAACCCCAATGGATGTGGCCGTTATGATGATCTTGCTGAAAGTCGCGCGGCTGTATGGAGGAACCGGGAAGGATGATACGTGGGTGGATATCGCAGGATATGCCGCTTGTGGCGGAGAGATCGACACGGAAAGGAGCGGAGAGGAATGAAAATCGACAAATCCATGTTGGAACTTTATATGGCCCGCAAGTGCATGAGCGTGATTGAGCTTGCGAAAGCGGCGAAAATCTCTCGGGAAACCGTGTACGGAATCCGGAAGGGAGAGAACGCAAAGCCGGAAACGGTGGGGAAGATTGCAAAGGCGCTGGACGTTGATCCTATTTTTCTCTTGAATGATAAAAACGACACGACTAACAGCGATTGGGATTTTTCTCGACCTGAGGAAAAATTGAAAAATTTTTTAAAAACATACGGAGGATAATTGGAAAGCCGCAAAAATTTAAAACAGGGGAAAAATAAACGAAAATACGATGGCTTGCAGCGGAGAGGAAAACAATGGACAAAAAACAAAGGCTGATCGACGCAAATTCCCTGATTCGCATTGTGGAGCATGACACGGCACAGAAACGGGCGCTTGCTTCCTGCGATAAAGTAACAGGTGAAATGCTGGGTGTTTTGGAAAAATGGTTCATTTCGGAAATCGAAAAATGCCCCACAGTTAACGGAGCGCCAGAAAGAGAGGATGCAGAGTGAACGCAAACGAGTATCAGAAAGCAGCAATGCGCACGGCCCCTGGCATTTCCCCGGATGATTTGCTTATGAACGGGGTTCTCGGCCTGTGTGGGGAATCTGGGGAGTGTGCCGATTTGGTAAAGAAATGCTTTTATCAGGGCCATGTGCTGGACAGGCAGCACCTTGCAAAAGAACTGGGGGATGTGGCGTGGTACCTTGCTATCACAGCAAGAGCCATAGAATACGATCTTTCCACGATTTTGCAGATGAACGTGGAAAAGCTGAAAAAGCGTTACCCGGACGGATTCACGCCGGAAAATTCGATTCACAGAAAGGCGGAGGATGTTTAATGCTTACGATTGAAAACGTGGTGGTACCTTCCACACAGCAGTGGGAAATCGTTATCAGCGGAATGCGCAACCCGATGAACAGCTGGGAAAAATCAGATTCTTTCCGCGCTTATGACGGGCGAATGATAATCGGTGGAAATGATATGGGGCTGATGCTTGCACTGTGCAAACGAGGGCCGGAACACGCCAAATTCAGGCGGATGATTCCGGTTATGCTCACGGTGACTGCCCCCACATTCTGGTGGATTGAATTTGATACATACAAGGTGGGCACTGTTCGCAATTCCTGCTCTAAGATGCACAAGGTTCATGTGGAGCCATTCACGCTGGACAACTTCAGCCATGAAGGTTGTGACCAGATTCCACCGGCATTGGAACACCTGGAAAATACTATTGTGGTCTGTGAATATCTGCGGAAGAAGTTCAATGAAACCCAAGAAAAAAAGTTTTGGAGGGCGCTGATTGAATTGCTTCCCCATGGCTACATGATGAAAGCTACTATCAGTCTGAATTATGAAGTGCTGTGTGGTATCTACCACAGCCGGAAGAATCACAAGCTTGACGAATGGCGCACGTTTTGTGAAGCAATCGAGCGGCTGCCCTATAGCGAGATCATAACGGCATGAGAGAAAAGCCGGGAAAGAAGGTGGGACAGTGAAAGCAAAAGAGTACATGAAGCGGGTGCAGGATATCGACACGAAAATAGCAAACAAACTGGCAGAAAAAGCGCGGTGGCTTGAAATCGCCACGAGCATCACGCCAAAGCTCACCGGGATGCCCACGCAAACCGGCGGGAACGGCCAAAAAATGGAGGACGCGGCAGACAGGCGTATGGATATTGATATCCAGATCAAGCGGCTTGAAAGGCAGAAAGCGGAGATCATTTCCACAATCGAAACGCTGGAAACCTTGCATTATGATGTGCTTCACAAGCTGTATGTGCAGGGGAAAACTTTTCAGGAAATCGCGGACGCATACAAAAGAAGCTACAGTTGGGCCACAACGGTGCACGGAAGGGCTTTGCAGAGCTTGCAGCGAACTCTTGATGAAAGGGAAAGCAATGCGAAAGTATAGACGAATGCTCACAAAGCAAGAGCAGACGAAACGCGGATGCCTGTACTGCTTGCATATGGTCAGCGCTTATGAGTATAGATATTGCTCTTTTCGTTCGTGTCCGTATCATGAAATGGACAAATACGAGACATACCACGAATATCTGCACGCAACTGGAAAAGATATGCCGCTGTTTGAAATGCTGAAAACGCAGATCATAAAGAACACAAAGCGAAAAAATGTTCGTTTGTGACAAAGTTGTATCCGCTGTGACCTTTTTGTATCCGGTGTGACTTGAACGCGCAAAAAAAGAAGAATATCATTATAGTGATAAAGCATCAAGATAAAGCGCCCAGCTATTTTGCGGGGTGCTTTTTCTTTTTCACAAAGAAAGGAGTGGCGCGGGATGGAAAAGAAAATGACGAAAAAGCAAAAACGCTTTTGCGATGAATATTTGATCGACCTGAACGCGACACAGGCCGCGATTCGGGCTGGATACTCGAAAAAAACAGCGTATTCAATCGGTGTTGAAAACTTGAAGAAACCTGACATAAAGAAGTACATTTCTGAAAGAATGGCAGAAAAAGAATCTGCATTGATCGCAGATCAGGACGAGGTTTTACGCTATTTAACCGCTGTAATGCGAGGGGAATCCCGTTCCTCTGTTGTGGTGGTGGAAAGCACCGGCGATTTTACAAGCGCGGCGCGGGAGATGGAAAAGGCCCCGGATGAAAAAGAAAAACTGAAAGCCGCTGAATTGCTTGGCAAGCGGTACGGCATTTATACAGAGCGCACGGAACAGGCCGTTGATATGGATCTGAAAATCATGGTGGACTATGGAGAAACCGAATGAATATCACGGTAAAAGCAAACCCGTGCTTTCGTGCGGTTGACCTGAGCAAAAAGAGATACATAGTTATGCGTGGATCGGCTGGTTCCGGCAAAAGCGTGGACACCGCGCAAAATTATATCTTGCGGCTGATGCAGGACAAGGGCAGAAATCTGGTAGCAATGCGAAAATCCGACATAACGAACCGCGACAGCACATTTGCGGAGCTTACAGCGGCGATATACCGCATTTTCGGGGATAAGGCAGACCAATACTGGCAGATAAACAAAAGCCCGCTGCAGCTTACTTGCAGGGCAAACGGAAACAAGATCATTTTCCGGGGAATGAATGATGACAAGCAGCGCGAAAAGCTGAAATCCATCACTTTTCAAAAAGGAAAGCTAACAGACGTATGGCTGGAAGAAGCGACGGAGTTTACACAGGCCGATCTTGAAATCATAGATGACCGCTTGCGCGGAGACTTGCCGCCCGGGCAGTTTTATCAAATTAGAATGACATTTAATCCAGTATCAAGCAATCACTGGATAAAAAAGGTCTTTTTTGATTTCCCGGACGCGAACACTTTTACCCATCATTCTACCTATCTGGATAACCGATTCATAGATGATGCATACAAGGCCAGAATGGAGCGCAGAAAGCTGATTGATCCGGAAGGGTATCGGATATATGGGGAAGGCGAATGGGGAGAAATAGGCGGTTTAATCCTCACAAATTACGAGGTGGAGGATTTCGACACGGAACCGGCGCGGTTCGATTACATGGTAAACGCTCAGGATTTCGGATTTAACCACGCGGATTGCATCGGTGAGGTGGGCTTTAAAGATGGCGAATTATACCTTTGCCGTGAGCTTTATGTTTTCGAGAAGGACACGGACGAAATTATCCAGCTTGCGGAAGGGAAATTCCGAAAGAATCTCACAATGTACTGCGACAGTGCGGAGCCTGATAGAATCCGCATGTGGAGAAAGGCCGGTTATAAGGCGGTCCCGGTGAAAAAGGAGCCGAACAGCGTAAAAGCGCAGATCGACCATCTAAAGCAGCATAAAATCCACATCCACCATTCATGCGTGAATACTATCAAAGAGATTCAGCAATGGAAGTGGAAGAGGGACGAAAAAACCGGGGTTTACTTAGATGAACCCGTGAATTTTTTCGATGATGCTATGGCAATGCTGCGTTATTCCATAGAGGAAGAGCGCAGGACAAGGCCAAAATTGAACAGGGATATTATTGGGGGGATATAAGTGTTTCGCATTCCGAAAGACACGGAAATGACCTTGCCGCTTTTGCAGGAATTTCTTGATAAGCACCGGCGGGAAGTAAACGAAAGATATAAAAAGCTGCATGATGCCTATGTGAGCAACCATGAAATTCTGCACATGCCCGCAAAGCCTGCATATAAGCCGGACAACCGAATCGTAGTGAATTTCCCGAAGTATATCGTGGATACCATGAACGGTTTTTTCATCGGGAACCCCATCAAGATCATGGCGGAAGATTCTGCCGTTTCCGATTTCGTGGAGTATATCGACCAGTACAACGACCAGGATGACAACAACGCGGAATTGTCGAAAATCTGCAGCATTTACGGCCACGGTTTCGAGATGTATTACACGGATGAAGATTCGGAGCTTTGTATCACGTACCTTGATCCGATGGAATCTTTCATGATTTATGATGAATCTATCATCGAAAGGCCGCTTTTCTTTGTGCGCCGGTATACTGACCGGGAAAACATCGAATACGGCAGCATTTCAAACGCCTACGGGGTGCGAAATTTCAAGGTTACTGGCGGGCTGCGTTGGATGGACGATGATTGGGTTCCGCATTACTTTGACGGCGTACCGGCAACGGAATACATGGAGAACGCGGAGCGGCATGGGATTTTCGAGCCTGTGCTTTCCATGGTGAACGCCTATAATAAGGCGATTTCCGAAAAGGCAAATGACGTGGATTATTTTGCCGATGCCTATCTGAAAATTCTGGGGGCATTGGTGGATAGTGAGGATATCCGCTTTATTCGTGACACACGGGTTTTAAACCTCACCGGGGAAGATGCGGATAAAATCGTGGCCGAGTTTATGGACAAGCCCAACAATGACACATCACAAGAAAATCTTTTGAACAGGCTGGAACAGCTTATTTTCCAGATTAGCATGGTGGCAAATATCAGTGATGAGAATTTCGGAGCCAGCACTGGGATTGCGCTTAAATACAAGCTGCAGGCCATGAGCAATCTGGAAAAGACGAAGGAAAGGAAATTTTCCAGTGGAATGAATCGCCGCTATAAAATTCTTTTCGGGCACCCGGCTTCCAAAGTGCCCGCAGATTCGTGGGTGCAGCTCCATTACCAGTTTACCCCGAACATCCCTGCAAACCTGCTGGAAGAAGCGCAGATCGCCGCCCAGATGGAGGGAATCACTTCCCACGAAACCCAGCTGCGGGTTCTGTCCGTGGTGGATAATGTCAAAGATGAGCTTGACAAGATCGAGGAAGAAAACAAGGCCCCAGCGGAAACGGTGGTGGATCGCCTGACTTTTAACACGTCCCCCGCAGGAAGTGAAGAACCGGAAGAGGGATTGACCGATGGACAGTAAAGAATACTGGGCGGCCCGTGAGGAAGAAGCGCTGCGAGGATATGTGCAGGATGAAAAAGAGTATGACCGGCAAATCCAGCGAATTTACCAAAACCAGCTTGATGCGATCCAGAAAGAAATAAACAGCTTTTATGGAAAGTATGCAAGCAAAGAGGGAATCACCATTGCCGAAGCAAAAAAGCGCGTTTCTCAGCTGGATATTGCCGAATACGAACGAAAAGCGGCAAAGTATGTGAAAGAAAAGAATTTTTCACAGAAAGCCAACGAAGAAATGGCCCTGTATAACTTGACCATGAAAGTGAACCGGCTGGAGCTGCTGAAAGCAAACATAGGTTTGGAAATGATCGCAGGAACCGATGAGCTGGACAAGTACATGGCCGAAATTCTGCAGGGCCGCACGGAAGACGAGCTGAAACGGATGGGCGGCATTTTGGGGAAATCCGTAAAAGCGAATTCCAAAAAGGCCGCCGCTATTCCGAATGCTTCTTTTCACAACGCCACATTTTCTGACAGAATTTGGATGTATCAGAATCTTCTGAAAGCAGACCTTTCCAAACTGTTGCAAACGGGACTGATTCAGGGGAAAAACCCGAGATCGCTTGCAAGCGAACTGAAAAAAGTGTTTGATACAAGCACATACAACGCAGAAAGATTGATGCGCACAGAACTGGCCCGCGTGCAGACCGAAGCGCAGAAACAGTCTTTTGAGCGCAATGGGTTTTCTTTGTATGAGTACATAGCAAATAGCAACTGCTGTGATGTCTGTCAAGGTTTGAACGGAAAGCATTTCAAAGTTGAAAAGATGATGCCCGGCGAAAATGCCCCTCCCATGCATCCGCATTGCCGCTGCTCTGTGGCAGCTTATGAGGACAGCGAAGAATACGAAGCTTGGCTGGACTATATCGCTAATGGGGGCACCACTGCGGAATGGGAGCGGATGAAGCGGAAAGCGGCATTGCAGAAAGCAAAGCCGGGCTTTGTTCCGGCAAAAACAACCAAGGATGCGCAAGAGTACGCAAAGGAAATGGGAGTTAGATTTGTGGAATACGGCGCATTGCCTATTGAAACGATCAACTGCATAAATGAAGCGTTGGATACTCTGCCGGTTGATGCAAGACCCGTTTTCGTTGGTGACAGCCGCATGCTTGAAAAGGCGTTCTATGGCACACAAGGGAAATTTCCCCGCAAGCACAACCAGTTTTACGGCGTAACAATGGATAGTACTGCATACGGAATTTACATTAAAGGCGCTGACGGGGTGTACCGGTGCGATTGGGACGCAGGCGGGCAAATGGTTGGAATAAGCGCAGTTCACAAGACGATTGCGCAAATAACATCGTCGAAGAGGGAAGCGCAAAAAAGATACAAAGCAGCCCACGGCAGAGATTGGTTTTTCAACGAAACGGGAGAAACTGTGGCGGTACACGAAATGGGGCATTGTTACGCCAACAAATACGGGTTGCCGCAGGGCTTTGAGAGTGCCGCCGCTGTATGGGCGGAGAAGAGCAAATGCGATATGCTGAAAAACCCAGAGGAAGCATGGGCGGAAGCGTGGGCCTCATACCACACGGGAATAAATGTTGATAGAGTGCCGGAAGATGTACTCGAATACATAAGAAAGGCGAGTGGAAGAAATGAGGTTTGAAAAGGGCTTTTGTAGAGTGGATACGGCCAAAAAAGTATTGCTTGGCGAAATAACCGAAACGAGCGGCAGGGCAATAATTCTGGAAGAGTTCTCCCCGCTTGCGCCGGAAGTACGCATTTTGAAGAATGAAATAATTAGTTGCGTAGCCGTAAGCGAAGAAGATATTCCGCCGTATGAATAAACCACCTTGCATATCTGCAACGGTGCTTTTGCTGTAGAAATGGGTGTAAAAATGCCGAAGGATGATATTTTCAGGCTGATTTATACGATTCTGAAAGAACTGTATGAACACAAAAAAGAGGGAACACAGACACCGCTGGAAGATATCGGGCCGGAGCGACTTTGCATTCCTGTCCCGTATTGGGTTTCTATCATTTGCGATCTGATCGACGAAGCGTATATTTCGGGAGCAAAGTACAGAAAAACCAAAACCGGGAAAGTGCTGACCGGACTTGACGATATCGAAATAACGCTGAAAGGCGTTGAGTATTTGCAGGAAAATTCCATGATGAAAAAAGTATGCGCTGCATTGAATGGAATTAAGGATATTGCGCCCGGTTTGTAAAAGAAAACGAAAGCAATATGGAAACTGTTATATCATTTTCGCGAGGGCGCGAAAATGATATTATGGGCGTGTTAAAAAAGGGGGGCTGTGATTGATTGAAGTGAGCCGCCATGATGGCGGGTTATCTGTAAAAGGTCATGCACACTATGCAGAACCTGGGAAAGATATCGTATGCGCAGCGGTTTCTATACTGGTGCAGAATCTGATTCAATCCATCGAGGAATTGACCCCGGACAAAATCGAATACGAAATACAACCCGGTTGGGTTTGTATAGAGTACAGGAATCTCTCAGAGAAAGCAAAAGCTCTGGTGGATTCCTTTTTTATTGGCATTCGCATGGTGATCGAGGACTATCCCGAAAATGTGCGGATGGAATGAACACGGGTGCAGGCGTGGAATCACCCCAAAAAAGCTACGGGATAAACATGCGATAGTTTTAAAAAATCGGGAGGGAAGACACATGGAAAATCGTTTTATTCGCTTGCAGGTGTTTGCAGATGGCGCGGATTCCGGCGCAGGTGATAGCGCAGCCGAAAGCACGCCCACGCAGGAAAAGGGAGCGGCAGAAACTGGCACGGCAGCAAAAGCAGAAAAGCAGGAATCCCCGAAGTACACGGACAAAGACGTGGACGAAATTCTGAACAAAAAATTCGCAAAATGGCAGGAACGCCAGCAGAAAGCCGTGGACGAAGCAAAGAAACTTGCGGAAATGAACGCCCAGCAGAAAGCAGAGTACGAGCGCGACCAGCTGCGGAAACAGCTTGACGAGTACAAGCGGAAAGATTCGCTTGCAGAAATGACAAAAACGGCGCGAAAAATGCTTTCTGACAGCGGCATTTCTGTGCCGGACGAGCTTCTTTCTATGATGGTCACAACCGAAGCGGAGGAAACGAAAGCCGCCGTGGATGGCTTTGCAAAGCTGTTTACGGAAGCGGTAGAAAGCGCGGTGAAAGAACGCCTGAAAGGCACCACCCCGCGCAAAGGAGGTTCCGGCGGGGCACCCATGACAAAAGAACAGATCATGGCTATCCGTGACCCGGAATTGCGCCAGCGCAAAATGCTGGAAAACAAAGAACTTTTTAACTTCTAAGGAGGAAAAGACATGGAAAAGAAGATGAATCTGCAGCTGTTTGCCGTAGATGCGAACACCATCAAAGCGGCAGACCTTGCAAAGGTGCGCGACGTGGATTTCACGGAGCGGTTCACCACGGGCATTGAAACCCTCATGAAAATGCTGGGCGTTACTCGCAAGATCGAGAAAAAGGCGGGCGAAGCGCTCAAAGTGTACAAAGTGACCGGTACGCTTGCAAGCGGCGCTGTGGCAGAGGGAGAAGTGATTCCCCTGTCGAAGTATCAGACCACGTACACGGCTATTGGTGAAGCCGCCCTGAACAAATGGCGCAAGGTTACGACTGCCGAAGCAATTTCCGAAAAGGGATATGGGCAGGCCGTGAACGACACCAATGACAAAATGCTGAAAGATATCCAGAAAGGCATCCGCAAAAACTTTGTGACCTTCCTTGGCACGGGTACCGGGAAAGCGAACGGCGTAGGACTGCAGGCCGCTATGGCGCAGGTATGGGGACAGATGCAGGTTCTTTTTGAGGATACCAGCATTGAAACGGTATACTTCATGAACCCGCTGGACGTGGCCGACTATCTGGGTAGCGCTCAGATTAGCACCCAGACCGCTTTCGGTATGTCCTATATCCAGAATTTTCTGGGAATGGGCACCGCGATTCTGGCATCCGATATCCCGAAGGGGAAAATCTATGCCACGGCCGCGGAAAACATCGTTCTGTACTATATCCCCGTGACCAGCGCAGACATGGCGCAGGGATTTGCGCTTACCTCTGACGAAACCGGCCTTATCGGCATCCATACCGGCCCGACGTATGACAATCTTTCTGTTGAGACTGTCGCAGCGTCCGGCGTGGGCCTTTTTGCTGAAAAGCTGGATGGCATCGTGGTGGGTACTATCAATGTTGGGACTGGTGTTTGATGTATAGAGTAATCGACTATTTCACAGACCTGCATGATAACGGATACCCATACAAAGAGGGGGATATTTTTCCCCGCGATGGGATCACCGTATCGGAAAAGCGCCTTGCGCAGCTGGCCGGTAGCGATAACAAACGCGGCCGCCCGGTGATTGCTTTGGTGGAGGAACCGGAAGCAGAACCGGACGTAAAACCGGCGGAAAAGCCCCGAGCAAAGAGGGCAAAGAAATCCGAAATCAAAGAGTAAAAGGGGGGCGGCTGAATGCTGGAAGATGTAAAGATGCTTTTGGGCATCCCGGCAAGTGATACGGATAGCGACGAAAAACTGCGGTTAATTCTGGCATCCGTATCCGCCCGCCTGAAAATCCTGCTGGGAGGGATTGACCCGCCGGAAAGCCTGCGTCACATTGTCACGGATGTGGCGGTGATTCGGTATAATCGGATCGGAAGCGAGGGAATGACCGCTCACACGGTTGAGGGCGAGAGCTACAGCTTTTCAGAGGACGATTTTTCCGGGTACATGGACGAAATCCGGGCCTTTTTGGAATCACAGGAAGAAGCCACACGCGGGAAAGTGAGGTTTTTGTAATGCGCTTCGATACTCCCGTATTTTTCCAGCAGATCACCCCGGGGCTGTATGACTACACCACAGGAAACTATGGGCCGGATACCGTCATAGAGGACAAGCGAATGGCGGATATCACAAATACGGGCGCGGAAACGCTGCAGATCGCATATGGGGAATTGCGGCAGGGCAGCTTTACGGTTCGCATTCAGGGACACTATACAGAGCCGTTTTCCCGCATTCGGATAGGCGAGAAGGTGTATCGCGTGGACATGCGCAGAACGCTGCGGGGAAAAGAATCCTTTGTCGTGAGCGAGGTGCAAGGCAATGCCAAAAATCAAAGTTGAGATTGACGGCATCGACAAGCTGGAAAAGGCGTTGCGGGAAAATGTTACCTTGCAGGATGTTAAAAAAGTGGTGCGATATCACGGTGCAAGCCTGCAGCGAGGAATGCAGGAAAAAGCCGATTTCAAAAAGGGGTACCAGACCGGAACCACCAAAAGGAGCATCGGCCTTGAAATTTCCGATTCTGGAATGACGGCAGACGTAGGGCCGGAAACGGAATATTCCCCATATTTGGAGTATGGCACCCGATTCATGGAAGCGCAGCCCTTTATCAATCCGCCTTATGAGGAAGAAAAGCGGAAATTCAAAAGCGATATGCAGAAACTTGTGAGGTGATCGGATGGGCGCGGTAGACCCCCAGCAGGAGATTTTTTCCCGATTAAAAAAGGATATCACAGAAAAAGGATATGCCGTGTATGATGGCTTTTTACCGCCGGAAAACACGCCATATCCTTTTGTATATCTGGGGAATTTTCAACAGACAGACAGCGCGAACAAAAGCGCTGTTTTCGGAAGCGTGTACGCTATGATTCATGTATGGAGCGATTCACCCCGCAGCCGGGGCACCGTTTCCGCCATGCTGCTTGATATCAAAACGATATGCAGACAGATCGAGCATACAGATAATTTTTCATGGCTTGTACAGAGCATGACACAAAGCATCATGGAGGATACCACTACAAAATCTCCTCTGCTTCATGGCGTTGTACAGGTCAATTTTTTGTTCAGTTAAGGAGGAAAAAACAGTGAGAGATTTGCAGATTTTTGCAGAAGCCGTACAGGGCAAGAAACTTGTCTATCTGTATCGGGTACTGAGTAAGGCATCTTCCGCATCCGGTGCGGCGCTGGCCTTTACCACGGAAAACAGCCGTACAAAGTCGAAAGACGCGGATTCGACGGAAACCAAAGATGGGCCTATCCGCACTCCCGGTGCGGCAGAGGTCGAAATTACCGCGACTTCTATTCTGGCAAAGGGTGATACCCTGATTGAAGAGCTGGAGGGAGCCATGGACGCAAACGCCCTGATTGAAATCTGGGAAGCTAATCTGGCAGAACCGGCAGACGGTGGGAACAACAAGTTCAAAGGCACGTATTTTCAGGGATATTTGACGGAAATCGAGTACAGCTCGAGCGCCGAGGACTTTGTGGAAGTATCCCTGACTTTCGGAATCAACGGCACCGGCGCGAAGGGTGATGTAACCGTGACCGCCGCGCAGCAGGAAATCGCAAGCTATGTGTTTGCCGATACGCAGAAAACTGGCGTGTAAAAACGGATAGGGCGGGAAACCGCCCTATTTTTTTCTCAAAAACTTTTTCATTGGAGGTCAAAAAATGTTGGAGCTTACTATCAAGGATACCGTGTATTCTTTCAATTTCGGGCTGGGATTTGTCCGTGAAATCAATAAGAGAATGAGAAGACCCGTTGAGGGTATCCCGGACGCAAAGCAGGATGTTGGCCTGCAGTTTGCAATCGCTTCCGTGATCGACGAGGATCCTGTGGAACTTGTTAACATTCTGGACGTTGCAAACAAAACTGAAAAACCCCGCGTAACCCGGGCGCTGCTGGATTCCTACATCGAGGATGAAGATACAGACATCGAAGCGCTTTTTGCGGAGGTGCTGGATTTTTTAAGCAAGGCAAATGCTACGAAGAAAGTAACGGCGGCCGTGAAGGAGTTCGCGGAGGAACAGAAAGCCAAAATGGAAGCGGAGCGGGAAGAAACCCCCTGACATTTGATGAAATTTACAGAGAGGTTGCTTTAAATTGCTTTCGATTTCTGGATTTCAAAAGCTATGCGGAGGTAGACCGGCTGACCATACCGGAATACGAAACCCTCATGGAAGCGGTACGATTAAGGCAGGTAGATATGGACTACAGAAACCACCTGCAGGCATGGCTGAACGTCCGCGCGAAAGCTGAAAAGAGAGTGGGAAAGAACAAAAAACGGCTTGTGTATACAAAATTCCCGCAGTTCTTTAACTACGAAAAAGCGCAGGAACGCGCGAAACGCAGCGGGAAAGAGGAAAGCAAGTTCTCTGGCCTGAAAAAGTTTTTGAGGAAAGGAGAGTGAGAAAATGGCAGAAAGCTACTCTGTAAAAGCCCGCCTTTCCGCAGTGGATAATGGCTTTACATCCACCCTCAAAAATGCGCTTGCGTCTGTAAAAGGACTTGCAAGCGGCGTGGCGTTCGGTATGCTGACCGGTGCCGGACAGGCTGCCTTTAACGCGATAACCAGCGGCGCGCGCGATATGATTAGCGAAATCAATGATTCCAATATTGCGTGGAAAACGTTCGAAGGCAACATGCAAATTCTGGGGAAAAGCGGCAAGGAAATCAAAAAGGTAAAGAAAACCTTGCAGGACTATGCCCAGACTACAATCTATAGTTCCTCTGACATGGCAAGCACATATGCTCAGCTGGCTGCCGTAGGTGTAGAAAGCGCGGATGAGCTTGTAACCGGGTTCGGTGGCCTTGCTGCTGCAGCAGAAAACCCGCAGCAGGCCATGAAAACTTTGTCCCAGCAGGCCACACAGATGGCGGGAAAGCCAAAGGTGGCATGGCAGGATTTCAAGCTCATGATGGAGCAAACGCCCGCAGGTATCGCCGCAGTAGCAAAAGAAATGGGGATGACTACCTCTGAGCTGGTGGCGAGCATTCAGGAAGGAACCGTTTCCACAAACGATTTCTTTGCGGCCGTGAAAAAGGTTGGAAACAGCGACGGTTTTTCAAAGCTGGCAACGCAGTACAAAAGCGTAGGGCAGGCAATGGATGGGCTGAAAGAAACCCTTGCAAACAAACTGAATCCGGCTTTTGAAGCGCTGAATCAGCTGGGAATCAAAGCGCTTTCCGGGATCGCTGACAAGCTGGAAGCAATCGACGGTGAAGCAATCGCGCAAAAGGTTTCCGGCTGGGTTAAAAAGGCGCGGCCGTACTGGGAATCTTTCCGCAGCGCGGTTTCTAACGTGTGGAAGATCGTTTCCGGCGTTGGTAAAAAGCTGGCGCCGGTTTTTAGCAAGATAGGATCGACAATCGGTCGCACGGTTAAAAAAATCCTTGACAGCATCGGGCGCATAGATGCAAGCGCCGTGGTGAATGCCATTTCTGCCGGGATTGATACAGCAGGGAAATACTGGAACGCCTTTAAAGAAGCGTTTGACGGCGTATGGCCTGCGCTTGTGAGTGCTTTTCAGGCGATCATGGACAGTATGCCCGATTTCAGCGGGATTGCCGATTCTGTGAAGAATATCGCATCCCTTGAAAATTTCAAAGGCGTTATGGATGGGATCGCCGGGGCGATTAAAAATGTGGCGAAATTCATAGAGGAAAATTCCGATATTATTGCCCAGTGCTTGCCGTATGTGGCTGGCCTTGCTGCGGCGTTCATGGCCTTTAAAAAGATAAATTCCATTGCCCCGGGCCTCGGGAAATTCGCAAAATATTTGACTTCTCTTGCGGGCAAAGGGCTGAAAGGGCTTGCCGGGAAACTGTTTGGCGTTGCCGGTGGTACGAAAGCCGCAGGGGAAGCAGGCGGAACGAGTGCAAATCAGATGGCAGCGGCGGCGAAATCCTTTATGATGACCGGCGCGGCGGTGCTGATGATCGCGGCAGGATTTGCCCTTCTCGCGTACTCTGCAATTCAGCTTGCAAACGCTGGCCCCCTTGCAATCGGTGTTATGGGCGGACTGGTTGTGGCCCTTGGCGCTCTTGGCGTGGCGTTTGTGGCAATGATGAATCATGTCACGGCATCCCCGAAAAAATTGGATTCCCTTTCGAAAGCCATTCTTTCTTTTGGCGCTGCCATTCTCATGGTGAGCGCAGGCTTTGCCCTTCTCGCGTGGTCTGCCATTTCCCTTGCCAATGCCGGTGGGCTTGCCATTGGTGTGATGGTCGGATTTATCGCGGTTATAGCGGGGCTTGCAGTAGGCGCTGCGGCGCTTGCCCCGGCCCTTGCAACCGGATCGGCGGGCCTTATCGCTTTCGGCGCGGCCATGTCCCTTGTCGGTGTGGGTGCTGTCCTTGCGGCGGCTGCCCTTTTGATAATTTCCGGGGTTCTTCCAACGCTATGCGAATACGGAATGCAGGGCGCTGCGGCTATCGCAGTGCTGGGGGCTGGTCTGGTCGCTTTTGCGGTAGGTGCAGCGCTTGCCGGTGTGGCAGCTGTGGCCCTTGGCGTTGGTATTCTTGCGGCATCCATTTCCATGATGGCGGCGGCGGTCGGTGTCGGATTGCTTGGCGCGGCCATGTCTCTTTTGGGGGCTGGCGCATATGCGGCAGGTGTCGGAATGGATTTAATTGCTAAAGCCCTCCCCACAATCACAGCGTATGGCTGGGATGGTTCGTGGGCGCTCACTACACTGTCCGGCGGCATGGCGATATTTGCCGGTGCTGCGGCAGCAGCGGGAGCAGCATCCGCAATTCTGGCGGCCAGCTTGCTTATAGTAAGCGCGGCGGTTCTTACCATAGGGGCCGGGCTGCTTCTTGTGACCGTGGGCGCGAAAATGGCAGCGGGCGGATTACGATCTATTTCTACGATTATCCCACTGATTGTGGCATCCAGCGCAGCAGGCGCGGCGGCGTTCGTGCTTTTGGGCGCATCCATGACCGTTTTTGCGGCAGGGGCTGCGATTGCAGGCGCGGCGGCGTTGGTACTGGGTGCCGGAATGCTCATTGCTGCGGTAGGTATCGCGGCAGCCGGTGCGGCGGCCATGC
Source organism: uncultured Clostridia bacterium (assembly GCA_945878665.1). Lineage (GTDB taxonomy): Bacteria > Bacillota > Clostridia > Oscillospirales > Oscillospiraceae > Vescimonas. The sequence goes on along the minus strand of CAMDUN010000018.1, from coordinate 18,484 downwards.
TTCTTGCCACAGGCGTTTTGCTGATTGCATCGGGGGCCATTACAGCGGCCGCAGGAATGGCGGTCATGGTGGCATCTCTTTCCATGATCGTTTCCCTCGCTGCTTTAGGCACATCGGCCCTTGCGGTGCTGGGAATCGGAATGGTAACTTTTGCAGCAGGCGCAGCTATTGCGAGCGCCGGGGCTGTTGCTCTTAGCGTTTCCATGCTTTTGGCGGCTGTATCCATCACGGCAGCAGGCGTGGCGCTTACTGCTTTCACGGCGGTTGTACTTGTCCTCGCGGCTGGTCTTTCCGTGGTGTCTGGAGCACTGCTTATCGCGGCATTTTCGTTGCCTTTGGTGGCGTCCAGCGCAGTAGCAGCATCCGTCTCCCTCACCCTGCTTTCGGATATGGCAATTTTTACAAGTGTGTCACTGCTTTCATTAAACGCGGCGTTGATCGCTTTGCCTGCAGGACTGCTTGTGGCAGCGGCCGGAATCGCGACTTTCTGCGCGGCCATGCTGGTTTCTGCTGCAGTGATCGCAGCGGCGGCGGCCGGGGTGGCGCTTTTAAGCACGGGAATGCTGCTTTTTGCTGTGGGTTCTGTCACAGCGGCAACCGGCCTTTCTGTGGTAGTGGCTGCCCTGAAAATAGTGATGGCATTCAGCGCCCTGTTTTCTGCTGCGCTGGTTTCGATTTCCGCAAGCCTTGCGGTCTTCGCTTCCGGTTCCATTGCGGCGGGTTCTGCTGCGGTTGTCCTCAGTACAGGGACAAGCGCGGCGGCGCTTTCAATGACCGTTTTGGCCGTGTCTACGCTGATCGCTGGTGCAGCAATTCGCGGGCTTTCCACAGGCGCGCTCCTGCTGGCGGTATCACTCAAAGTGATATCCTCGGCTCTTGACCGCATTTCTGGCCAGCTTCCCACGGTTTCCACGGAATCGCTACTCGCCGGGGCATCTTTTGTGCGCCTGTCCGCGTTTTCGGCAAAACTATGCGCGGCCCTGCTTGCACTTAGCGCTGGCATGGTATCGCTTTCGACTGCTTCCCTGTCCACGGTGGCCGTGGTTTCTGCTTTTGGTACTGCCATGATCGTGGCGGCGGCAGGTACCATGCTGATGGCTATGGCCCTGCTTTCTGTGCGGTCGAGCATGGCTTCTATCGCAAGCAATGCGAAAGATGCGGAAGGATCCTTGAAAGCAATGCAAATGTCCGTAAAGATCGCGGAAAGCGGCCTTGACGCGCTGGGCAAAAAGGCAAAAAGCGCAATGCAAACACTTACCCGGTCTTTCAGCTCGGCGGCATCCGATGCAAGAAAATCCGGCGTAAAGCTTGGCACAGGGTTCACGCAGGGAATGAAACTTTCCCTTGCGGCCGCCCCGGCAGTTTCCCGCGTATCGACAGCAAAGGTGAATGCAACGCTGAGAAAAGGCCGCTCCGGTGCATATAGCGCTGGCGCATATATCAGCAAGGGATTTGCTTCCGGAATGCTTTCTTGCCTTAGCGAAATCGAACGCGCAGCGGCAAAGATGGCAGCGGCAGCGGACAAGGCCGTGAAAGCAAAAGCCAAAATCCACAGCCCTTCCAGAGTGGCCCGCAGCGAGGGCCGTTACTGGGGCAGAGGGCTGGCACTTGGCTTCCTTGACATGGAAAACGAGGTTTTGAAAGCGGCAGAGCGCTTGATCTCCCTGCCCTCCATCGAAACCCCGGATTTCTCCACGGGATACGCTGGGGAGCTTTCGCCGGATTATGACTACAGCAGAAGCGCGGATTATACCATCGAAGTTCCTCTGAGCGTAGACGGTCGAGAATTTGCCCGGGCAACTGTGAGCTACACGCAAGCGGAAATCGAAAGAGAGCAAACCAGAAGTAGCCGCAAACGCGGCGTTTTGGTATAAGGAGGAAAGAAAAAAGTGTATGGATTCAGAGATGTAACAGCTGATTCGGATGGCGTTTTTCTTCCTTCCGAAGCTATGAGCATAAACGGGGAATATATAGAGAATTTAATCCCCGGGTACAGGACATTGGCGGTTTCGGGGCGGGAAAGCCTGTCCCCGAACCTGTCCACATTTGAAACCGGGATCCGGGACGGTTCGCGGCTGCAAATCAAGCGATACCCGGAAAGGACTATCACAGTAAAATATCAGATCGCTGCGGCAACGAATGAAGAATTTCGGGAAGCGTTCAATGCGCTGGGGGGGATTCTCAATGTTGAAAATGCTCGGTTGATTTTTGCGGATGAACCGGACAAGTTTTTCACCGGTACCCCGGCCAAAATCGGAAGCGTGGAACCCGGGCGAAACATCGTGACCGGTGAATTTGAAATCCTGTGCGCGGATCCTTTTAAGTATTCCGTGGTCGAGTATGAAGCAATTCCGGATTTAGATGAATCCAGCGTTCTAATTGACTACGGCGGCACCTATAAGGCATTCCCTACGCTGGAAGCGGATTTCTATAGTGAAAGTGATGTTTCCGACGATGGAGAGACCGCCGGAACGCTCACAGGAAGTGGGGATTGCGGCTTTGTGGCATTTTTCAATGAGGATGAAAAAATCATCCAGCTTGGGAACCCGGAGGAAGAGGATGGAACAAACGCATACGCAAAATCCCAGACCCTTATCAATCAGACTTTCCAGAGCAGCACGGCATGGGGAACGGCAGCAAAAGCGCTTTGGACAGCAAACAGCGGGGCCGTGCTTCCGTCAACAGTAGTACAGGCCGGTTCCGTAGGCATGGGGGTTGCATCGTATGCGGCCCCCTCTTCCCCTGCTTCCACGTCCGGAACGCTTTTGACCGCATGGAGCGACGCAGGTGCGCCGAAATTTTATTACAAGGTTACTGCAAAAACGTCCGGACGCACGGCTTCCAGTGTAAAAGTTTCTGTGACCATCACGGCATCTTTGCAGTATGACGGATCTTATTTTGGCAGGGGGTACGGCCTTACCGCTTCCGTTTACATGGGCGGGGCTTGGCACAGTGTAAAGCTGAAAGATACCACGGCATACTGGAAGGGAAAGACCGCGCACACAGTAAACCTTTCTTTCGCGGTTTCTGGCCTTTCTGCGAGTGATACAACTCTTTCAGGAGTGAAGTTCAAAGTGGCACGAAGCGATAGTGTAGGCGGAGCAGCGGGGATCTTGAACGATAAAGCGTGCAGCAGCCTGAAAATCAGCGCATACGCGGCCAGCGAAGCAGAAACGTATTACTTGACCCCCAAAAGCTATGGTGCTTCCAGCGGGAAATGGCACGGGCCTTCCATCACGCGAAGTATTCCGGCCGATGCATCCGGGAAAACCGGAGCGGAAAACTTCACGCTGACATATAAGCAAAAAATGAGCATCGGAAGCGGGAAAAGCGATACGGCCCAGCTCGGCGCGTTTCAAGTGCAGGTTTCCGATTCGTCCGGGGCGAGTGTCGCCGGGGTGCGGATTCTAAAAAACAAGGCAGGGAAGAACGCCAGCGCGGGTTTTTATGTGAACGGTGTAAATGTGTATACCGGCACCATTGATCTTTCCTATAGCAACAAATATTTCGGATCGAAAGAAACAGCGGTACAAACTTCTACTATCACAAAGAGCGGAAGCAAGATCATTTTCAGCATAGGCGGAATCAAAAAAACCTTCACGGATGAAGCTATCACGAAAACGAAAGCCACAAAAATCACCTTTATGTTTGAACAGTATTCGACAACAAAATCCCTTTCTTATAACGGAATTTACTGGGCGAAGCTGGTAAAAAATAACTGTGATACGTGGAAGGATATCCCGAACAAATTCAGCGCAAACGACGTGGTAGAAGCAGACTGCAAAAACGGGGAAATCTTCTTGAACGGCGTTCTTTCTCCAGATTTGGGAGCGCTGGGGAACGACTGGGAAGAATTTTACCTTTCCCCCGGGCTGAATCAGATAGGGATTGCCTTTTCTGAGTGGGTACCTACTGGCTATGAACCTTCCTTTAAAGTGAGGTATAGGGAGGTGTTCTTGTGATCCTCTATTTTGCAGATAGGCAGCTGAATATCATCGGGCAGGCAAGCACCGCCCTGCCAGGTGGTCTGACTATCACAAAGGACAAGAAAACCGAGGACGTAGAAACCGGAGTGGCGGTTTTTGAATGCAAAATCCCCTATGACAAGGAAACACGGGAGAAGGTCAACAACTGCACGGCGGTAGGAAACTATTTACTGCGCAGCCATGACGGAGAGAACGAGTTTTACACAATCATAGAATCGGAGGAAGACACCAGCAAACAAACGGTCTATATTTATGCCGAAGATGCGGGAATGGATTTGCTGAATGAAGTGGTGGGAGCGTATGAAGCAGACAAAGCGTACCCCATTTCCTTCTATGTCAACAAATACGCATCCGGTTCCGGTTTCCAGATCGGCATAAATGAAGCGGGTAGCCTTACCAGAAAATTGAGCTGGGACGGAGAAGCCACAGCGGCGGAAAGAATCGCCAGCGTGGCAACGCAGTTTGATGGATGTGAAGTATCGTACAGCTTTGATATAGACGGGCTTTATGTGACCAAAAAATACATAAACATCTATAAAAAGCGCGGGAAAGACATTGGGTCGCAGCTGCGAATCAATCAGGATATAGACAGCATTGTAACCACAAAATCTATAGCGAACCTTGCCACGGCTCTGCAATGCACTGGAGGAATCCCGGATGACACAGAAAACCCGATCACCTTAAAGGGATATTCCTATGATGATGGGGATTTTTATGTGGACAGCAACGGGATTTTGAAATCCCGCACAGCCCTGAAAAATTGGAGTCGGTACCTGTGGAAAACCGAGGATGGTCAGCAGAGTGGCGGGCATATCGTGCGGCAGTACAGCTACGATACCACGACACAATCCGCCCTTTGCGCCCATGCTATCACAGAGCTGAAAAAAGCCCGCGAAATGGAAGTTAACTACGAAGTGGAGATTTCCAAACTGCCGGACAATGTAAAAATCGGGGATCGCGTGAACCTCGTGGATGATGCGGGAGGTCTTTATCTGTCCACCCGCATTTTGCAGCTTGAAACTTCCGTTTGTGAAGGAACGCACAGCGCAACGTTGGGTGAATATCTCATAAAGGGCAGCGGAATTTCTCAAAAGGTCGCGGATATGGCGGCCCAGTTTGCGAAACTGTCCCTTTCTGCGGCCCGCGCGCTCACGATTGCTACAAATGCAAAAACGGCAGCGGATGCCGCGCAGAATGCGGCAGATTCAGCGGTAGCAGATGCCGCGAATGCGCAGGCGGCAGCGGATGCAGCCCATACAGCTGCAGACAACGCAGCCCAGACAGCCGCAGCGGCCCAGACGGCCGCGAGCAATGCGCAAAGCGCGGTTGAAACTGTGGAAAGCGATGTGGCCGCACTGGAAACCAGTGTGGCAAATGCGCAGGCGGCAGCCGATCAGGCACAGGCAGCAGCCGACACGGCCCAAACAAAAGCAACCGAAGCCGCAACGGCGGCCACGAACGCGGGAACGGCCGCAGCGGAAGCAAAAATAGCGGCAGGAACCGCGCAAAGCACAGCAGAAGCGGCCAAGACAGCAGCAGGAACCGCGCAAAGCACAGCGGACACGGCAAAAGCACAGGCGGAAACGGCAGCGACTACAGCAGCGGCGGCAAAAGCAGATGCGGCAGCTGCGCAGGAAGAAATTGACGCGCTGGGGGAAAACCTCACCACGCTTTCCAACACGATGCGGGCGGACTATGCCAGGAAAACGGAATTGACCGAAGCGCAAAGCAGCCTGCAAACGCAGATCACGCAAAACGCGGCGGGGATTTCTTCCAATGCTGCACAGATCACTACGATAAACGAAACCGCAAACAATGCAGCCGCACAGGCAGCGGAAGCACAGACCACAGCAGCGGCGGCAAAGAGTGAAGCAGAACAGGCAACAGCGGATGCCGTATCCGCTCAAACGGCGGCAGACAATGCGGCAGCAGCCGCAGCAACCGCACAAACCGAAGCGGATAACGCAAAAGCAGCGGCGGCAACCGCGCAGAGTGTGGCTGACAAGGCAAAAACCGATCTTGAATCCGCGAAAGCTGACCTTGCCACGGTGTCATCCCGCGTGGATGCAACCGAGGAAGATATAGCAGCCGCAGAAGCAGCAGTGACAGCCGCACAGACGGCAGCAGATGCGGCACAGGCAGATGCAACAGCAGCAGCAACAGCGGCAGCCAAAGCCCAAACAAAAGCGAATGCAGCAGCATCGGCAGCAGAATCCGCGCAAACGGCGGCAGACGATGCCGCAAGCAAAGCAATGCTGGCACAGGCCGCAGCGGATTCCGCAAAAGGGGATGCCGCAGCAGCCCAAACGAAAGCGAATGAAGCAGCAACAGCGGCAGCCACAGCCCAAAGAACAGCGGACACGGCAAAAACGAACGCGGCGGCGGCACAGACCACGGCAGACAATGCAGCGGCAGCGGCAGCGGCGGCCCAAACGGCGGCAGATGATGCAGATGCAAAAGCAGCAGCGGCGGCGGCTGATCTTGCCACAGCAAAGCAGAATCTTGCGGATGTTACTTCCCGGGTGGATGCCACAGAGGAAGAAGTGGCGGCCGCACAGGCAGCGGTGGTAACCGCCCAGGCCGCAGCGGATGCAGCAGCAGCGAATGCAGCGACTGCACAGAGCACAGCGGACACAGCGAAAGCAAATGCGGCAGCGGCCCAAACGGCAGCAGATAACGCGAAATCGGCAGCGGATGCCGCACAAACTGCAGCAGATGAAGCACAGGCGGCAGCGGATGCAGCGCAGGCGGATGTGGATGCCCTTGCGGTTCGTGTGACCACGGCAGAAACGAACATCACGCAGAACGCGAACGAAATTGCTTTAAGGGCAAAAAAAACGGAAGTCGCGGAAACGCTGGGCGGGTACTACACAAAAGAGGAAACCGATTCGGCCATCTCTGTAAAAGCGGACGAAATCAATCTTTCCGTTGACAGCAAGCTGGAAGAAACTGAAAAAAATTTCAACACTACGATCACAGAGCAAAACACGGCGATCACAGCTTCCTGCGAAGAAATCATATTAAAAGCGCTGGAATCGTACACGGAAACCGGAGATTTTGAAGACTACAAAAGCACGGTTGAATCTCAGATTTCCTTGCTGGCGGATCAGATCACAATGAATTTCACGGAATCTATACATAAAATAGATGCCGTGGATGCCGATTTGCAAGAAAAATTTAACACAATCACAAAATACTTCACGTTCGATATAAACGGTCTGACGATTGGACAGGTAGATAACCCGTACAAGGTCATAATTGACAATGACCGGTACAGCATGACCGTGAACGACGTGGAAGTTATGTGGATCGCAAACGGAAAAGTGTATACCCCTGAAATCGAGATCACAAAGGCACTGAAATTTTTCGGGTATGGCATAGAGCAGGACGAAAGCAAAAACGTGAATTGCGACTATATAGGGGGTGATACGTAATGGCGACCAGCAGCGCAATGAGTACATCGAACACCTATGTAAAATATACAATTTCGATCACTCAGAACAGCCAGAGCGTAGCAAACAACACATCGAACGTCACGGTTTCCGTGCGCTTTTACCGTACCAATAGCGGATATACCACATACGGAACCGGAACCGTGTACTGCAAAATCAACGGAACCCAGTACAGCGCGAGCGTGACACCCTCCCAAAAAATCACAAACAGCGGAATCGTGCTTTTCACAAAAACGCTGAATATTTCGCACGGGACGGACGGCAAAAAAACGCTGACTTGCTCCGCATGGATTGACCACAATGCACCTTTAACGTCAAGCGAACAGAGCTATAGCCAAACGCTGACAACAATCCCGCGAAAATCTACGCTTTCCGCAAGCAGCGGAACGCTGGGGACTGCGCAAACGCTTTCTGTTACCCGTCAAGATGACAGATTCACGCACACAATCACATATGCCTGCGGAAGTTCTTCCGGCACGGTTTGCACAAAATCCAGCAACAACAGTATATCGTGGACACCCCCGGTTTCTCTGTCTTCCGAAAATACGACAGGAACCACGGTTTCCATCACGCTGACAATCACCACATACAACGGCAGCGCAAGCATCGGTTCAAATACAGAAACAATCAGCTGCGAGATTCCTGCAAGTGTGAAACCTTCCGTTTCCATTTCGGTTTCTGACCCGACGGGGAATTTCTCCACGTTCGGGGCCTATGTGCAGGGCCAGTCAAAAATGAAAATCGTTTTAAATGAATCCGGCGCACATGGTTCCACGATAAAATCCCGAAAAATCACGGCGGACGGAAGCAGCTACACGGACGCGACTGTCACGACAGGAGCAATTTCAGGGACTGGGGAGCTTACAACCAGCGCAACCGTGACGGACACCAGAGGAAGAACCGGAACCGCAAGCACCTCCATTTCTGTGCTTGAGTACGCATATCCGAAAGTCACGGCGATTTCCGCAAAGCGTTCCGATGCAACGGGCGCGGCAAGTTCGTCCGGAGCATATCTCTGCGTGACTTTTGACAGCACTATAACGGCCCTGAATAATAAAAACAGCGCGACTTATACAGTACAGTATAAGAAATCCGGAGCGGCAGAGCACGAAACGGCTACGCTTTCAAGCTATGCGGGGGCCTATACCGTCACAGGTGGAACGTTCGTTTTTCCTGCAGAAACCACGTCCAGCTATGAAATCATTCTAACTGCTGCGGATGCTTTCAAAGAGGTTCATAAAACCGTTTCCGGACCGTCTATCAGCAAGCTGTTTTCTATCCTCGCAGCTGGGAAGGGATGGGCCTTTGGGAAAATCGCGGAGGTCGAAGACTGCACGGATATGACGGGGTTTGAGAAGACGTATTTGGGGCCCCAGAGCTTTCTCGGAGGGGAGGGCTCGTCGCTGGAAAAAAAGCTGTACTTTGTCACTCCCGACGGGGTGACCTATCCCCACAAGGTGCGCTTTTACGGCGGCAACGGGGAATCTCAAACCGCCGTGGGCCTTTACGACGACGCCATCGGCGAGAGCGCGGTGGGCATCATCTGGAATTATAACGATGTGCTGCGCACCCTGAATGTGAAGATCCCCCTGGTATCAAACGGCGGTATCTCCGTTTTCGACACCGGCATCACGCTGGACCAGTGCGCCTACACCCAGCTGGTTATCAAAAAGAAGAGCGGCCAGAACGGCGACGCCATCCAGTTTTCCGACTGCGACAGCGGAAAGACCAACTGGCGGGTGAACGCCTACCGGGATGTGTCCGGGACGGACGACAGCTCCCTGCGGTTTCAGGCGGACAACGCCGGGGACGGCAGCTTCAGTTCCAATCTAATCCTATACCCCGGGGGGCTGGTCAGCGCGACCGGGGACTTCGAGGCCGGGGGAAATACCACCCTGAAGGGGAATGCCACCGTCAACGGCTGGCACTATGTAAAGGGCCAGCTCCGCCTCGATGACGAAATCCGGCTATACTATAACGGCGCCTCGTCGTTGACAGGAATCATTTACCAGCCGAACGACTATACCATCAACCTTGGCACCTATAACGGCAACGGCACTCTACGGTATATGCAGTGGCTGGGGGAGCCGTCGGATTCGAAGCGGTTTGTGCTGCGGCCCAGCACAAATGGCGGCGGGTACCTGGGAACCACCAGTATGCGGTGGAACACCGGCTTTTTCACCAACACCATCACCCAGTCGGACGCAAAGGACAAAATCCATGTGCGGGATCTGGGGCAGGAAGCGCTTTCGTTTCTGTCCGCCCTGCGGCCGGTTTCGTTTGTCTTTAAGGACGGCGAGGGCGGGCGCACCCATCTGGGCCTGATCGCCCAGGAGGTGGCCGGCGCGGCGGAGGATACCGGCATGGGGGATCTGTCCCTCTACCAGGCGGTGCGGCTGGACGAAGAGGGGAACGAGCACCCCTATTCTCCACAGGCGCCGGATGAGCAGCTGCGCTGGGGCCTGAATTACCAGGAGCTGATCGCCCCGCTGATCGCGGCGGTGCAGCAGCTCTCCCGAGAAACACAGCAGCTCTCCCGGGAGATAGAAGATCTGCGGGACCAGCTGTCGGCACTGCAGCAGCAAAAGGAGGAAAACATATGAGTACAAAAGGCATCGACGTATCCACCCATAACGGCGCGCAGGACGTGTGAAAGGAGCAAAAAATGGATAGCACGGTTATTGTCGCTCTGATTTCCCTTGCGGGAACGCTGGGCGGCTCTTTTTGCGGGATTTTGACCGCCAACAAGCTGACTACATATCGTATACAGCAACTTGAAAAAAAGGTGGACAAGCACAACAATTTTGCGGGGAGAATCCCCGTGATTGAAGAGCAGATCAAAGTGGCAAACCACAGAATCGAAGATTTGGAAAGGGTGACAATGCATGAAAACGAGCATCATTAAATGGGCAAAAGCGGCAGCAATCCGGGCGATTAAAACGGTGGCACAAACTGCCGCCTCCCTTGTGGCCGTTGGGGCGGTCATGGCGGACGTTGATTGGCTTATGGTGGGAAGTGCGTCTCTGCTGGCGGGGATTCTGTCGGTTCTCACCAGCATTGCAGGGCTCCCAGAAGTAAAGGAGGAAGATCAGGAATGACGGAAAACGAAATCAGAAAAAAAGTGGTAGAAGCCGCGCAGGCATGGCTGGGCTGCAAAGAATCAGACGGTTCCTTTCGGAAGATTATTGACACCTACAACGAGCATAAACCGCTGGCCCGAGGATACAAGGTGCAGTATACGGATGAATGGTGCGCGACTTTTGTTTCCGCCGTAGCTATCAAATGCGGCCTTACCGATATTATGCCCACGGAATGTAGCTGTAACCGGATGATCGCGCTTCATAAGGCAAAAGGAACGTGGAAAGAATCGGATTCCTACACTCCCAAAATGGGCGATATTATCATGTACGACTGGCAGGATACCGGAGCGGGAGACAATACCGGGGCGGCCGATCATGTGGGCATTGTCGTGTCTGTGGTCGGTAAGATCATCAAAGTGATTGAGGGCAACAAAAGCGAACAGGTGGCATACAGAAACATTTCTGTAAATGGTCGCTACATTCGCGGTTTCTGCCTGCCGGATTACGCTTCTAAAGCCAGGGCCGAAAAGAAAAGCGTGGACGAAATCGCGCAGGAAGTTATCGCAGGTAAATGGGGCACCGGTGAAGTCCGGAAAAAGCGCCTGACCGCTTCCGGGTATGATGCCGCATCGGTTCAGGCCCGTGTAAATGCGATTCTTGGCGGTACGGCCACCAGCACGAACAAAAAGAGCGTGACGGAAATTGCGAAAGAAGTAATCGAAGGGAAGTGGAGCGTGGGAGAAGAGCGCAAGAAAATGCTCACTGCCGCCGGATATGATTATGGCGAAGTGCAGAAAATGGTCAATTCCCTGCTTAAATGACCGCGCACGGAGGTTTTGCGCTTCTTTGGTATAATTTCACCGGCAAAAATAAAAATGCCTTACACTGGCAAATAAATGCAAAATAAAAGGGGTATGGAGTGAATCACTCTATACCCCTTATTTTTTTATTCAGATTTCAACGTTCAGGATTTCACTCCCCTAATATTTTCGTTTGTTTTCATTTCGTTTACACAATTACCGGCTATCTTGTGGTATTCTTATAAAATAATAGTAAAGAATTTTATTCCATATTGGTACACCGGATAACACCGCTGTCCCTATATGGAATAAAACGATGCATAAAAAGCGGCTATTAAAACCGCCAGTGAATTAGAATATTTTCCCCGTCAATTTCCACATAGTAAATCAGCGATTGCAGAATGTTTCGCTTATCTTCCAGCGGAAAATCTTTTTCCATAAGGGCCGCCGTGTCCCTGACCTGTTCGTCCGTCATAACGTTTTCGGGCTCCGGCACTTTCATGGTTTCCAGTTCTTTTGTAAGTGCCGTTTTTGTGCTGTTCAAGCCGGAAACTTTTTCGGATATTACATCAAGATCAATCGTGCCCAAAGCGTACAAGTCCATCATTTTTGAGATTTGCGTGTCAATTTTCGCGATCTCCGAAGTGATGGATTTTATTTTTTCTGTCATATCGCTTACAGGCCGGTTTTCCCTTACCTTCTCTATGTGGCCCGGTTCAAATGCCAGCTTGTGAATCTCTGACAGAACGATTCCTTCCAATTCTTCCATCCTGTAATTTTTGTTTTTGCAAGTCGGATCCTTTATCATCTTCTTCATTTTCTTGCTTCTGGAATAGCACATATAATAATAAATCCCATTGTAGCTTTGCCTTGCATATCTGGCACCGCAGTTTTTGCAGTATAGGATTCCACCGAGAAGCGATTGATGCGGCCTTGCTGCCCCGTATTTTTCCCGGCGGTCTTGCATCAGCTTTTGGATTTCATCAAAAGTTTTTTGTTCGATGATAGGCTCGTGAATCCCTTTGTGCCATTTATCCCTGTTTTTTATCATTCCGATATTGACCGGGTTTTTCAGCACTCTTTTGATCGTTTTCGCGTCCCATTCTCCGTGCTTGTGTCGGTATCCTTTTTCCGTCATCATTCTTTCGATTGTCCGAACATGCGTTCCCTTTAGAAAAAGATCAGCGATTTCCCGCACTTGCATAGCTTCATATTCATTCGGAACAAGATCCCCGTTTTCATAGTCGTATCCGATAGGTACCCATTTTCCGCCATGCCATTTTCCTTCTTTTGCGCGGCTGTCTTTTCCTATCATGGTTCTTTCTTTGATTTTCTCCCGTTCAAGCTGGGCGAAAACGCTCAGAATCCCGATGATGAATTTTCCGTGAGGTGTGCTGGTGTCGAAATTTTCCGTCATGGAAGTAAAACCAACCCCGTTTTTTTCAAAAACATCCTCGATTAAAAAAAGGGTGTCTTTCTGGCTGCGAGAAAGCCTGTCCAGTTTATACACAAGCACCATATCAAGTTTTCCGTTTTGGCAGTCTTTTATCATATCCTGTAGGCCAGGACGGTCCATATTAGAGCCGGAATAGGCAGAATCAGTATAAATTTTATATACCATCCAATCGCGCGATTCACAATACTTTTTCATTCTGTCAATCTGTTCAGGAATCGAATAATTATCTTCCTGTTCGTGCCCGCTTACACGCGGGTAAAGTCCCACCCTCATTTTTTCATCCCCTATTCTGTGTAAAAATTGATGCCTCTGTGATCTACCCAATAGGTGAAAGCCTTTTTAACATCATCTTCCGGCAAATCGAAATAATCCGCCAATTCCCACAGTTCAGTATAGCCATCGGCGAAAGCCGATCGGAAACTTTCTTCCGTCAGATAGTTTTCAGCACCCCACCGATTTGCCCGGTACTCACTTCGCTCCACCGTTTCAAACGGGCTACTTACCTTATGGAGTGCCCCTGTGACCAGATGCCCCATCTCGTGATAGCACACACCCTTCAAGGAGCGTGTCGATTGGATTTTCGAGAAATCCAGAAACACGGCATAGTCCTCGTCATCCCGGATGGTGACACCTTCACTGGGTGCTCCGTTATATAGAATTATGTCAACATCATTGTTTTTGCAATAGGTATAGAAATCAGATAACTCGAACATTTTTTACCCCTGCTTCTTAGAACGCCTTTCTCTCATGACTTTCACCATGTCACGGACGGTTTCCTGCTGATCTTCGTCTAATTCCTTGAAATGATTGTAAAACGCAATATCCACTTCGTCCAAAACATCACCCTTACTGCCCACAGCGGTATCATTTTTCTCCTGCATATCATCTGGCTCTTTTTCTTCTATAAGGTCAGATTTTTTTATGCCGAAGTAATTCGCAAGCATTTCCACCTTGTCCATGCGCGGGTATTTCTTCCCGTTCACCCAATCTGAAAATGTAAAATAACTGAATCCCAGTGCTGAACAAATTTCCTTTCGGCTTTTTCCGCTCAGTCTCATATATCTTTTCAAATTGGATGCAAACACGTTTTTGTTGTTCACAGTATCCACCTCTTTTCTCACCCATATTATATACCAATAGCAAAATAAATCAATGCAAAAAGCAAAATATTTTGATTTAAAGTATTGACTTTTGCTTTGCGCGGTAGTAATATATGTTTGTGCTTAAAGCACAATTAAATCGCCTTTTTTATCGGTTGTATAACTGAGGCACATGCAAAACATAATATAGTGGCGTATCATAAGGAGGTGGAATTGTGGCAATCCATTTAAAGGCCGCGAGAATTAACGCGGGATTTACGCAAGATTATGTAAGAAAGGTTCTCAATATCAGCAAACAGACGCTTGTGAATTACGAGCTTTACAGGACTAAACCTGATATTGAAACTGCGCAGAAACTCGCCAAATTATATGGCATGACAGTGGACGATATCATTTGGGCGGTGTCGTAATTTTTTTTGATGTTTTATTGCGCTTTAAGCACAATGATTCAAGAAAATCATACTTGTACAAGCTACCCAGGCATATCAGAAAATGGTGGTGATTGATCTTGAAAAATGAAATCCGGGTTATCCATGTGATGAAAGATGGAACCGTTCGGGACTCTATCGAGGGCGTTATGATTACGTGCGACCAGTTTTATAGGGTACTCGATGGGATCATGGAGAAACGGAGGAAAGCAGCAAGCAAGGGAGCGGAAGTACATAAGGATTCTCAGGAAAGAAGGGTTTGTACATGAAAGCAAGAAGCAGGAAAAGCCGGACGGTTCGGAACGCGTGGCACATCATCCGAACGGCGGCTGGGGTTTTCGGTTTTATCCTTTGGCTGGGTGCTGCCGGAACGGCAGATTTTCATACGCTCCAGCTTATGGAGGAAACCCCGCCGGATGTATGGAGGATGATCCTCTGGGGATCGGTTCTGATCGCCCCGGCCGTTCTCCATATCGTGCGAACATGCTACCTTGAAGAAAGGGGATGAAATGAGTGGGTGAAAATAGACACACGCCGTATGATTTGGCGCAGATGCAGAGTGTTCCCCTTGCTGGGAAGATTCTGATGACGAAACGCAGAATCCGCGAATGGTATGAGAATTGGGATGGGCAAGTATATGTCAGCTTTTCCGGCGGAAAAGATTCTACCGTGCTGAAGCACATCGTTGATTCCATGTATTCAGATGTCCCTGCACTGTTTGTGAATACCGGTCTGGAGTATCCGGAAATTCAGCAGTTTGTCAGAGATGTTAAATCAGGCAAATGGGATTGCTTCAATCCCAATGTCGAAATCATAAGGCCAGAAATGCGGTTTGATGAAGTCATCAAAGAATACGGGTATCCGGTTTTGAGCAAAGAGGTAGCACGATGCATTGAATATGGTCGAAAAGCAATGGCCAGGGGTGATGCCCATATGGTTGAACGTTATCTGTACGGATTAAGGAAGAACCCGAAAACAGGAGAAACTTACCGCCACATGGCACTATCGAAAACGGCGCTGGACTTCGCGCTGAATAGCAACATTCCAGCATCTGCCGAATGTTGTTCAGTCATGAAGAAACGTCCCGCAAGGTCATATGCCAAGGCTACTGGGAGAAAGTCAATTCTGGGAATATTGGCAACGGAAAGCAAACGCCGTGAAATGAACTGGGTGAAATACGGGTGCAATGCGTTTGATACCAAAGAACCATCATCCCAGCCCTTGTCTTTTTGGACAGAGCAAGATGTTCTAAATTACTTAAAGACATACAACGTCCCGTATTGCACAGTGTACGGTGATATCACGGATACACCGGACGGCCTGAAAACTACTGGTTGTAACAGAACGGGGTGCATATTCTGCATGTTCGGCTGTCACCTTGAAAAAGAACCAAACCGCTTCCAGCGGTTGAAGGAAACACACCCCCGACAGTATGACTACTGCATCAACGGCGGTGAAATGGTTGACGGCAAGTGGAAACCGAACAAAGAAGGTCTCGGACTTGGCCATGTTCTTGATTACATAGGTGTTAAGTATGAGTGATATGAAATCTATAGAAGCAAGGAGGGGAGAGCAGAAAAACATCACTTGCACTTTATTTACACGCTTTGCGTGTAAGTTTGAACGGAGCGTGTAAGTTTGCAAGCGATAATTTTTCTTGTAAGTGATCGTGTAATGCCTTACGTAATACCTTACGTAAGACCTTACGCTATTCTTACGGTAAGACTTACGTAATAGAAATGTTAACGCCCCAGAATAAGAATAAAGAAATAAGAATAAGAGAAAGAAAATAAATAAAAGAAATTACATTGTGCAATTGCATTGCACGTTGTATTTGTGAATTTCATTCTATTTTTTGGGGCAATCAGAAAGGGGAAAATCATGTACACTCTGATGATTCAGAATCGAGAAGAATATTTCGGCGTTTCCATCGAGTGCAGGAGCGTGGAAGCTGCGACACGTATCATGTCCGCCATTGCAGGAAACGCGAATATCAGCGGGATAAAATTCACGGTAGAAGAATACCGGCATGATGAAACCGAAGGAACCCCGGAGAAAGAAGGGATGATGCAATGAACCTTTACGAAATCGACCGGGAAATCGAACGGTGTTTTGAGATCGATCCGGAAACCGGCGAGATACTTAACGCGGACAAGCTGGATGCTCTGCAGATGGACAAGGAGAGGAAAATCGAAAATCTTGCCTGTTATATCAAAAACCTGAAAGCGGAGGAAGCCGCGTTTTCGGCAGAAAAAAAGGCGCTCTCCGATCGGGAGAACGCCACGAAAGCAAAGAGGGAAAGACTGGAAAATTATCTTTTTGGATATCTGAACGGGGAAAAATTCTCGTCTGCAAAGTGCGCTATTTCTTTCCGTAGAACCCCTGAGCGAGTGGAAATTGCAGACGAAAGCGCGATACCTGCACAGTATTTCCGGGTGCAAGCAGTAAAAGCGCCGGACAAAAATGCGATCAAAGCGGCGCTGAAAAACGGGGAAAGCATTGCAGGATGTGCGCTTGTTTCTTCCCTGAGTATGTCAGTAAAGTGAGGAAAAATTTATGAAAAGCATGGATTGTGCAATCAGCCAAAGCATGGAACCGGAAGCTCAAAAACCGAAAGCATTTCACCAGTTGGAAGAGCGGCCCCGCATGCTTCAATTCCGCGATCTGAGAGCGGATGAAATCGACGTGAGGGTTTCGCAGGCAAAGCAAAACGGCGTTTCCCTGTTGCTGTACAAGGACGCCCGTGTGGATATGAATATTCTGGATGAAACGTTTGGGCCGTTTGGATGGCAGCGCAGGCACACGCGGGACAATCAGAACTGTATCGTTTCGATTTGGGACGAATCGAAAAAGCAGTGGATTGAAAAAGAAGATACCGGCACTGAAAGCAACACGGAAAAAGAAAAGGGCCTTGCAAGCGATTCTTTCAAGCGTGCATGTTTCAATGTCGGTATCGGTAGAGAACTGTATACCGCGCCGTTCATCTGGATTGAAGCAAAAAACTGCGCTTCTCTTGTCCAGAGCGGTGACAAGTGGAAATGCTTTGATTCTTTCGCAGTGGAAAAAATTGTGATTGAAAACAAGAAAATTGTAGCATTGGCAATCCGAAATGTCAAGACTGGCCGCCGCTGCTTTGTGTGGCAGGATCAAGAATGGGCGAAAAGGAAAGGAGGTGATACGCGGTGACAACGGCGGTGCAAATCACGCTTATTGTTTGCGTTACTTTGATCGCGCTTTGCTTTATCGGGAAAAAATCATGAAACCCTGCCGGGGGAGGTAAACCGGAGAGGAAAAAATGATGGAAAAGATTTTGACATATAAGGGCACTGATAAGGATATGAAGTGCCGTGGAATGCAGTATGAAATCGGAAAAACGGAAAAAGCGGATGATGCAATCCGTTGCGGAAACAAAGGGCTTCACGCATGCGAAGCGCCTTTTGATGTGATTCGCTACTACCCGAATAGAAACGGTAACAGGTTCTTTTCTGCAGAATCCGGTGGGAAAATCGACAGAACCGGGGCGTACGATAGCAAGATAGCATCATCGGAAATCACATTGAAGGCCGAAATCGGTTTTTCTGGGCTTGTAAAAGCGCAGATAGAGTATACAAGGAAGAAAGCGGAATCCGGAAAGAAAGGAGGAAATGGCAGCAACATCGCGGGAGGGGCTTTCAGCAACCTCTCGGGAGGGTATAGCAGCAACCTCGCGGGAGGAAATTACAGCAACCTCTCGGGAGGAAATTACAGCAACCTCGCGGGAGGGTATAGCAGCAACCTCGCGGGAGGAAATTACAGCAACCTCGTGGGAGGGGCTTTCAGCAACCTCGCGGGAGGGGCTTTCAGCAACCTCGCGGGATGGGCTTTCAGCAACCTCGCGGGAGGGAATCGCAGCAACCTCTCGGGAGGAAGTGAAAGCAACCTCTCGGGAGGGGATCGCAGCAACCTCGCGGGAGGGGATCGCAGCAACCTCTCGGGAGGAAATTACAGCAACCTCGCGGGAGGGGATCGCAGCAACCTCGCGGGAGGGTATCGCAGCAACCTCGCGGGAGGAAGTGGAAGCAACCTCTCGGGAGGAAGTGAAAGCAACCTCTCGGGAGGAAATTTCAGCAACCTCTCGGGAGGAAGTGAAAGCAACCTCTCGGGAGGGGATCGCAGCAACCTCGCGGGAGGGGATCGCAGCAA
>CAMDUN010000017.1:0-40542 GCA_945878665.1 uncultured Clostridia bacterium | reverse complement strand
CTGTCGGCGGAAATCAGAAAGAGTACACCGCCGGGTTCCTCCGTTGAGTGCTTCTGCGACCCGCTATACGCCCATCAGTATTCGTTCTATCATCCCGTTGACGCGCTGTATGCCGTCGCACGGATGGGCCACCTGACCGGGCTGGAGCTTGCGGAGAATATGCGGTCAAGGTATCCTGCACTGCGTGTGTTCATTCTCTGGCACAACGATGCATTCCGGCAAGAAGCTGAGCAGTTGGAAGTGGACGGCTACCTTGATATCAAGGTCACAAAAACTATTGATAATGGTCCCGCTGAGGAAATGAGCACTACCACGGATCTGATGGAGATCATCATCCCCTACGACATGACCGGCAAGAGCAACATTACGGCCTATCGTAACCATGGCGGCAGCACTACGGCCTTTAGACAGCTCAGCACCCGACCGGTAAGCGGTGCGACACCCGCGGCACGGTGAGATCCTCCAAGACCGCCGATGCGGGCATCTCCCTGTACGCCGGCATGGCCGTGGCGTCCCTGCTGGGCAGCGGCGTGGTGTTTAGCCGCAAGCGCAAGGATTTCTGATAGTTTCCCCGCACAACGAAAAAATGCACCCCCAGGGGGTGCATTTTTTTCGCGGATCGTCCGGCGGGGCGGTTTTATTCCCACGCCGCGCCCTTGTCGTAGTCTTTGGGATAGGCGATGACGAAGGGTTGCTTGTAGGGGTCGTCCTTGCCGGCACAGGGGCCCTCGCGCCACATGCCGTAAAACCGGCTGAAGGGGAAAATGTAATAGCCGTCCTGATAGTGGTCGGTGATGTCATAGGGGTCGGCGAAGATCAGCACATCGTCATAAGGGGTGTCACTGCCGCAGGTGTCGATGCCGATGATCACCTGCCAGTGGCCGGCCCAGTCCACCCAGTCCACCAGAATGGGGATGCCCCGGTCGATGAAGTCGATGACCGACTGCTCGAAGCCCTCGATGGTGTCGAATTTCAGGTCGGCGCCGGCGTGGTACTCCACATTCCAGCCGATGAGGTCGAAGAAGTCCGCAATGTTTTCTACCGTGGAGCCGCGCCCCTCGCAGCTCTCGATGAGCTGACCCACCAGCCGCTCGTGGTAGCGCTTCTGACCGAACCAGTTGAGCACCATCAGCGCGCAGGCCGCGCCGCAGGTGTACTCCGTGGTCTGCTGGTATGTCTCGAAGTGGGAGAGGATGTGGAGCGTCTCGTCGCTGGTCATGTTGTAGTAGTCGTTAAAGACGTAGTAGCGGGAGTCGTGATGATCCGTTTTCCCCGCGAAGGAGGACGCGCCGTCCTTGCATAGGTCGGGCTTGTATTTCTCCGGATAGGCGATGGTGTGCTTCTCCGGAAATGCAGCGTGGTTGGTGTTGTCGCTCATGAGCTGACCTCCCATCCAGTGTTTTCTAGCGACCATTATAGCAGCATGACCGCAACAGAACTGCAACCGGCAGGGGGGAGGTGTTGCACTTTTGTTGCACTTTGGGTGGTATTGTATCCTTGGTACACTGGTCATGCGGTGCGGGAGGAGGGATACGGTGCAGCAGGAAGCGTACAAAAAACAGGAGAGTATCACCGGATTGCAGTTTCTGACGGAACTGCCCAACTTTGTGCTGGTGCTGGCCTCCGCTGTGGTGTCCCACTCGCTGATCGTCTGGCTTGACTTTGTGGACACGCTGGGCAACCTGCTGTCGGAGGCTATCGTGGCGGTGCAGTCCCGCCGCATGAGCCGCGACCTGCGGTATGAATATAACTACGGCGTGGGCAAGATCGAGGCGCTGACAACGTTTTTCACCGATGCCATCGAGCTGGGCGGCCTGCTGTGCATCGCTGTGGTGTCCGTCATGCAGCTTATCTCGCCGGAGAGTCCCAGCGAGCTGCTGATCTACGTGGTGGCGCTGAAGGTGGTGAATGTGTTCTTCGACCTCTGGTTTCTGCGGGGACAGGCAAAAATACGGGCTGCCAACCCTTCCACCATTGCCGAGAGCGAATATGTGGGCAACATCGGTGCGTTGGCCTTCGACGGCGCCGCGCTGCTGGCCTTGCTGGCGGTGTGGCTCCTACGGGGACATCGTGCCTCATGGTATGTGTCCCCAATATTGAGCCTTGTCATCGCGCTGGTGATGATGGTCTTCTGCGTGAAGCATATTCGCCGCGCTATAACGGAGCTGGCAGACAAAACGCTGCCGGAGGAAGCGCAGTTGAAGATACTGAAGGTGCTGAACCGGCACAACGGCGACTACCGCAGATTCGACAGCATTCGTTCCCGCTACACCGGTATCACCGTGACGGTGGATCTGGCGGTGACCTTCGACGAGGGGACTACCTACCGGCAGATAGAGGATTTCCGCGACGCCGTGCAGCGGGAGCTGACGGAGGAGATCCCCAACTGCCGTGTATCGGTGATCGTGTGATATCCGTTTTTACCGCGGGCGATGCCCTCTGAGAGAATACACCAAGAAAGAAATTAGGAGGTCTTACAGTTATGTGGACGAGAAGAGAACTGAAGGAGCAGGCGAAGGATGCTCTGAAGCGGAACTATTGGAAGGCTGTGCTGGTGACGGTGCTGTTCGGAGCACTGCTGGGCGGCACCGGCGGCGCGGCCGCGGCTGGCGTCGCTGCCTCCTCCGGCAGCGGCAGCAGCGACACCGAATCCGCGTGGGCGTTTATCGGGGGATTCCTGCACGAGTACTTCCCCGGATTGCTGACGACGCTGATCATCTTGGCCGTGGTGCTGGTGATTCTGTCGCTGGCGGTGAGCATCCTGTTGCTGAACCCCATCAATGTGGGCTTTTCCTACTTCCGCGTCAACGCCCTGCGAGGCACCGGCAATGTGGGCGACCTGGGCCGCGGCTTCGATGCCGCCTATAAGCGCAACGTGGGCACCCTGCTGCTGCAGGCGGTGTATACCTTCCTGTGGACCTGCCTGCTGATCGTGCCGGGCTTCATCAAGGCGTATGAGTACTGCATGATCCCCTACCTGCTGGCCGACCACCCTGAGATGACCCGGCAGGAGGCCTTTGCTACCAGCAAGGCCATGATGAAGGGCAACAAGTGGAAGGCCTTCGTCCTGGACCTGAGCTTCATCCCCTGGGATATTCTCAGTACCCTGACGCTGGGCATCGTATCGGTGTTCTATGTGGCGCCCTACCGCCAGCTCACCGCCGCGGCACTGTATGAGAAACTGAAGGCGCAGAATGAAGTGCCTGCGGCAGAGATCCCCGCGCAGGGCGAGTAACATAAAAGGGAAAATGCGGCTTGTCGCTTCACCGCAGCTTACATTGTGCGGTACTGCCTTAAACCATCTGCTGCACTTCTGCTGTGCATTGGATAGTGCAGTGGGCGATGAGAAAAACGGACAGCTCTTGAAGTGCGATGACTAAATTAACAGGAGGGATCACATTGGGTGATTTTCATACAGCCGTAGCACTGATCGTTGCCACAGACACAGAGGAGACCGCCGTTCGCCATATGTATGAGTGGACACAGCGCACCTTTGCGGAGGACGGCCAGCCTTATTATGAGGCATGCTTCTCCCGGGGCAGCGAGGAACATCGGGTGGTGTATGCCCGGCAGGGCGAGATGGGAATGGTGGCCGCAGCGGTTCTGACCACCAAGCTCATTGGGTGGTACAGTCCGCGTTATGTCATTATGGTGGGCATTGCCGCAGGTATCGCCAAGCCCGATATGGCGGAGCAAATCTACGGGGATGTCAATGTGGCGAATCTAGTGTGGAACTACTCTGTGGGCAAGTTTGTGCCCATGGAACGTGCGGATATTCAATACGGCAGTGTGGGATTCATCCCCCGCCCCACTATGATCCACATAAGTGAGGATATCCTTCCCTATGTAGAGGCGGCCGCGGCGTCGCCAGAGAATCAGTGTCATGTCCATATCGGGCCTATGGCTTGCGGCACCTCCGTGGTAGCCAACCGTGATGTGCTTGAAAAACAGGTGCGCTCCCAGCTGCAGGGGACGGTCGCGCTGGATATGGAGTCGTATGCCGTTGCCTATGCGGCGGAGCATGCCGTCGAGCCACGCCCCGTACCGCTGATCATCAAAAGCGTCTGCGACTACGCCGATGCGCAGAAATCCGATCAATACCAGAAGTTCGCGGCATTTACGAGTTGTGAATACGCCAAACTGCTGTACGAAAAATTCTTACCGCTGTAGTGTGAGGATCATGAAAACGATTTTACGGGACACGCATTCGCTGGATGCGGCGGGCGTGGACAACATATCCGAACAGATCGCCGATGTGCTGGCGGACTATCCCTACATTACCAAGCGCGACATCCTGCGCCTGCGTTTGGGCGCGGAGGAGATCCTGCTGCACTGGCGGCAGGAGGTAGGCGAGCTGCGGGTGGAACTGTCCATCGAGGAAAAGGGCCGCTGGGTCGATCTGATACTCCAGATGGACGGCGTGCCCTACCGGCTGACACCACCGGACGCGGCAGAGGTCTCAGGTGTCAGCGGCGTGGAGAGCACGCTGGCCAATCTGGGCATCGACTGGACCTATCAGTTTGACCACGGGCAGAACAGCGCCTATATCTCCGTGGAGGCACGGGAGAGCCACCGCGTCCGCCATGTGCTCACCGCCATGGCGCTGGCCGCTGCATCCGCCGTGCTGCTGCGGCTGCTGCCTGCCGCCGTGGATGTGGTGCAGAACTATGTGACGCAGCCGCTGCTGGCGCTGTGCTCTAAATTCCTCACCGCCGTGGTCACGCCCATGATGCTGCTGGCAGTCATCAGCGGCGTGCTCAGCGTGGGCAGTCCCCGCACCTTCCATCGGGTGGGACGCTATGCATGCATCCGCTTTCTGTTCAGTATGCTGGTGGTCATCCTGTGCGCCGGTGTGCTGTGCGCCGTGTTTTTCCCGTTCCGCTTTTCCGCGGAGGGGGAGGGGAGCCTCGCCGTTTTTGGCCGGTTCCTGTCGGGGATCGTCCCCGCCGACGCCCTGTCGCCCCTTATCGACGGCAATATGCTGCAGCTGGTGTTCGTGGGCACGGTGGTGGGTATGGCCATGCTGTTTTTGCAGCGGCGCGTGGGCATGACGGCTCAGCTGGTGGACGAGGGCAGCGCCATCGTGCTGAAGCTGCTGACCGGCTTTGAACGCGCAATGCCGGCCTTCGTGTTTCTCAGTATGCTCTCCACCGGGCTGACCGCCGACGTGGACACCCTGCTGAGCTACGGGCGGATGATCCTGCTGTTCGCAGCTTTCTGCACCGTGGTGACGGCGGTGCAATTTGCGTATGTCGCCCGCAGGACGGGGTATTCGGTCGGAAAAATGTGGGAGATCCTGCGGCCAACCTTTATGGCGCAGTTGGCCTCGGCCTGCTCCTCCTCCGCCTTTTCCGACGCCTATGACGCCTGTGAGCGGGGCTTCGGCATGGACAGAAGGCTGGTGCGCTTCGCACTGCCCATCGGCACGGTGATCCACAAGCCGCTGATCGCGGCGGAGTTCGTGTTCGTGATCTTCGCCATCCGGGATATGACCGGCGACACCATGACGCTGGGAGCTCTGCTCCTGCTGGCGGTTATGGCGTTCTTGACCTCGGTGGCGTATCCGCCGGTGTCCGGCGGCGAGATATCCTGCTATACCGTGCTGTTGTTACAAATGGGCATAAGCGGCGATCTGCTGGCGGCGGCCTGTGCGCTGTCCGCCCTGTTTGACATGGTGGAGGCTCCCTGCAACACCCTGTGCACCGAGCTGCAACTGCTGCTGACCGCCCGCAAGCACAACCTGATGACCGGCGGCAAAGCCGCGCAGCAGCACACACCGGAGGTGACCCAATGACCGACCGCATCAACAGGGCGTTCCTCTTTGCGCTGTACGCCCACGGCGAGCAAAGGCGAAAGGACGGCTTGCCCTATATCGTCCACCCCTTTGAGGTGGGCATGACCTTGGCCCGCAACGGTGCCGACGAGGCACTGGTCTGCGCCGGACTGCTCCACGACACCATTGAGGACGCCTACATCACGCCGGAGCAGCTCCGCGCCGCCT
This sequence comes from uncultured Clostridia bacterium, assembly GCA_945878665.1. Lineage (GTDB taxonomy): Bacteria > Bacillota > Clostridia > Oscillospirales > Oscillospiraceae > Vescimonas. The sequence continues at coordinate 34,541 of CAMDUN010000017.1, read as the reverse complement.
TTGACGAGGAGGTGGCGGAGCTGGTGCTGGAGGACAGCGAGGACAAATCCAAAAACTGGGAGGAGCGCAAAACGGCGGCTATTCGGTCGCTGTACACCGGAAGCTGCAGTCATCGGATGCTCATGTGCGCCGACAAGCTGGCCAACCTCCGCAGTATCCGCGACCGGCTGGCGGAGGAGGGAGATGCTGTGTGGAGCCGCTTTAGCCGCGGCAAGGACAAGCAGGCGTGGCTGTTCCGCGAGACGGCGAAGGCCCTCTCACCGCTGGAAGGACTGCCCATGTATGAGGAGTTAAAAGAGTTGACACGAGCCATATTTTCGGATATAACGGAGGGAGACTAATGGAAACGAATATCAGACATGACGGACAGCTTTCTGTGGTGGAGTTGACCGGCAGCATCAACTCCGGCAATGCCCATGAATTCGAGGATGCACTCAGCGGAGAGCCCTCCAGCGAGGAGGGCGTGATCATCGACGCCGGCGGATTGGAGTACATCTCCTCAGCCGGCCTGCGGGTGCTGCTGGCGGCCAAAAAGCGCTGTAAGGGGAAGATCTTCCGCGTCGTCAATGTCAACGACGAGGTGATGAATGTCTTTGATGTCACCGGCTTCTCCGAAATCATGGACATCTCCCGCGCCGTGCGGCAACTGAGCGTGGAGGGCTGCGACCGCATCGGCGCCGGCGCCTGCGGTGAGGTATTCCGCCTGGACGACGAGACCATCATCAAGCTGTACTACCCCCGGGTGAAGAAGGAGGAGATTGAGCAGGAGAAGGCCCTGGCCAAGAAGGCCTTCGTCATGGGCGTACCCACCGCCATCTCCTACGACATCGTAGAGGCCGATGGCCGCACCGGTGTGGTCTATGAGCTGATCAAGTCCAAGACCATCGGCGAGCTGATCCGCGGCGACGAGGGCCACCTGGAGGAGTATGTGGACATGTACGCCGCTGTCTGCCGCCAGATCCACGGCATCGAGGCGGAGCCGGGCCAGCTGCCGTCCTTCAAGGACATCAACCGCTCCGACATCCCCAATGTCACCGGCATCACCGAGGAGGAGCGGGCGTACCTGCACCGGTTCTTGGACCTGATGCCCGACCGTATGAACTGTCTGCACGGCGACCTGAACATCAACAACATCATGGTGCAGAATGGCGAGTGCTGCCTTATCGACATGGGCGAGTTCTCCACTGGTACGCCCATGTTCGACCTGTCCCGCATCCTGTTCTCTATGGAGTTCGCCGGCGCGGCCAAGGGTGAGTTCAACAGCTTCTACAAGCTGCCCCAGGATATCGTGACGCACATCTTGCACCTGTTTTTGGAGAAATATTTCGGCTGCCCGCTGGCCGAGGCCGAAAAGACCTACCCCGACGCCGCGTGGCTGTACCCGCTGGCGTGGTTCCGCTGCTGCACTTCGCTGTTGAAGGGCGACCGCTGGGGAGAAGAGAAGCGTGCCATGGCGCTGGACATTCTGCGTACACAACTGATACCATTTGTGGATGCACAGTGCGGCAAATAGTCTTGTCATAAAATAGAGGAGGAAAAAGAAATGAACCTGAAAATCGAGAAAGTCCCTGCAGATAACGGTATCACAGTGGCACTGGCAGGCCGTCTAGATACCAGCACCGCGCCTGAGCTGGAAGCGGAGCTGGAGAAGTTGCTGCCTGCCGCCGCGGCGCTGACCTTTGACCTTGCAAATCTGGAATACATCTCCTCCGCAGGCCTGCGTGTCATCCTCAAGACGCAGAAAGAGATGAGCCGCAAGGGTGGCATGAGGCTGATCCATGTGCCGGAGACTGTGATGGAGGTCTTTGACATCACCGGCTTTGTGGACTTCCTGACCATTGAGAACTGACGATCAACACCCGAAAGGGGGAACTGCCATGCAGAACAAGAATTCCATCACCCTCGTTCCTGACAGCGCTTCCTACACCGCTGTGCAGACGTTTCTGGAGCAGCGGCTGGAGGAAGACGGCGTGTCCCTGCGCGTGCAGAACCGCGTGCAGGTGGCCACGGACGAGATATGGTCCAACATCGTCCACTACAGCGGTGCCACGCAGGCGTCCCTGACGCTCCGTCCGGAGGGGGAGACACTGCTGCTGCGCTTTGCCGACAACGGCAAGCCCTACGACCCCACCGCCGCACCGGAGCCAGACACCACGCTGTCTGCCGATGAACGCAGCATTGGCGGACTGGGACTGCATATGGTACGGAAAATGACCACCGCCATGACATACCGCTTTGCTGACGGGGAAAACAAACTGGAGTTGACATTTGACATCAAATGACCCGCACGGCGCAAACGGCACCACGCATATGAGAAAGGAGATCCCATGAAAACGCTGAAAAAAGTCCTGGTCGTACTGCTGTCCCTGCTTGTACTGTCCGCCGCCCTGTTTGGCTGCGGCGCCAAGGACGAGCCCCCCACAGAGCCGTCCGACACCAACGATACCGCCGACACCCGCATCCTGCCCATCCCCTCCTCCTTCGATCCCACTAATCTGGAGGACTGCTCCTTCCCTGTGTCCTTCACCAACGATGATATTGAGCTTAACGATGAGGGAAGCTTTGTCCTGCACATGACTGTGTGGGAGCAGGAACTGTTCGACGCGGTGTCCATCACTGGGTTGAAGGAGGGCGACGTTATCGTAGTGCGCGGCAACGATGTCTCTGTCGCCGCTGTAGAGCAGGCGGATGGCGTTGTCCATATCAATGGTGGTCTTGAAAACGGCGGCATTACCATGGCACCGTCGGAGAGCGGCGGCACCTTCTATGAGAGCGGCTCTGAGCTCACCGAGTACGACGTCCTGTACACCTCCGTGGCGCAGATGGCGCTGCCCGTCAACGGCGATGAGTTCGTCTATCGGGATTCCTCTGATTTGGAAAAGGGAGAGGTAACCTATGTGGCCGGCGATCTGCTGACCATGAAGGACAGCGTGGACTTTGGCTGCACTGCTATGAACGGCACTGCGCACATCGTGAACAATCAGGTGGTGGAGATTATCCGCGTCTATATGCCCTGATTTGACTCGAATATTGCAAAGGAAGCACCCCCACACGGGAGTGCTTCCTTTTGCTCTACAGACTGGTTTCATTATGCCGAATGGCGGACTGGATGCCGTCCTTGATCTCCAGCAGCTGCGAAAAGCGGTACCATGGCGTCTCCTCCGCGATCATCTCCACCAGATCGGCGCAGATGTCCTTGCTGAGGATGTACTTGGTGATCTTGAAGCTGCTGCGGACGTTTTTCGTCAGGTACAGCCGGTTCACCAGATTGAAGTCCGACAGCAGCAGGAACACGCCCTGCTGGAATTTCATCAGGTCGTTGGTGGCGATGTCGATGAGCTTGCCGATGGGGCTGGTGCGCTTTACATGCTGCTTCAGTTCCTGCACCTCCGGGGAAACATCGCCCTTCTCAAAGTTGTATACATACACCTTGAAGTCGTTGAGCCAGCATTCCGCCACCACCTTGTCCGTAGTGTAGTTGTTGTTGAGATCCTCGATCTCCACGGCGTATAAGATACCGTCATCGACGAACTCGGTTTTCTCCTTCAGCCCGAAGGACAGTGCCACGTACAGCGACTTGGTGAAGTCGATCAGCGGCGAGTCGTTGAGATAGTGCTGAGAAAAGGCGCACAGGTCGTACAGGCGGTACTTCCCAGCCGTGCCGAAGGTGGTGTTGTACAGGTCGAAAAAGCTGCCGTAGGACTTGTAGTAGTCCAGCAGGAAGTCCGCGTTGACCTCCACGCAGTGGCCGCCGTCCCGCATCAGTGTGCTCTTGTTTCGGTACATGGTGGGCAGCAGCGGGCGGTTCAGTCCCCCCACCCGCTCGCCGCGGTAGAAAATGTGACGATCCTTGTCCCTGAAGGGCTCCAGCAACTCCCGCCGGAACGTCTCCATGCTGTCGATGAACACCTCGCCGACGCTGTAATCAAAGTCGAAGTTGTCCTCCAGCTCCGCCGCGGACAGTTCCCCTGTGCGAATGTCAAACTCCATGTGCTCTCTTCCTCCTGCCCTCAATATATGGCCGCGGTTCACGCGGGGACTCGGCCACCCTCCCCCACCCCGGTCATTCCGCCTGAGCGCCCTCCTCCGCCGGTATCGGCGGCACGGGTGTGCGGGTCATCGCGTAGTGCATCACATCGCTGCCGGGGATCAGCGCCTGTTCCTCCAGCCGGAACGCGAAGTGCCGGTAGATATCCACGTTCTGCGGCTTGTTGGTCTCCAGATAGCAGACGGTATTCTCCCGGTCGCAGAAGGCCAGCATGGGGCGCAGCAGCTTCGCGGCGATGCCCTGCCCCTGTGCCTGCGGCCGCACGGAGAGGTTGTACAGATACCAGTCCACATTAGCCGTGTACTTCTCCTTCAATCGCATGGCGAAGGTCTCGTATGTCAGCAGCCTGCCGATAATGCCGGGGCCGGCGCGCAGGATCAGACGAAGCCCGCCGTTGGTCAGGAAGGGAACGGTCTTGCTGCCGGTAAAGCCCAGCGGCAACCACGCGGCAAAGCCGTTGAGCGCCGGACTGTCGGCGTAGATCACGCCATCGTTCGCCATGGTGCGCAGCGACACCTCCATAATCCGCTTGGAGGCCTCCCGGTCATAGTGGCCGTTGGTCAGCCAGTTGTGGAGCGGATAGTCCTGATAGGCCTCCATAGCCACCTCCGCCAGGCGGCCAATGTCCTCCGGCGACGCGATATACAGCCCCGCGTCGGTGATGGCGCTCTTTGCCAGCGGCACCTCGATTTTTCTTACCAGCTTGTCCATACGGCGCTTCCCCTCTGCAATTTCTTGTGAACACTATACAGTGCAAAGCGCAACAGAACTGCAACAAAAGAAGATTTCGCCAACTTCTGCGCGGAATCTCCGCCCGAACGCCGTGATTTCAGAAGTATATATTTGCGAAACTGTCAGCGCATGGTGAACTACTTTTCTCATTTTGCTGTCACAGTTCAAACGACCTTTATCTGAATTATGGACAAGATGCAGAGTGACGTTATAGACAGCCCTTCACGCGAATCCGATCCGAGATAACGCCGTTCTGTGTACCAGAGTAATGTGGTGTTTCATTCTCTCCGCCATTCCAGCACGACTTATAAGTTGAAACTTAATCACGGCGACATCAAAGCCACACAGGGCGACACAGGGCATTCACAGGCCGATATGGTCACAAAGGTCTATGCGCACATTCTTGATGAAGACCGCAAGGTCAATGCCCAGAAGTTTGAAAGTGCGTTTTACGCAAACCCAGATCTGCGCAGTGTGAAAGCGCCTGATGAACCACAGACTGCATTGGACGTGCAGAGTATCATCGTACAGCTCCAGCAGTCCCCCGAACTCTTAGGTGCGCTCACATCGCTCATATCGAACCAGGGTTGCAAATGACTGATTTGTGCCATGGTGCCAAGGTGGTGCCAAACGGCGAAAAATACAAAAATCGGTTCGATATGAAAAAGGAGTGCCAAACAAGATGTAGCGGCTGAATTTCGGATGCTGCCGCTGCCATTGAAACAACGCACTCAAAAGCGAAAAAACGCCGCGATCCGTTGAGATCACAGCGTTTTTGGTACGCCTGCCCGGGCTCGAACCGGGGGCCTCGGGCTTAGGAGGCTCGCGCTCTATCCAACTGAGCTACAGACGCAGATGCTGCGCCGGTGGGCGCTGGATGTATTGTAACGCAGGGAGGGGGCGTTTGTCAACGGTGGCGCGGCGAAAAAGTTGGCGAAAAGGCTTGCAATCGGAGATTTATGGGCATATAATATCAAGGTTAATGAATTTATACCCGAGAGAAAGGGGTCATACCTTTGCAGAACGAGAAATTGAGAAACGTAGCCATTATCGCCCACGTTGACCACGGCAAGACCACGCTGGTGGATCAGATGCTGAAGCAGGGCGGCGTATACCGCGAGAACCAGGAGACGGTGGAGCGCGTGATGGACTCCAACGACCTGGAGCGGGAGCGGGGCATTACCATCCTGGCCAAGAACACCGCCATTCAGTACGGCGACACGAAGATCAACATTGTGGACACCCCGGGCCACGCCGATTTCGGCGGCGAGGTGGAGCGTATCCTGAAGATGGTCAACGGCGTTATCCTGCTGGTGGACGCCGCCGAAGGGCCGATGCCTCAGACCCGGTTCGTGCTGAGCCGTGCGCTGGAGCTGGGCCACCGGGTCATCGTGGTCATCAACAAGATCGACCGGCCCGACCAGCGCATCCACGAGGTCATCGACGAGGTGCTGGAGCTGCTGCTGGATCTGGACGCCACCGATGAGCAGCTGGACAGTCCCATGCTGTTCTGCTCCGCCCGCAACGGCACGGCCAGCTATTCCCCCGACGTGGTGGGCACGGATCTGAAGCCGCTGTTCGACACCATTCTGGACTATATCCCCGCGCCGGAGGCTGATCTGGATCAGCCGTTCCAGATGCTGGTCAGTTCTATCGACTACAACGAGTTTGTGGGGCGCATCGCCATTGGCCGCATTGAGCGGGGCGTTCTGAAGCAGAATCAGGAGATCGCGGTGTGCAACTACCACGACCCGGACGCGCCGGCCAAGAAGGCCAAGGCCGTGAGTATGTACGAGTTCGCCGGGCTGGGCAAGGTGCCCGTCACCGAGGCCACGGCGGGCAACATCATCGCGCTGAGCGGCATCGGCGACATCACCATCGGCGACACCATCTGTGCGCCGGACTGCATCGAGCCGCTGCCCTTCGTGAAGATCAGCGCTCCCACGGTGGAGATGACCTTCTCCGTCAACGACAGCCCCTTCGCGGGCCGGGAGGGCAAGTTTGTCACCAGCCGTCAGCTCCGCGACCGGCTGTTCCGGGAGACGCTGAAGGATGTGTCCCTGCGGGTCAGCGAGATCGAGGGCGCGATGGACGCCTTCAATGTGGCGGGCCGTGGCGAGATGAGCCTGTCTATCCTCATTGAGACCATGCGCCGGGAGGGGTATGAGTTCCAGGTATCGCCGCCCCGCGTGCTGTATCAGACCATCAACGGCAAGAAGTGCGAGCCTATCGAGCGGCTGGTGGTGGACGTGCCTGCCGAGAGCGTGGGCGCGGTCATTGAGAAGCTGGGCACGCGGAAGGCCGATATGCAGGAGATGACACCCATCGGCAGCCGGATGAAGATCGAGTTCCTCGTTCCCAGCCGGGGGCTGTTCGGCTACCGCAACGAGTTTTTGACTGACACCCGGGGCGAGGGCATCATGGCCAGCGTGTTCGACAGCTACGCGCCCTATAAGGGCGAGCTGACCCGGCGCAACACCGGCTCGCTGGTGGCCAGCGAGACCGGCGAGTCCATCACCTACGGCCTGTTCAACGCCCAGGAGCGCGGCGTGCTGTTCATCGGCGCGAATGTGGATGTGTACGAGGGCATGGTGGTGGGCGCCAGCCCCAAGCAGGAGGACATCGTGGTGAACGTGTGCAAGAAGAAGCAGCTCACCAACACCCGCGCCGCCGGGTCGGATGACGCGCTGCGGCTTGTGCCGCCCCGGAAGATGAGTTTGGAGCAGTGTTTGGAGTTCCTGGCGGACGACGAGCTGCTGGAGGTCACGCCCAAGAACCTGCGTATCCGCAAGACCATTTTGAACCACGAGCGGCGGATGAAGGCACAGTACGGGAAGAAAAACTGAAATTATGTAAACCAAAAGACCGGCTCTGCCGGTCTTTTGGTTTATGTGGGGGAGATGTAACGTTTGGTTGCGGTGATTGTAAGCTATGATAGGTGGACTTTACAGGGTATTTCCGCTATGATGTAGCTACCAAGCGAAAGGAGAAACGTCTATGACCTTCGGAGAAAAGCTGCAGGAACTGCGGAAGGCCAGGGGCTGGAGTCAGGAGGAGCTGGCAGGGCAGATCCACGTGTCCCGGCAGGCGCTGTCCAAGTGGGAGAGCGGCGGGGCTGTGCCGGATACGGAGAACATTATCGCGTTGAGCAGGCTATTCGGCGTGACCACGGACTATCTGCTGCTGGATGAGGTCCAGGACGCCGGCCCGGCAGCGCCGCAGGCCGCGTGGCCGAAGCCGCGCAGGTATCTGCTGGCCGCCGCGGTCGTCGGCGCGGTGGGCGTGGCCGCCGTGCGGTTTATTTGGGCTGCCGTGGCCGCCGCTATGATCGGTGAGTTCACCTCGATCGATATGGACCTGCTCTGGGCGGAGGATATGGTGGGCGCTTCGGTAGCGCCTGTATTGCAGCGATATACGCTGCTGTCTGTGCTGAACACGGTGTTTATGGTGCTGCTGGCGGCAGGCGGCATAGGGGCGATTTTTTATTACCCCATTCTGCGATTGTGGGAAAAGTACGGGAAAAGGGGAGAATGACGGTTTACATAACGTATGCGTTCTGTTTCCGAACCGTTGACTTTTTTGCCGCGGTGTGGTAAAAAAATAGGGACGCGTAGCGCACGAAAGTGCCTGCGAAGCGTATCGCCCTCGGGCGGTGCGCTTTTTATTTTTATGGAGGAAAAAACTATGCCTAAGAACAAGAAGCAGGGGATCATTTTCGGGATCATCATGTCGTACAGCATGGACATCGGGATGGAGATCTACAATAACGCCATCCAGCAGGGGATACATCTGAAGCCCGGCGGGTTCACCAATCTGACCTACGGCGTGGTGGGCCATGCGCTGCTGGAGGCGCTGTTCATGGGACTGGTGGTCATCCTCGTGTCGGAGCTGTGGGGCAACCGGCTGGGCGCGAGACTGGCGGCAAGGGTATGCGACCCGGCGAAGGACAATCCGTTTTTCTGCCGCCTTATGCGGCAGGGCTGCACGATCCTGGTCATGTGCCCCAGCATGAGTCTGGCGGCCACCATTATCTTCAGCGTGATCCTGGGCGGCGCGCCGCTGGCGGAGCTGCCGGTAAAATGGTTCGGTACGCTGCTGAAAAACGTCCCCATGGCGTTCTTTTGGAATATGTTTGCCGCCGCGCCATTTACCAACTGGCTGTGCGGCAGGCTGTTCAAATAATGTCGTTATTTTTGTGCCGCCTCGCGGCACGAAAATAGTCGCTTCGCTCCACGCACGCCTTGCAGGGCAAGGCTTTGCGCGACATTTGATCTTATTCGAGGCGGGCTTTGCCCCCTCGAGCTCCCCCTGCGTACATGAACTGCTTGTCGTATAGAGAAGGTTTATCGACAAGCTGATGAAAAAAGAACCGGCGTGAGCCGGTTCTTTTCTCATGTCACAGGGCGGAACTCCAGGTTCAGGTCGATGATCTCGCTTACGCCGTCCAGCCGCGCATGGTCGGCGTACTGCCACACATCGTAGGCGTAGTAGAAGTCCGGGTAGTCGGCGTAGTCCGCCACCCACAGGGAGCGGTCGGACAACGAGCGCAGGTCGTAGCGGTAGTAGCCCTGCTGGCGGTTCAGGTACACGCCGGGGGTGTAGCCGCCGCGCTCGATGACGTTGCAGAACGCCGCCGCGCCGGCGGTGAGGTAGAGGTGGTCGTAGGCGGCGGTGCGGGAGTCCTCGGCGGCAACGGGCTCCCAGTCGTAGTACACCGGCAGATCCAGCGCCCGCCCGTCCAGCAGCGTCAGGGCGTGGAGCGCCTCCTCGGCGGCCTCGCGGACGGTGACGGCCTGGGAGAAGAAGTACACGCCCACGTCGATGCCCGCCGCCTTCGCGCCATCGTAGTACCGGGCGAAGGAGCGGTCGGAGTATAGCGTGCCCTCCGGGCCGTAGCCCCGCATACCCAGCCGCAGATAGGCGAACTCGATGCCCTGGGCCTTCAGCGCCTGCCAGTCGATGCTGCCCTGGTAGTTGGACACGTCCACGCCCCAGCGGGTGGCCAGGTTCGCCCCGGTGTAGCGGATGCGCTCGCCGTCGCGGACGAACTCGTCCTGCTCCACGGGGCTGACGGTCACGCCCTCCAGGGGCGTGTGCCACACCATGCCCGCGCCATCGTTGATGTAGACCTGTCCCTCGTGGGGATCTGGCTCGGGGTCGGGAGCTTTCACGGGCCGCAGGGACATGACCACCGCCGCCAAAAGTCCCGCCACCAGCACCGCCGCGCACAGCAGCAACAGCACCGGCGTGCGGCGATGCCGCCGTGTCCGGCGGGGGATACGTGTTTCGGTCATGGCTGCATCTCCTCTATCACCTCCGCGGCAAAGGCGCGGGCGCGGGTGTCCTTTTCCTCGTCCATAAATTCGCTGCCATAGCCCAGGTGGCGCTCCGTCAGGCCGCCCAGCCAGCGCAGCCGGCCATGCTTACACCACCGGGCCATGGCCTCCAGGAACAGGTCAGCGCCCTTTTCCGGGCGGTAGCCGCAGGTGGTGACGGCGGCCATGGATTTGCCCGCCAGCAAGGACGGGCCGCGCCCGGCAGGGCCGTAATATTTCTCCATGGCGTACACCAGCCGGTCCAGCGCCGATTTCATGGGCGGCGTGCAGAACCAGGAGTAGATGGGCGTGGCCAGCAACAGCAGGTCACTGTGCAGTACGCTGTCGAAGATGGAGGACATATCGTCCCGCGTCACGCAGGCGGGGTGCTGCCAGTCGCTTTGACAGCAGCGGCAGGCGGTGCAGGGCTGTATGTCCATATCGTAGAGGGAGAACACCTCCGCCTCGTGCCCGGCCTGTCGCCACGTCTCCAGCCACGGGCGCAGCAGGGCCAGGGTGTTGCTTCCCTCGCCCCGGGGACTGGCGAACAGTACGGTGCAGCGCATTTTGGTCACTCCTTTTCAAAGACGTGGATGCGGAACTGGACGCGGCAGTCCAGCTCGATAAGTTTACATAATCTTTCAACGCCGCTTTTCGGCGTTTTCCAGCAGTAGGGCGTCATGGCGAACAGCGCCTGGATGTCCGCCGGGTCGGTGAGGTGGAGCGTGGATTCCACCGGCTGGATGGTCACGTAGCGGAAGCCGGGGTAGGGCGTTTCCTTGTCCTCGTTGGGGTAGGGCGCGTCGTAGAGCACCTGCTTCATCTCCCACAGGTGGTCAGGGCCGGGGACAACGTAGAGGAAATGGCCGCCGGGCCGCAGCACGCGGCGAAATTCCTCCAGTGCCAGCGGGGAGAAGCAGTTCAGCAGCAGGTCGATGGACGTGTCCGCCACCGGGAGGTGGTAGGACGAGGCCACGGCGAACTGGATGTTCTTCTCCCGTTTGGCTGCTAGACGCAGGATGGGCTTGGAGATGTCCGTCCCCGCCACGGTGGGGACTTTGCCCGCGTCCAGCAGGGCGCGGTAGACCCCGGCGGTGTAGTAGCCCTCGCCGCAGCCGGTGTCCAGCACGGCGGGCGCATCGCCGGTGAGGGAGACGGAAAGTTTACATAACGCATCGCGCAGCGGGGCGTACCAGCCCTTGGAGAGGAAGGCGCTGCGCGCCGCGGCCATGGCTTTGTCATCGCCGGGGGACTTGGAGTGCCGCCGGTTCACCGGCAGCAGGTATGTATAGCCCTCGCGGGCGACATCGAAGCAGTGCCCTGCGGGGCAGCGCAGGCTGCCCGCCTGACGGGTCAGCCCGCCGCCGCACAGGGGGCAGACGAACAGCTCAGTCATCTCTGCGTCCCTCCGGCAGCGTGACATCGTGTATCCATTTCCGGGAGCGGATACGCCACAGGCAAATGGGGCACTTGAGGAAGCTCTCGGCCTGAATGGCCAGGGAGACGAACCAGGGGTCGGCATCCAGTACCAGCGCCAGCAGCGCCGTCAGCGGCAGGGCCATGACCCACTGGGGGGCAAGGTCCAGCGCCGTGGACCACAGCACATCGCCGCCGGCCCGCAGGATGCCGGTGACGGCGGAGATGGAGTAGGCATGGAGGGGGATGCAGGCGAAGCCCGTCACCGCCAGGGTGGTGGCCAGATGGGCGCTGAGGCCGTACAGCTCGAACAGGGGGAAGATCACCGGCTGGAACAGCAGGGGCACTAAGACCAGCGCCACCACCGCCAGCACCGCGCCCACCAAAATCGTGACCCAGGACAGGGTTTTGGCCAGGGCCATCAGCTCGTCGTGGCTCTGCCCCTCGCCGATGGCCTTGCCGATCATGACGGCGGTGGCCGCGCCAAGACCGAAGCACACCACCAGGAACAGGCGGTTCAGGTTGCCCATGACGCCGTTGGCGGCCAGGAACTCCACGGAGACGGTGGTGTGGCCGAGAATGACGGTGAGCAGGCTGTTGCCCAAGCCCCACAGCAGCTCGTTCAGCAGCACGGGGGAGGCGTATTTTACGAAGCGGCGCAGCATCTCCCAGCCGGGGCGCAGCAGCGCCCGGAGGTCAAGGGGGATGAGCCTGCTTCGGAGGGCGCAGATCAGGCAGACGATGAACTCCGCCACGCGGCTCAGCAGCGTGGCCAGGGCCGCGCCCTCCACGCCCAGCGCGGGGAAGCCGCATTTGCCGAAGATGAGCAGGTAGTTCAATCCGGTGTTCATCACCGTGGACATCCCGAACAGCTTCATGCCGAAGCCGGCGTTCTCCACGCTGCGCTGGGCGCTGACGTAGATGGACGAGAGCATATTGAACACGTAGGAGAAGCCGATGAGGCGCAGATACGGCGCGCCCAGCAGGGACAGGTGGTGCTTGTTGCTGAGAAGGTCCATGATAGCCACCGGCCACGCGAACAGCACCACGGCCACGATCAGCGCCAGGCTGACGCCCAGGAAGGCGGCCACGCCGATGACGCGGCTGATGCTGGTCAGATCCTTCTTGCCCCAGTACTGGCTGATGAGGATGCCCACGCCGGACTGGACGCCGAACACGATGGAGATGAGCAGGAACACCGGCACGTTGGCGGCGGTGACGGCGGCCATCTCGTTGTTGCCCAGGCGGCTGACCATCAGCGTGTCGATGAGGCCCAGAGAGAAGGTGATGAGGTTTTGCAGCGCGATGGGCGCTGTGAGGGAGACGAGATAGCGGTAGAACGCTTTGTCGCGCTTCAGGGCTTGCAGCATGATGAAAATACCTCTTACAGCATGGGGAAGCGGTTGTCCCGGTGGCGGCGCAGCGCGTCGCACAGGGCGTCCACGTCCTCGGTGGTGTTGTCGGGGGAGAAGGAGATGCGGATGACGCCGGCGGCGGTCTTTTTGTCCAGCCCCAGGGCGGAGACCACGTGGCTGGCCTTGCCCTGATGGCAGGCCGACCCGGCGGAGATGCAGATGCCCTCCGCGCCCAGCTCCGTGACGATGTTGGCGCTGGGGTAGCCCACCAGCGACACGGACAGGATGTGGGGCGCTGTGCCCGCGCCCACCGGCACTACGCCGCCCATGGCCAGCAGCTTTTCCCTGCAATAGTCCCGCAGGGCGGTCATGTGGGCGAGCTTCGCGTCGTAGTCCTCCAGCCGCAGCTCTACCGCCTTGGCAAAGCCGGCGATCTGGGCGGTGGCCTCCGTGCCGGAGCGCAGGCCGCGCTCCTGTCCGCCGCCGGGCAGCAGGGGACGGGGCTCGCGCAGGCGCGGGCCGATATACAGCGCGCCGATACCCTTGGGCGCGCCCAGCTTGTGGCCGGACAGGCTCATCATATCCACGCCCCAGCCTGCCGGGTCGCAGGAGACCTTCAGAAAGCCCTGCACCGCGTCACAGTGCAGCAGGGCAGGGGACTTTTTCTCACGCAGCAGGCGGGCCGTCTCCGCTACGGGGAACACGCAGCCCGTCTCGTTGTTCACCAGCATCATGGACACCAGCACCGTGTCCTCACGCAGGGCATTGGCCACCTGCTCCACGGTGATATTGCCGTCACGCCCGGGCTTGAGGTACGTTACGTCATAGCCCTGCTGCGCCAGGAGCTTGCAGGGCTCGAGGATGGCGCTGTGCTCCACGGCGGTGGTGATGATGTGCTTGCCGGTGTGGCGGCCCTGCCACAGGGCGGCCTGGATGGCCCAGTTGTCGCTCTCCGTGCCGCAGGAGGTGAAGTGCAGGTGCTCCGGGGGGCAGTGCAGCGCTCCGGCTATGACGGCGCGCCAGCCCTCCACCGCTTTTTTCATCTCCTGACCGGCGGGGTACTGGGAGGAGGGGTTGCCGCAGTGGTGCAGCAGCACGTCATATACCGCGTCGGCCACCGCCTTCGGCACGGGTGTGGTGGCCGCATTGTCCAAATAGATCATATCTGCCTCCTGTTTTCCTAAGCCGGTACTTGTCAGCCACGGCGAAATCAAGTATAATGTACGAGTTCCAGGGCGGGAAAGCGCCCGCCCGTGAAACATCATTATACGATAGAATAAAGGAAAGTGCAAGATGCGTATCGCCATCTACACCTTGGGCTGCAAGGTGAACCAATACGAGACACAGGCCATGGAGCAGGAGCTGACCCGGCGGGGGCACGAGATCGTGCCCTTTGACGGCGCGGCGGACGCCTATATCGTCAACACCTGTTCCGTCACCGCCGTCAGCGACAAGAAGTCACGGCAGATGATCCGCCGCTGCCGCAAGCTGAACGAGCACGCGGTGGTGGCCGCCTGCGGCTGCTATGTGCAGACCCACAGCGACGAGGCTGCCGGGCTGGGGCTGGATCTCATCGCCGGGACGGGCGACCGCATGGCGTTCCTCGACCTGCTGGAGCAGGCCGCCCGGGAGAAAGAGCCGCTGACGCTGCTGGACGACGCGCTGCACCGCCGGGCGTTCGAGGTGCTGCCCGCCGGGGGTATGGCGGAGCGCACTCGCGCCATGCTGAAGGTGGAGGACGGCTGCGTGAACTTCTGCACCTACTGCATCATCCCCTACGCCCGCGGGCCGGTGCGCTCCCTGCCCAAGGCGGAGGCAGTGGCCCAGACCCGCCGTCTGCGGGAGGAGGGCTACCGGGAGCTGGTCATCACCGGGATCGAGATCTCCGGCTGGGGACACGACCTGAAAAACGGGGAGACGCTTATCGACCTGCTGGAGGCGGTGTCTGACGCTGCCGGGGAGATGCGGCTGCGGCTGGGGAGCTTAGAGCCCCGCACCATCACCGAGGAGTTCTGCCGCCGGGCGGCCAGGCTGCCCAACCTGTGCCCGCACTTCCATCTGTCCATGCAGTCCGGCTGTGACGGCACGCTGCGCCGCATGAACCGCAAGTACGACACCGCCCGGTTTTATGAGTCCGTATCCCTGCTGCGGCAGTACTTCGACCGCCCCGCCGTGACCACCGACCTGATCACCGGCTTCCCCGGCGAGACGGAGGAGGAGTTCGCCCAGACGCTGGCGTTTATCGAAAAATGCGGCTTCGCCGCCATGCACATCTTCCCCTACTCCGTCCGGCCCGGCACGAAGGCCGCCGCCATGCCGGACCAATGCACCGCCGCCGTGAAGGAGCGGCGGGCCGCACGGGCCGCCGAGACGGCGGAACGGATGAAGCAGGCGTATCTGCACGGCTGCGTGGGGCAGACGTACCCGGTGCTGTTCGAGCAGGAGAAGGGCGGCCTCTACGTGGGCCACGCGCCCAATTACTGTCAGGTGGGCGTGCGGGGAGAAGATTTACATAACGCTGTGCGAAATGTGAAGATAGAAGCAGTGGACGGCGATATGCTGATAGGGGAGTTGACATAATATGAACCACTTTTTTGCCTATATCAACCGTATGCGGTTCATCCAGCGCTGGGCGCTGATGCGGAACAGCTACAGCGAGAACATCCAGGAGCACAGCCATCAGGTGGCGGTGCTGGCCCACGCGCTGGCGGTGCTGCGAAACGAGTATTTCGGCGGGCAGGTGGATGCCGGGCAGGTGGCCGCCGCCGCGCTGTATCACGACGCGGCGGAGATCCTCACCGGAGATATGCCCACGCCCATCAAGTACTACAACCCGGACATCCGGGACGCCTACAAGAACGTGGAGCGGGTGGCGGAGCGGAAGCTGCTGGATATGCTGCCGCCGGAGCTGCGGCCCGCGTATGAGAGCTTGCTCCGCCCGGCAGACCCGGAGGTGGAGACGCTGGTGAAGGCGGCGGACAAGCTGGCCGCCCACATCAAGTGCTTGGAGGAGCTGAAGGCGGGCAACGACGAGTTCCGCCGCGCCGCCCAGCAGACCGCCGCCGCGCTGGACGAGATGGATCTGCCGGAGCTGGGGTATTTCCGGGAGCACTTTTTGGCGAGTTATTCGTTGACGCTGGACGAGCTGGAATAGAAAATATACTATCATCTGAAGGGAGTTAGTTTTATGAAAGCGATCGTTACCGTTGTGGGAAAAGATCAGGTGGGCATCATCGCCGGGGTGTGCAACACGCTGGCGGACTGTCAGATCAACGTGCTGGACATCAGTCAGACCATTATGGAGGGCTATTTCACCATGATGATGGTGGTGGATCTGACCGCCTGCAAAGCGCCCTTTGACGAGCTGCGTACCATCCTGAAGGAGTACGGCGAGGGCCGGGGGCTGTCCATCCGCATCCAGCGGGAGGACATCTTCGACGCCATGCACAAGCTGTGAGGTGCGCGCCATGCTGAGTCTGCAAAATATTTTTGACACCATCGACATGGTGGACAAGCAGCATCTGGACATCCGTACCATCACCATGGGCATCTCCCTGCTGGACTGCGCCGATGAGGATATGGGCCGCTGCTGCGATAAGATATACGACAAGATATGCACACGGGCGGAGAAGCTGGTGCAGACGGGCCGGGACATCGAGAGCGAGTTCGGCATCCCCATCGTCAACAAGCGCATCTCCGTCACGCCCATCGCCATCGCGGCGGCGGCCTGCAAGGGGGAGGACTTAGTGCCCCTGGCGCTGACGCTGGACCGGGCGGCCAAGACCTGCGGCGTGGACTTTATCGGCGGCTACTCCGCCCTGGTGCAGAAGGGCTTTACCTCCGGCGACCGGCGGCTCATCGCCTCCATTCCCCAGGCGCTGGCACAGACGGATCTGGTCTGCTCCAGCGTCAACGTGGGCAGCACCAAGGCCGGTATCAACATGGACGCCGTGGCCCAAATGGGCCGGATCATCAAGGAGACGGCCCGCCTGACCGCCGACAGGGAGGGCCTGGGCTGCGCCAAGCTGGTGGTGTTCTGCAACGCCGTGGAGGACAACCCCTTCATGGCCGGGGCGTTCCACGGCGTAGGCGAGGCCGACAGCGTCATCAACGTGGGCGTGTCCGGCCCGGGCGTGGTGTACCACGCCTTGCAGGGCTGCAAGGGCCAGCCCTTTGACGTGGTGGCGGAGACCATCAAAAAGACCGCCTTTCAGATCACCCGCATGGGGCAGATGGTGGCCTCGGAGGCCTCCCGCCGTTTGGATACGCCCTTTGGCATCGTGGATCTGTCCCTGGCACCTACCCCGGCGGTGGGGGACAGCGTGGCCCGCATTCTGGAGGAGATGGGACTGGCCGTCTGCGGCACGCACGGCACGACGGCGGCGCTGGCGCTGCTGAACGACGCGGTGAAGAAGGGCGGCGTTATGGCCAGCGGCCATGTGGGCGGCCTGTCCGGCGCGTTTATCCCCGTGTCCGAGGACGAGGGCATGATCGCCGCCGCGCTGGACGGCACGCTGACCATCGACAAGCTGGAGGCCATGACCTGCGTGTGCTCCGTGGGGCTGGATATGATCGCCGTGCCCGGCAGCACCACGGCGGAGACCATCTCCGCCATCATCGCCGATGAGGCGGCGGTGGGCATGGTGAACAGCAAGACCACCGCCGTGCGGATCATCCCCGTGGAGGGGGCGGACGTGGGCGACATGGTGGAGATGGGCGGACTGCTGGGCAGTGCGCCGCTGATGCCGGTACACGAAGCGTCCAGCGCCGACTTTATCGCCCGGGGTGGACGCATTCCCGCGCCGCTGCAGAGCCTGAAGAACTGATATGGTGCGGAGAGCAACAGAGAGCGACCTGCCCCGCGCCCTGTCTATTTACGACAGTGCGCGGCGGTTCATGCGATCCAACGGCAACACCGTCCAGTGGGTGAACGGCTACCCGTCGGAGGCGCTGCTGCGGCAGGATGTGGAGCGGGGCAATTTGTACGTGATGGAGGACGGCGGTGCTGTCTACGGCGTGTTCGCCTTTATCGTGGGCGACGACCCCACGTATCAGACCATCCACGGCGCGTGGCGGGACGACGATACGCCCTACGGCACGCTGCACCGGCTGGGCAGCGACGGCACGCGCCGCGGCGTGCTGACGGAGGCGGTGGATTGGGCGCTGACCCGGCTGCCGCACCTGCGAGCGGACACCCATGAGGCCAACGTGACCATGCAGCGCTGTTTGGAGCGGGCGGGGTTCGTCCGCTGCGGCGTGATCCATGTGGCCGACGGCACGCCCCGCCTGGCGTATGAGAGGATATGAAAGAACCGCCCTAGGGCGGTTCTTTTTCGTGTCATTCCAGTATATCCTTCAGGTCGGTCAGGCCCATGGCGTTGGTCACGACCAGCACGTGGTCGCCGGCCTGGATCACCGTCATGCCGCCGGGGATGATGGTGCGGCCCTCCCGCACGATGGCTGCCAGCAGGATGCCTGGCTTCAGCGTCAGATCCTTCAGGGGCAGGCCGAGACGCTCCGCGCCCTTTTCGCTGACGGTGAACTCCAGCGCCTCTACCCGGCCACCCAGCAGCTTATACAGCGACTCCACCGCCATACCCTGGGAGTTGGCCAGCGCACGGACGTAGCGGGTGATCTGATTGGCGATGATGTCCTTGGGGCTGATGATGCTGCCCAGCCCCGTCTCCTGCACCAGCTCCATGTAGTTGGGGCGGGTCATCTTGGCCAGCACCTTACGCACCCCGGCGCGCCGGGCGGACAGGGCCATGAGCAGGTTCTCCTCGTCCCGGCCCGTCAGGGCCACGAAGCCGTCCGCGCCGAACAGGTTCTCGGAGCGGATCATGTCGTTGTCCGTGCCGTCGCCCTCGATAATCATGGCGTCCGGCAGCTCCTGGGACAGGCGCAGGCACTTGTCGTGATCCCGCTCCACGATATGTACCCGCGTGCCGGTGCGGGCCAGCTCCCAGCTCAGGTACATACTGATGCGGCTGCCGCCCAGGATGGACACGTCCTTCACCCGGTACAGGCTGCGGCCCATGGATTTGAGCATCTTTTGCAGCTCGGCCTTGGTGCCCACCATATACAGACGGTCGTCCAGCCGGGGCACGAACGAGCCGTTGGGGATGATGAACTCATCGCCCCGCTGGGCGGCGCAGATCAGCACCTCCGCCACCCGCTCCCGGTGGAAGTCGCTGAGGCTGTGGCCCAGAATGGTGTCGCTCTCCTGCATCTGGAAGCCGATCATGTCGATGCGTCCGCCGGCGAAGGGCTCGACGGAGATGGCGGCGGGGAAGCTGAGGATACGGGCGATCTCCTGGGCCGCCGCCAGGTCGGGGTTGATGACCATGTCCAGCCCGATCTCCCGCTTCAGCATATCGGCGTCCCGCCGGTAGTCCGGGTTGCGTACCCGGGCCACGGTGTGCTGCGCGCCCAGGCTCTTGGCGATGAGGCAGCACACCAGGTTCGTCTCGTCCACGCCGGTGACGGCGATGACCAGGTCGGCGTTTCGCACGCCGGCCTCCATCAGCACGCTGATAGACGCGCCGTTGCCGTTGAGGCACATGGCGTCCAGTGTGCTGTCGGCACGGCTGAGATGCTCCGGCTCGTCATCCACCAGCGTGATGTCGTGCTTCTCCTGGGTCAGCTGCTGGGCGATGGCATAGCCCACCTTGCCGCAGCCTACGATGATGATCTTCATGTGTCCTCCTCCGCGCCGGCGGCGCGTTCCTTATCCAGCAGCGCGGCGGAAAACTCCGCGCCCAGTATCAATACCTGCCCCGACATATACAGCCACAGCAGCACCACGATCACCGTGGCGATAGAGCCATAGAGCACCGAGTAGCGGCCCATGGTCTCCACATAGTACGAAAACGCCATGCTCAGCACCATCCACGCCGCCAGCGAACCGCACACGCCGGGCATGACCTCCCGCAGCGGCTGCCGCCGCCCCTGGGCCAGCCCGTACAGCAGCACCAGCGACACGGTGATGACCAGCGCCAGCACGATGAAGCGCATATAGCTCCACACCTCGATGAAGCCCGCCGGCAGGGTGATGAACCGGCCTGCGAACTCCAGCGCCCGCCGCCCGATGACCACCAGCACCAGCGTGACGGCGATGACCACGATGAGCCATATCGTGAACAGCAGTATGCGCCACTGACTGCGCCACATACTCTCCGGCGTGGGCTGGCCGAAGGCCTTACGCAGGGAGTGCATCAGGCAGCCGGTGGCCCGCATGGGAAACCAGATGGAGAACACCAGGCTGAACCACAGCAGCTGGCGGCTCTGATTGGCGGAGACGTATTCCAGATAGGACTGCACCACGCCCAGCAC
Source organism: uncultured Clostridia bacterium (assembly GCA_945878665.1). Classification (GTDB taxonomy): domain Bacteria; phylum Bacillota; class Clostridia; order Oscillospirales; family Oscillospiraceae; genus Vescimonas. The sequence continues at coordinate 14,343 of CAMDUN010000017.1, read as the reverse complement.
GTCCGCCGGGAGCAGAGGCTTCAGCACCGAGGTGATGTACGCGATGTCCAGATCCAGCAGGCCCAGCAGCGCGCTGATGAAGATCAGCAGTGGGAAGATGGCGAACAGCAGGTAATACGTCAGCGCCGCGCTGTCCCGCGCCACGTCGTGGGTGTAGTAGCGCCGCAGCATATCCGCGGCCAGCCGGCCCACCGCCGTCCGCGGGCCGGAGGAAAGCAATTTTTTCTTCATAGTGGGTTTATTCTACCACACAGGCGGTAAAAATAAAAGAGCAATTTGCGGCGGCTCACCGGGACAGCAGCGGGAATATGTTAAATTTTCATGAAAAACCACTTTTTTGGTTGTGTGCCGCCCAAAACCGTGCTATAATAGCTTTACCTAATTTTGGTAATCCTAATAAGAAGTGAGTTGAGGACAAAACATGGATAATCTGACCAAGATCGTCCGCGATGAGATCTCGCGGCAGTACCGCAGCGTCCGCCAGTTCGCGTTCGCCGTGGGCGTACCCCTGTCCACCATCAACAGCGCCCTGCACAACGGCGTCGGCGGTTCTTCCTTCGACACGGTGGTACAGATGTGTCAGGTGCTGGGTATCAAGGCTTTGTCCGATGACGCAGCTTTTTACCTTACCGATGACACCGAGCAGCTGCTGACCCAATACGCCGCGCTGGACGACTATGGCCGTCACACCGTGGCCTCCGTCATGGAGGTGGAGTACAAGCGCTGCTGCGGCAAGGACGACAAGTAACACACAAGCCCACAAGGCCCGCCGAAAGGCGGGCCTTGTGCTTTTTCAACCCGCTCTTGCAAACGGGCCGCCGCCGCGATACAATAGGCCTATATTTATGCAAGTGGGGAGGATCGCCTGTGGAACAGCTTACCGTGCAGGGAAACGGGGTCTATATCGGGCCGGGTGCGCTGCTGCGCGCCGGCGGGCTGCTGCGGCAGCACGTCCCCGCCGTGTCCCGCTGGGCCGTGGCGGCGGATGAGTCCGTGGCCGCGCTGTACGGCGACGCGGCGCTCTCGGCGCTGCACAGCGCCGGACTGGAGGCGGAGCTGTATCTGCTCCCCGCCGGGGAGCGGGCCAAAACGCCGGAGGTGTGGCTGTCCCTGTGCCGCCGGCTGGTGGCCGATGGCTTCCGCCGCGGCGGCGGCATCGTGTCCCTGGGCGGCGGCGCCTGCGGCGACATGGCCGGCTTTGCCGCGTCCACGCTGCTGCGGGGCGTGGCTTTGGCCCATCTGCCCACCACGCTGCTGGCCCAGACCGACAGCGCCATCGGCGGCAAGACGGGGCTGGATCTGCCGGAGGGTAAAAACCTGCTGGGCACGTTCTGCCCGCCCGCGCTGGTGGTCAGCGACACCGCCTGTCTTGCCACGCTGCCGCCCCGCCAGTTCGCCTCCGGCATGGCGGAGGTCATCAAATACGGGTGCATCGCCGACGCTTCGCTGCTGGACGCGGCGGAGCGGGGCGTTTCCGCCGACGATGGCCCGGCGCTGGCATCGCTGGCGGCCCGATGCTGCCGCAGCAAGGCCGTGCTGGCGGAACAAGACCCCTACGACCGCGGCGTGCGGCATCTGCTGAACTTCGGCCACACCTTCGGCCACGCCTACGAGGCGCTGGGCGGCTTTGAGACATACACCCACGGTGAGGCCGTGGCCGCCGGGATGATCCGCGTTCTCCGCTGGCAGATGGCCCACGGCTACGGCGGCGAGGCGCTGCTGGATCGGCTGACACGTCTGCTGCCCCGGTACGGTCTGCCGCTGGACATCCCCTGTGACGAGACGGCCCTGCGGCGCTGGCTGACACGGGACAAGAAGGCGGAGGGAGATCAGGTGACGCTGGCGCTGGCGGAGAAGGCCGGACAGGGCCGCCTTGTCACCGTGCCGCTGGCCTCGCTTTGGGAGGACACGCCATGATCCTGCGGCTGTATCCCTCCACGCTGCGGGGCAGCGTCACCCCGCCGCCGTCCAAGAGCTTGCTGCACCGTGAGCTGATCTGCCGCTGTCTGGCGGGACAGTCCACCGTTCTGCCGCCCCACGCGGCCCAGGACGTGCTGGCCACCGCCCACGGGCTGGAGCAGCTCACCGCCGTTCGCCCGGTGGTACACTGCGGCGACAGCGGCAGCACTCTGCGCTTCCTGCTGCCGCTGTTCATGGCATTGGGCCGCACCGGGACGATCTTTGCCGGGTCGGAGCGGCTGCTGTCGCGGCCTATCCCCGCCGACCTGGGCTTACAGTCCGTCCCCGGCGGGTTGAAGCTGACGCGCCCGCTCCACGGCGGGGTGTGGACGCTCTCCGCCGCGGAGACGTCCCAAACTGTCAGCGGGCTGCTGCTGGCGCTGCCGCTGCTGGCGGAGGACTCTGAAATCGTATTGACCGATGAGCCGGTGTCCCGGCCCTATTTGGATATGACCACCGCCGTCATGGCCCGCCACGGCGTTGCTGTGGAGGCCGCGCCCACGGGCTACCGCGTCCCCGGCGGGCAGCTGTACCGCCCCGCCCCGGAGCACAGCGAGCCGGACTGGTCGGCTGCCGCCTTTTGGCTGGCCCTCGATGCCGCGCAGAAGCGGCGGGGCAGGGGTGGGCTGCACGTGCCCATGGGCCGCCCGCCCTATTGGCAGGGGGACGCGGCGATCATGCGTTATGTAAACGAACTGCCGGAGGAGATCGACATATCCGCCACGCCGGATCTGCTGCCGCCGCTGGCGCTGCTGGCGGCGGTGCGGCCCGGCGTTATCACCCGGTTCACCCACGCCGCCTTTCTGCGGCGCAAGGAGAGCGACCGTCTGGCCGCCGTGGCCGGGGTGCTGCGGGCGTTGGGCGTTCCCGTGGAGGAACAGCCGGACGGGCTGACCGTCACCGGCACGGAGACGCTCCACGGCGGCAACTTGGACGGCTGCGGCGACCACCGCATCGCCATGCTGGCGGGCTGTGCCGCCATGCTGGCAGACGGGCCGGTGACGCTGCGCGGCGCGGAGACCGTGGCGAAATCCTACCCCACCTTTTGGCGGGATATGGCCGCTCTCGGCGGCAGATGGGAGGTGCTGGAGACATGATGGAATACACCCTGTTCGGCGAATCCCACGGCCCTGCCGTGGGGGTGCTGCTTACCAACGTGCCCGCCGGATTGCCGGTGGACGGCCCGTTTATCCGGGAGCAGCTGCTGCGCCGCATGGCCCGTGACGGCCTGACCACCGCCCGCCGGGAGGCGGACGAGGTGCAGCTCCTCTCCGGCGTGTATCAGGGCAAGACCACCGGCGACCCGCTGGCGGCGGTGATTTGGAATAAGGACGTCCGCTCTGCCGACTATGAGGCGCTGGCCCACACGCCCCGCCCGTCCCACGGCGACTACGCCGCCGCCGTCCGCGCCCACGGCTGTAACGACCCGCGGGGCGGCGGTCATACGTCGGGCCGCCTGACCGCGCCGCTGACCGCCGCCGGGGCGCTGGCCCTTACCTGCCTTGCGGAACGGGGCATCGCCGTCCGGGCCGAGATCGTGGACGAGGACGGCCTTCGCGCCCGGGCCGCCGAGGCCCGCCGGGAGGGCGACAGCGTGGGCGGTGTGATACGCTGCACCGTCACGGGGCTGCCCGCCGGACTGGGAGGCCCGGACTGGCGGGACAACGTGGAGAGCGAGATCGCCCGCCATGTGTTCGCCATCCCCGCCGTCAAGGCCGTCGGCTTCGGCGCGGGGCAGGACTTTGCCGCCCTGCGGGGCAGCGAGGCCAACGACCCCTTTACCGTGTCCGATGGCGCGGTGCGTACCGTTACCAACCGCTCCGGCGGCGTGAATGCCGGGATCACCAACGGCATGGACGTGGTGTTTGACGTGACGTTCCGCCCCACGCCCTCCATCGCCAAGCCGCAGCAGACGGTGGAGCTGACCACCATGACCCCGGCCACCGTCACCGTGGCGGGCCGCCACGACAGCTGCGTGGCCCTTCGCGCCGCTCCGGCGGTGGAGGCCGCCGCGGCGCTGGCGCTGTGCCGGCTGCTGCCCGACACGGCGGAGGACACGCTGCCCGCCCTGCGGCAGCGTTTGGACGAGCTGGACGCGGAGCTGACCGCCCTGTTTGCCCGCCGTCAGGTGCTGGCCCGCCGCATCGGCGGGGTGAAAAGAGAGCAGGGCTTGCCGGTGTGCAACCCGGAGCGGGAGCGTCAGGTGTTGGCGTCACGGGGCGATTTGCTGCCGGAGCGGCGGCGGCAGGTGGAGCGGCTGTTTGCCCTGCTGATGGAGCTGTCCAGGGAGGCGCAGACATGAGCCGCCTGATCCTCATCGGGCTGCCCGGCAGCGGCAAGACCACGCTGGGCCGTATGGCCGCTCAGGCGCTGGCGCTGCCGTTTTACGACTGCGATGACCGGGTGTCCCGCGCCGCCGGGATGACCATCCCGGACATTTTCGCCCGCCGGGGCGAGCCGTATTTCCGCGCTTTAGAGCGGGAGGCGCTGCAGGAGCTGTGCCGCCGGGAGGACTGCGTCATCGCCACCGGCGGCGGCGGGGTGCTGCTGCCGGAGAACCGGGCGCTGCTGCGGCGCAGCGGCACGGTGCTGTGGCTGGACAGGGACGTGGAGCGCATCCTGCAAACCGATTTTTCCGCCGGAAGGCCGCTGCTGGGGCAGGGCGCGCCGGCGCTGGCGCGTTTGGCGGCGGAGCGGCGGGAGCTGTACGCCGCCTGCGCCCACCACCGCATACCTGACGGCGATGTGAACGCCGTTCTTTCGGAAATTCTGCGTATTTGGAGGGAGGAGCATCCATGAAGCTGCTGATCGTCAACGGCCCGAACCTGAACCTGCTGGGCGAGCGTGAGCCGCATATCTACGGCCCGCGCAGCTATGACGACCTGTGCCGCCTGATCTACGGTCACGCCCAAAAGACCGGCTGCCAGGTGGAGATATTCCAGTCCAACCACGAGGGCACGCTCATCGACGCCATTCAGGCGTCCCGTGCCGGTTACAGCGGCATCGTTATCAACCCCGGCGCGTATGCCCATTACAGCTACGCTATCTACGACGCGCTGCGCTGTGCGCCTGTCCCGGCGGTGGAGGTACACATCTCCGACATCACCGCCCGTGAGCCGTTCCGGGCCGTGTCCGTCACCGCCCCGGCCTGCGTCAAGACCATCTCCGGCCACGGGCTGGAGGGGTATCTGGAGGCCATGGACTACCTGCTGGCCCATGCGCCGGACGCGGAGAAAAGCGCAGCGCCCCGCTGCGGCTGCGGCGGCGAGGCGCTGGTATGACGGCGCGGCTGTATCTCATCGGCGACCCGGTGGCCCACAGCCTTTCGCCGCTGCTCCACGGGGCGATGATCGCCCAGACCGGCGCGGACTGCACCTATGAGGCCCGCCGGGTGAGGGCGGCGGAGTTGCCCGCCTTTCTGACGGAGGCCAAGGCCGCCTGTGCCGGGTTCAACGTGACCATGCCGCTGAAGGAGGCCATCGTGCCGCTGCTGGACGGGCTGGACGCTTCGGCACGGGAATGCGGCGCGGTGAACACCGTCTGCATCCGGCAGGGCCGGGCCATCGGCCACAATACCGACGGGTCGGGGTTTGTGGACAGCCTTCGCGCCCGGGGCATCGACCCGGTGGGCATGACGGTGCTGCTGCTGGGCGCCGGCGGCGCGGCGGAGGCCGTCTGCACCGCGCTGGTGAAGGCGGGCGCGGCGAGACTGTATGTGGCCAACCGCACCATAGACCGCGCCCATGCGCTGGCGGCGCGCTGCCCGGAGGTGATACGGCCCATCCCCTTTGACGGGGATGATCTGTGCCGCGCCGCGGCGGAGAGCGGCCTGCTGGTCAACGCCACGTCTTTGGGCATGGCGGGCAAGGGCGAGTTTTCCGATTTGGATTTCCTGCGCCGCGCCCCCGATGGCGCGGTGGTGTATGACCTGGTGTACCACCCACGGTGTACCCGCCTGCTGCAAGCGGCGGCGGCGCTGGGGCTGTCCACCATCCCCGGCACGGAACTGCTGCTGTATCAGGCCGTGGGGGCGTTCAGCCTGTTCACCGGCTGTGCGCCGGACGTTCCGGCCCTGCGGGAGATGCTTGGGGATGCGCTGAAATGAATATGAGACAGCCCCTTGGCTCTCCCAAAGGGAGAGCCAAGACCATAGCTTATTGGCACGAGAAATGGAGCGTATCTGTACCGATACGCTCCATTAACTGTTTTACGATCGCCCACCGAAAGCTAGGGGCTGTTCGTTATTCATCTGTCGTTTGCGGCAGCTTTTCCGCCCGGCCATACAGCTCTGTCATGCGCCGTATTTTCTTAGCCAGCGCGGGAGTCAGCTCACCCTCCAGCAGCCGCCACGTCCAGTTGCCGCCCTGCGTGCCGGGGGTGTTCATGCGGTGTCCCGCGCCCAGGCCCAGGTAATCTTGCAGCTGCGCCACGAACAGCATGGCCACGCTGCCCATGCCGCCTCGCAGCACGCCCCAGTGGAAGCCCTCGTCCTCCGTCAGCGCCAGATACTCGCGGGCGTAAGCGATGTCCTCCGGCTTGGCCTCCTCGCGCCACAGCATCAGCGGGCTGTTGTCGTGGGTGCCGGTGTAGCAGATGCAGTTCTCCTGGTAGGTGTGGGGCAGATAGCTGCTGCTGTCGCGAGAGTCGAAGGCGAATTCCAGCACCTTCATCCCCGGCCAGCCGGAGTCCCGCAGCAGTTGGGCCACGCCCGGCGTGGGATAGCCCAAATCCTCGGCGATAAACTCGATCTGCGGAAACCAGCCCTTCAGCCGGTCGATGAGATCCATCCCAGGCCCTTTGACCCACTGGCCGTTGCGGGCGGTGGTGTCGCCGTAGGGCACGGCCCAATAGCTCTCCAGCCCGCGGAAATGGTCGATACGCAGCACGTCGAACAGCTTTCCCGCGCCGTCGATGCGCCGTATCCACCAGCCGAAGCCGTCATCCCGCATGGCGTCCCAGTCGTACAGCGGGTTGCCCCACAGCTGCCCGTCGGCGCAGAAGTAATCCGGCGGCACGCCGGACACCGCCTTGGGCACGAGCTTGTCGTCCAGCTGGAAGAACTGGGGCTCGGCCCACACGTCGGCGGAATCCATGGCCACGTAGATGGGCAGGTCGCCGATGATGCGGATGTGCAGCGCGTGGACGTAGTCCCGCAGCGCGTTCCACTGCTTGAAGAACAGGTACTGCACGTATACGAAGAACGACACGTCCTCCGCCAGCAGCGTGCGGTATTTCTCCAGCGCCTTTTCCTCGCGCAGCCGGATGGCCTCCGGCCATTCCGTCCAGGACTTCATGCCGAAATGGCGCTTGCAGGCCATATACAGCGCGTAGTCCGGCAGCCACCGGGCGTTGTCCGCAGCGAAGGCCGCCACCTCCGCGCTGTCCCGCTCCCAGCCCCGCTGGAAGGCCTTGTGCAGCAGCGCGAACCGGCTCTCGTAGATCTTGCCGTAGTCCACGTTCCGGGGATCATCGCCCCAGTCGCAGGACTTGCATTCCTTCTTTGTCAGCAGCCCATCGGCCACCAGCAGCTCCGGGTCGATGTAGTAGGGATTGCCCGCGTAGGCGGAAAAGCTCTGATACGGCGAGTCGCCGTAGCTGGTCGGGCCGAGGGGCAGCATCTGCCAGTAGCCCTGCCCCGCGTCATGCAGGAAATCCGCGAAATCATAGGCCGCCTTGCCCAGTGTGCCGATGCCATAGGGCGAGGGCAGGGAGGACACGGCCATCAAAATACCACTGCTTCGATTCATACGTCCACTTCTCTCCTAGATAGGATGGAGCGGGACGGGCGAAAGGCCCGCCCCGCTTTGATGATTTGTTTTAGCCCTTCACAGCGCCTGCGGCCACGCCCTTGATGATGTGCTTTTGGCACAGCAGGTAGAAGACGATCACCGGCAGGATGCTCAACAGGATCAGCGCCATGGTCGCGCCCATATCCACCTGACCGTAGCTGCCCTTCAGATACTGGATGACGATGGGGATGGTCATATACTTCGTGCGATCCAGCACCAGGTACGGCAGCAGAAAGTCGTTCCATACCCACATGATCTCCAGCACACCCACGGAGATGAACGTGGGCTTCATCATGGGCAGCACCACCAGGAAGAAGGTGCGGACAGGGCCGCAGCCATCGATGACGGCGGCCTCCTCGATCTCCAGGGGGATGGACTTCACGAAGCCGGAGAACATGAACACCGCCAAACCAGCGCCAAAGCCCAGGTAGATGATGGGGATGGTATACGGCGTGTCCAGGTGCAGCTTATTGGCCGTCCGGGACAGGGTGAACATCACCATTTGGAACGGCACGACCATAGAGAACACGCACAGGTAGTACACGATCTTGCTGACCAGGCTGCCCACACGGGACACATACCACGCCGCCATGGACGTGCACAGCAGGATCAGCGCCGAGGACACGAGGGTCATGAACAGGCTGTAAAACACCGCCTTGATGAACGGATAGTTGCCGAAGGTCATGCCCTTGATATAGTTTTGCAGACCCACGAAGGTATCCTCGTTGGGGAGGGCGAACGTCTCCGTGTTCACGGCGGCGTTGCTCTTGAAAGAGTTCATCAGCACGATGAGGATGGGCAGCACGTAGATGATGCAGATCACCGTGAACGCCACGGTCATCACCATTTTGCTGCGGTCATGCTTTTTGGCGAGACTGGTATTCATTATTGCTGCACCTCCTTCTTACGGGTAGACTGAAGCTGGAGCAGGCTGATGGCGGCCACCAGGATAAAGAATATCACGGCCTTAGCCTGTCCCACGCCGCGGTTGTTGCCGCCGCCGGAGTAGAAAGCGTTGTAGATGTTCAGCGCCAGCATTTCCGTGGTTTTGATCACGCTGCCGTCCGGCTGTTGGAGGAACGGACGTCCGCCGGTCAGCGCCAGATTCTGATCGAACAGCTTGAAGCCGTTGGTCAGTGTCAGGAAGATGCAGATAGTGAAGGAGCTCATCATGTTGGGGATTGTCACCTTCCACAGCGCCTGCCAGTTGGTCGCGCCGTCGATGCGGGCGGCCTCCATCATATCCTCCGGGATGGACTGCAAGCCGGCGATGTAGATGATCATCATGTAGCCTACCTGCTGCCAGCACATCAGGATGATCAGACCCCAAAAGCCGTACCTCGTCTCCAACACCACGGAGGTGCTGTATTTCACCAAAATGCCGTCGAAGATCATGGACCAAATATAGCCCAGCACGATGCCGCCGATGAGGTTGGGCATGAAGAACACCGTGCGGAACAGGTTCGAGCCCTTGATGCCCTTGGTCAGGAAATAGGCCACCGTGAAGGCCAGCACGTTGATAAACAGCACCGACACGAAGGCAAACAGCGCTGTATACCAGAAGGCATGGACAAAGCTGTTGTCAGAGAACGCCTTCACGTAGTTGTCAAACCCCACCCATTTCCATTGGCTGGTCAGCTTGAACTTACAGAAGGACAGGAACGCGCCCTTCAGGAACGGGTACAGAAACCCGATGCAAAAGGCGGCGAAGGTGGGCAGCAGGAACAGCCATACCATCCGCTGGATAGGCCGGCGGATCAGGCGGCTGCTCAGTGCCGCGGGGTCGTGCTTTCCGTGTAATCGCTTCATGCTTTCACTCCTGTTCTGCGGTTTTTGTCATAGTGCAAGCTCTTGCCCGAAACCTTCGGACAACAGCTCACACCATCACGGAGTAGGGAACGGCGGGGCGGGCGCTACGCCCGCCCCGCCTGGATTGTTGCCTGTCAGCGTCAGTCAGTCACGCAGGACTTAGTGCTCGTTGGCGTACTGGGTAGCCCAGCCTTCCACGAACGCGGTCTTGACGTTGTCCCAGCTGCCGTTGCTGGTGGTGTACTGGCTCAGAGCGTCCACAACGGCGGCACGCCAGTCATCAACAGCGGGAGTCCAGTTGAAGGCCCAGGTCACGGTGTAGTTGCCGTTGGCAACGTACTCGTTAGCCTGTGCGAAGAACACGTTCTCGGGGGTCTTGGCGTTCTTGAAGGGGCAGGGGCCAAACTGCTCGGCCAGCATGGTGGTGCCGGCGTCAGAGGTGACGACCCAGTTCATGAAGTCCAGAGTGGCCTTGATGTCCTCCTCGGAGGCGTTCTTGTTCACAGCCCAGCAGTTCTCAGTGCCGCAGCACAGACCGGCCTTCTCCTCGCCTTCCACACCGCAGTAGATGGGGATCATGGCCAGGTCAGCGGGGTTCATCTTGAAGCCCTTGGTCTCGTCGGTGACCAGATTGCTGTACTCCCAGCTACCGTTCTGATAGAACACGGCCTTGCCCTGGCCGAACTCAGCCTCAGCCTGATCGCCGGTAGCGGTCAGCAGGGCAGCGCCGGTGGTGGCGGTGTCAGTGGTGTACAGATCCCAAATGTTCTTGTAGTTGTCCAGATAAGTGCCCTTGATGGTGGCGGGCTGAGCGGTGACGTTGTCATCGCGGAACTCGTAGAACAGGGGCATATTGGCCAGGTGGCCGGAGAAACGCCAAGAGGAGCTGCCGTCCAGACCGGCGGAGGTGAAGGCATCGAAGCCCAGCTCGGAAGCGCGGGCGTGGATGTCATCGGCAACGGCCTTCAGGGACTCGAAGTTGGTGATCTCGTCCAGGGTGTGGCCGGCCTTCTCCAGCAGAGCCTTGTTGACGATGATGCCAAAGGCCTCGTAGCAGTAACCGATGGACACGGTCTCGCCGTCGGCGTTCTTCAGGTCGAAGTCATGGGTGGTCATCTGATTGTAGACATCAGTGCCCTCCAGGTTGTAGCAGAACTCGCCGTAGCTGTTGACAGCGCCCAAATTGCCCACCTGGAACATGGTGGGAGCAGCGTCCTTATCCATCTCGGCAGTCAGCGTGGCATCGTACTGGCCGGAAGCGGCGGTGACGACCTTGACGGGCACGCCGGTCTCGGCGGTATAGGCCGCGGCCAGCTCCTGCCATGCGGCATCGGATTCGGGCTTAAAGTTCAGGTAGTACACGCTGCCGGTGGCAGTGGCATCACCGTCGCCATCCTTATTGGCGTCGGCGTTGTCCTTATTCCCGCAGGCCACCAGGGACAGGGCCATCACGAGAGCAAGAACCAGTGCAAGAAACTTCTTCATTTTTCTTACTCCTTTTTAAGTAATTTATTTTCACATCTTACGATGCAAAAAACGGTTTTATCCCACTGTGGCCACACTGCGGCCCTGCCGCAGTGTGGTGGGCAGCACCTCGCAGGCGTGGGAGGCCTTGTGCTGCACCATGTCCAGCAATATCTCGGCGCTGCGCCGCCCCAGCTCCTCCATGGGCTGACACAGCGTGGTCAGCGGCGGCTCGATGTATTCCGACAGCTCCAGCCCGTCGATGGCGATGACGGAGCAATCCTTCGGCACGGCGCGGCCCGCGTCCAGCAGCGCACGCATCGCGCCGATGGCCATGGAGTCGGCGATGGCGAACAGCGCCGTGAACTCCGCGCCCTGATGCAGCTTTTCGCTGACAGCGTTGTAGGCGTCCTTGATGTTGAAGCCGCCGGTGGAGATCACCAGCTCCGGGTCGAACGGCAGCCCCAGCTCCTCCAGGGCGCTGACGTAGCCCTCGTAGCGCAGCTGGCTGATGGACTGGTCATCGGGCCGGGAGATCAGCGCCGCGATGCGCCGGTGTCCGTAGCGGTACAGCTCCCGCACGGCCTCCCGGGCCGTCTCCTCGTCGGCGATGGACACGGAGGAATACTCGCCCTCGGCCAGCGTGCCGTAACGGTTGGAGTAGGAGCAGCACACGAAGGGAACATTCAAAAGCGCCAGGTCGGCGGGAGTATAGTCGAACTGTCCGCCCAGGAAAATGATACCCCGCAGCCGTTTCTCACGCTCCATCACCGCGCCGCACTTGACCTCGTCATCGCAGGCGGCGATCTGCTGCATCACCAGGGTGAAGCCCGCCTGGGTGACGGTGCTTTCGATGGCGCGGATGATGTCGGTGTAAAACGGGTTGGACACGCCGCGCACCACCAAGCCGATGGCATCGGACTTGGTGCGGACCAGGTCGCGGGCGCTGTTGTTGGGAATGTAGTTGCTGTCCTTGATGGCGGACAGCACCTTGCGCCGCACGTCCTCGCTGACATCGGGGCGGTCGTTCAGTACACGGGAAACGGTGCTGACGCTGACGCTGCAGAGCTTTGCTATATCCTTGATCGTCATACGCCGCGTTTCCTTTCTGCCGAACTTGCGCGATGGAAACATTTCCGGGAACGTTTCCAAGTTACGCAACTATCCTATCAACATTTAGAAGAGATGTCAATCGCATGACCGTATTTTTTCCGAAACGCACATAAAAATTACCCGTTTTGTTGTGATTTTCACAACAAAACGGGGCGGTCACTGGCGGAGCAGCTCCCGGCGCTGCCGCCAGTCGGGGAGATATTTCTCTACCTCGGCGTAAAAGGCGGGGGAATGGTCATGGTGGCAGAGGTGGGCCAGCTCGTGGACGACCACGTATTCTATGGCCGCGTCGGGGTAGGCCATCAGGTACAGAGAGAAGCACAAACGGCCCTTGGCGGAGCAGCTGCCGAAGCGGGTGCGGGCGGCTGTAACCCTTACGCCGCAAGGGTTTACGCCCATTTCGCCGGCCCAGCGGGAGACTAAGTCGGGGAGGCGGGACTGTGCCATATTCTTCCAGTTCTCCGCCTGCTCCGGGGTCGGCTCGGGGTGGGCGGCCAGGTATTCCTTTCGCCGGGCCAGGTGCTTTTCCAGCCAGTTTTGGTGGGCGTTTACGAAGCGGGAAATGGCCTCGTTTGAGGCGCGGAGCGGGGCGCGAACCAGCACCTCGCCCTGCCGGGTGATCTCCAGCGCCAGGGTGCGGCGGCGGGAGCGGATGACGCGGAAACCGTTGGTATTACTCACTTTTCGCCCTCCACAGGCACGAACCGCGGGCCGCGATAGCCGTCCTTTTCCACCGTTTCCGACCACATGGCGGCGGGGCGCACCCACAACCCGCCGTCGCCGTACAGGGCGCGGTAGACCACCATGTCCTCCAGCGTTTCGCTGTGGCGGGCCACGCCGAGGACTTCGTATTCGTTTCCCTTGAAATGCCGGTAGCGGCCAGGTGTTATGTCAACCATTTTGGGCGTTTCCTCCTTGAAAAAACGTGGAATTACTTTGAAAGACCTTGTATGCGGATGGGCGTTTTCCTTATAAAAAGGTGGAAAGAAGTTGAAAGACCGTGTAGAGGCGTGCTACAATGGCTGGTACTGAGTATACACCATCGGGCCGGGAATGTAAATCCGGCGGGAGGACGAAATGAAAAATGTGACGCTGTGCTATTTAGAAAATGAAAAGGGGGAGTATCTCATGCTCCACCGGGTGAAGAAGCAGAACGACCTGAACCACGACAAGTGGATCGGCGTGGGCGGCAAGTTCGAGCCGGGGGAGAGCCCGGAGGAGTGCATCTGCCGGGAGACGCTGGAGGAGACGGGGCTGACGCTGACGGAGTATCAGTATCGGGGCATCGTCACCTTTGTGTCCGACGTGTGGGAGACGGAGTATATGCACCTGTTCACCGCTACCGGCTGGACGGGGACGGTGCAGGAGTGCGACGAGGGCGTGCTGGAGTGGATACACAAGGACGCACTGGCGGCGCTGCCCCAGTGGGAGGGGGACAAGATCTTCCTGCGGCTTATCCACGACGCGGACACGCCGTTTTTCTCGCTGAAGCTGCGGTATGAGGGGGAGAGACTGGCCTACGCGGCGCTGGACGGGAAGGAGCTGACGGTATGATTTTGGTGAGTGCGTGTCTGCTGGGGTGCGCCTGCCGGTATGACGGACAGAGCAAGCCCCATCCGCTGGCCATGGAGCTGGCCCGGCAGGGGCGGGCTGTGCCGGTGTGCCCGGAGCAGCTGGGCGGGCTGACCACGCCGCGCTTGCCGTCAGAGCGGCAGGGCGAGCGGGTGGTCATGCAGGACGGACGGGACGTGACGGAGGAGTATCGCCGGGGCGCGGCGGAGGCGCTGCGCTTGGCAGAGCTATATGGCTGCGCGGCGGCGGTGCTGAAGGAGAGAAGCCCGTCCTGCGGGTGCGGGCGCGTCTATGACGGCACGTTTACCGGGACGCTGACAGAGGGGGACGGCGTGACGGCGGAGGTGCTGAAGGCCCGCGGTATTCGGGTTTATGGGGAGAGCGAAATAGAGAAGGTGCTGTGACAAAAGCCGCCCGGTGGCTTTTCGTGTTCTTTTTTGCCTCCGGCGGGGTACTTTCTTTCCCGAAAGAAAGTAACCACAGGCTGTCGAAAAAGCCCGTCATTGCGAGCCCGTCCGCAGACTGGCGTGGCAATCCGTTTCTAAAATGCACAACTTATGCGTTTTCATGCAAATTTGCGGCTAAAAGATTACGGATTCCCACGTCGCTTCGCGCCGCGAAGCAAGTACCCTTGGGG
>CAMDUN010000016.1:0-42776 GCA_945878665.1 uncultured Clostridia bacterium | reverse complement strand
CCCATCATCTTCCGCGCCACCCCCCAGTGGTTCTGCTCCGTGGACTCCTTCAAGGATGAGGCCATCGCCGCCTGCGAGGACGTGCGCTGGGTGCCCGCCTGGGGCAAGGACCGTATGCGCTCCATGATCCTGGAGCGCACCGACTGGTGCATCAGCCGCCAGCGCCGCTGGGGTCTGCCCATCCCCGTGTTCTACTGCAAGGACTGCGGCAAGCCCGTCTGCACCGAGGAGAGCATCGAGGCCGTGGCCGCCCTGTTCGAAAAGGAAGGCTCTAACGCCTGGTTCGAGAAGGACGCCATGGACATCCTGCCCCAGGGCTTTACCTGCCCCCACTGCGGCAAGGCCGCCGGCTTCGACAAGGAGACGGACACCCTGGACGGCTGGTTCGACTCCGGCTCTACCCACTTCGCCGCCATGGAGCGGGATCAGCACTTTTGGCCCGCCACCATGTATATCGAGGGTCTCGACCAGTATCGCGGCTGGTTCCAGTCCTCTCTGCTGGTGGCCGTGGGCGCGCTGGGCCGCGGCGCTCCGTTCAAGGAGTGCGTCACCCACGGCTGGACGGTGGACGGCGAGGGCAAGGCCATGCACAAATCCCTGGGCAACGGCATGGACCCCGCCGAGATCTTCAACAAGTACGGCGCGGACCTGCTGCGCCTGTGGGCCGGCAGCTCCGACTACCACGTGGACGTGCGCTGCTCCGATGAGATCTTCAAGCAGCTGAGCCAGAACTACCTGAAGTTCCGCAACACCTGCAAGTTCTGCCTGGACAACCTGGTGGGCTTCGACCCGGAGAGCCCGGTGCAGCCCGACGAGATGCTGCCCCTGGACAAGTGGGCGGTGACGCGGCTGAACAGCCTCATCGAAAAGACCTTCGCCGCGTATGATAACTACGAGTTCCACGTGGTGTCCCACATGATCAACGACTTCTGCGTGGTGGATCTCAGCTCCTTCTACTTCGACATCATCAAGGATCGCCTGTACTGCGACGGCGCGGACAGCCTGTCCCGCCGCAGCGCCCAGACCGCCCTGTGGATGATCCTGGATGCCATGACCCGTATGTTCGCGCCGATCCTGGCCTTCACCTGCGACGAGGTATGGCTGGCCATGCCCCACCGCCGCAGCGACGATGCCCGCAACGTGCTCCTCAACGAGATGGTGCTGCCCTACGGCGGCTGCGCCCTCAGCGACGAGGAGATGGCCAAGTGGGCGCGTATCGCCGCCCTCCGCACCGTTGTCAACGGCGCGCTGGAGCAGGCCCGCGCCGATAAGACCATCGGCAAGAGCTTGGAGGCCGAGGTGGACCTGACCGTCACCGCCGAGGATGCCTTCCTGGCGGACATGGATGCCGAGACGCTGGCCGACCTGTTCATCGTCTCCCAGGTCCGCGTGGACGTGGGCACGGAGCAGTCCGTGGCCGTGCGGCCCGCCAACGGCTGCAAGTGCGGACGCTGCTGGAAGGTGCTCCCCGCCGTGGGCAGCAACGCCAAGCACCCCGACCTGTGCCCCCGCTGCGCCCAGGTGGTGGAAAACCTGCCCGTCATCGAATAAAAAACGCACAAGCCCTCAATAGGCAGTGCGTAGGGGAGGGGCTCTGCCCCTCCCGCTGTTTTACGGAAGTGCTTTGATAAACCGTGCGTAGGGGAGGGGCTCTGCCCCTCCCGCCATCCCACGACCGCACCCTCGATAAACCTTCCGTAGGGGGCGATGCCCTCATCGCCCCGTATGCCACGGCAGCGCCGTGGCATCAAACTAAAGGGACGTTCCGCGCCCCGGCGCGGGGTACTTTTGCCCCCGGCGGCAAAAGTACCCAAAAACGCCGTTCAAACCTGCGGTTTGAAAATCCCTTACGCGTCTTCACCCGCCGCTTATCCTGTTAAAATGAACCACGCGAACGCTGTGCCATGCAAATTTCGCCTAAATGTTGCATTGTCTCTGCTCCTCTTCCCGCTGCCGCTTTTGCTCTAAAATATAGGCGCACCAGCTTCTACCGTGGCAGAGACCAGCGGCAGCGGTGCAGGCGCAGAGACGATCCTTTTGACCGCACGATAAAATTAAATTCCCGTGACCGTGCGGTAAAAACTACCAATAACAACAGGACATAGCGCGCAGGAAGTCTTGAAACCTATGGTTTCAAGCAGCCCTTTTGGTCACTTTTGGGGCTGTGGCCAAAAGTGACCCGCGCCGGGGCGCGGAACATACTTCGTCGCTTTCAGAAAGAGGCCAAAAAAGAAAAATGCTTTCATAACGGCGGCCAAAGGCCGCCACCTACCTTTGCCGCTCTGCGGCAAAGGCGCGATTTGATAATCGCCTACAACCTAGGGTGGGTGTTTCCAAAGGGGAGGGGTCGCAACCCCTCCCTTTTGGTCGCTCAAGGATGGGGGATTTTCAAGGGGGAAGGAAGATCGAAACTTCCTTCCCCCCTTGAATGGCGTTTTTTGTTACTTTTGTCGCTACTGACAAAAGTAACCCGCCGGAGGCAAAAATAAAAAGGAAGGAAAAACCATCGGGCGGGGTTTCCCCCGCCCGTCTCTTATTCCCCGGCGAAATACGCCTCCGTCTCCGCCACATTCCGCAGTATCTCCTGCCGCAGCGCCTCCAAGGACGGGAACTTCACCTCGCCCCGCAGCCGCTTATAAAAGTCCAGCCGCACCGTCTGCCCGTACAGGTCGCCGTCGAACCCCAGCAGATACGTCTCCACCGACACGGTGTCCCCCTCGGTGACGGTGGGCCGCGTGCCCACGTTGGTCACGCCGGGGCAGCTCCGTCCGTCCGGCAGAAACGCCCGGGTGATATACACGCCCCTCTCCGGCGTCAGCACATGGGCCGGAACGGCCAGGTTCACCGTGGGGATGCCGATGGTGCGGCCCAGCCGCTGCCCATGCCGCACCGTCTGGCTCAAGCAGTGTGGGTGGCCCAAAAACAGCGCCGCCCGCTCCACGTCGCCCTGCTCCAGCAGCGTGCGGATATAGGTGGAGCTGACGGTGATGCCCTCAAGCTCCACCTTGGGGATGATGTCGCACCCCAGCCCCAGCTCCCGGCACTTCTCCCGCAGCCGCTCCACCGTACCCTCGTTTTTGTGGCCGAAGCGGTAGTCGTGGCCCGCCACCAAATGCACCGCCCCGTACTGCTTCACCAGCAGCTCCGTGATGAAGTCCTGCCACGGCATGGTCATCATCTCCCGGTCGAAGGGTGCGAAGATGACCCGCCGGATGCCGTACACCCGGCGGATGATGTCCCGGCGGTCGTCGTTGGAGTTGATGAGCAGCACCGGTTTGCCGGTAACAAACTCCTTGGGTGAACGATCGAAGGTAAACACCGCCGGCGCGGCGTTCAACGCCCCGGCTTGCTCCGCCGCCTTCCGCAGCAGCGCGCCGTGTCCCCGGTGTACCCCGTCGAAAAACCCCAACGCGATCACAGTTTTTTCAACTTTCATAGAAGAAAATTCCTTTGTAGTTACAAGATGATTCAAAAGAAATTCAAGATAATTCCACGTTTTTTCAAGCTCCGAAGAAGTTCTTTTGGGAAATAAGCGCCCCGTTTTTCCAGCTGCTCAGGCACAGAAACTGCCCGTCCAGGCCGTACACCCGGTACAGCCCCTCCGCCAAATCAGATGCCGGAATAGGGTTGCCGCAGCGGCACGCCCGATCCGCTTTTTCCGTCGCCAGCCGATACGCCGGGTACTGTCGGAACAGGGAATCCGTAGGTGCGAGAAGGCTTTCGCCCGCCTGCTGCACCTCCTCCAGCGTGTGGCTCTCCGTCAAAGTGAACCCGGCGGCCATGGTGCGCCGCAGAGAGCTCATGCACCCGCCGCAGCCCAGCGCCTGTCCGATGTCGTGGCACAGCGTCCGCACGTAAGTCCCCTTGGAGCAGCGCACCCGCAGCGTCCAGTCGCCGTCATCCGATTTTCCTAACAATTCAAGCTCAAAAATCGTAATATTCCTAGCGGAACGCTGAATTTCCTCACCTTTCCGCGCCAGCTCATACAGCTTCTTTCCGTTGAGCTTGATGGCGGAATACATGGGCGGTATCTGCTGGATCTCCCCGGTGAACCGGGGCAGCACCGCCTCCAGCGCTTCCCGCGTCACGCAAACCGGGCTCTGTGCCAGCACGTTTCCGCTGGTGTCCTGCGTGTCGGTGGTCACGCCCAGCCGCAGCCCGGCGATGTACTCCTTGTCGCCGCTCTCGGCAAAGCTCACCGCCTTGGTGGCGCTGCCCACGAACACCGGCAGCACGCCAGTGGCCATGGGGTCCAGCGTCCCGGCGTGACCCACCTTTTTCGTTTTCAAAATGCCCCGCAGCTTGCCGCACACGTCCATGCTGGTCCAGCCGGCGGGCTTGTCGATGATGATGATCCCGTCCGCCATGGCTTACCCCACCACGGCGCGGTAAGCCTTTAGTATCAAGGCTTTCGCGTCCTCCATCGTGCCGTCCACCGTTGCGCCTGCGGCAGCCGTATGGCCGCCGCCGCCCAGTCTTTGGCACACGGCGCAGGCGTCCACCCGCGGCCCGGTACGCAGGGACAGCTTTACCCTCCCGGGCTTCAGCTCCCGCAGTGTGATGCCGCAGTCCGTGCCCTCCACCAGGGCGGCCAGACTGCTCAGTTCCTCGATGTCCGCCTCGGTGGCGTGCAGCTCCTGCCGCAGGGACAGGGGGATGGACATGACCACCACCCGGTCGCCGTCGTACAGCTCCATGTCCGCCACCATGCGGGCCTCCATGGCCAGCCGCGTCTTGCTCTTGGTGCGGAACAGCACCTTATTCACCGGGCCAACATCGATGCCTGTTTCCAGCAGCTCCGCCGCGATGCGGTGGGTGTCCGCCGTGGTGTTGGCGTAGACGAAGCAGCCCGTGTCGGTGGAAATGGCCACATACAGCAGTAGGGCGATGGCGGGCGTTACCGCCGTCAGCTCCCGGATGACGCGGTAAATGATCTCGCCGCAGGCGGCGGCATCCGCGTCCAGGCACGTCTCCGCTGCGAAAAACTCCTGAGAGCCGTGGTGGTCGATGGTCAGCTCAACGCGGCTGGCATAAGCGGCGGCGTTGTCCGGCAGCAGGTTCAGCGCCGCGATGTCGGCGGACACGATGTGCTCCGGCACGAAGCCCTCCGATGCCCAGTAGGGCTTGGCGTAGGGGGCGTAGGTGTCGGTGATCTCCGGGTTATAGAGGAGATACGCGGTTTTGCCCATATACCGCAGAGCCTGACACAGCGCGGCGGCAGAGCCGATGGTGTCGCCGTCGGGGCGCACATGGGTCAGCAGCAGCACGTTGTTCATCTGCCGCAGCCGCGCCGCCGCCTCCTGCACCGTCAAGCGCCCGTTCATTCCTTATCCTCCGGCAGCACGATGTCCGCGTTGGCGGGGTTGGCGGGCTTGACGTGGTTCAGAAGGTCCAGAATATGCGCGCCGTGGGCGATGGAGTCGTCCATGAAGAATTGCAGCTCCGGCGTGTAGCGCAGGTCGATGGCCTGCCCCAACTGGTGGCGCAGGTAGCCGGAGGCAGACTTCAGACCCGTCAGCAGCGCCTTTTCGTCATCGCAGCGCAGGGCGCTGATATAGACACGGGCGTAGCGCAGGTCGCTGGTGGTGTCCACATGGGTGATGGTGAGCATCCCCTCGGACACGCGGGGGTCTTTCACCGTCCGCAGCAGGGCACTGAGCTCCTTGCGGATCTCCTCATTGATGCGGCCAATGCGGTTGGATGCCATAGTACATCGCTCCTTTCCTAAGAAAAACGGGGCGGGCGTTGCGCCCGCCCCGCAGGTATCAGACTTCTATCTGCTCCATGGTGAAGGCTTCCACGATGTCGCCTTCCTTGATGTCGTTGAACTTCTCGATGCTCAGGCCGCACTCGTAGCCGGCCACGACCTCCTTGACGGAGTCCTTGAACCGCTGGAGGGAGGCCAGCACGCCCTCGTGGATGACGATGCCGTCCCGGACGAGACGCACCTGGCAGTCCTTGCGCTGGAGCTTGCCGTCCTGCACGTAGCAGCCGGCCACCGTGCCCACGCCGGAGACCTTGTAGGTCTGACGCACCTCGGCATGACCCAGCAGCACCTCCCGGAACTTGGGAGCGAGCATACCCTTCATGGCGGCCTCGATCTCGTTGATGGCATCGTAGATCACGCGGTACATCCGCATATCCACGTTGGCGCGGGCGGCGCTGTCGCGGGCCGCCGCGTCGGGACGGACGTTGAAGCCCACGATGATGGCCTGGGACGTGGCGGCCAGCATCACGTCGGACTCGTTGATCGCGCCGACGCCGCCGTGGATGACACGGACGCGGACCTCCTCGTTGCTCAGCTTCTCCAGGGAAGCCTTCACAGCCTCCACGCTGCCCTGCACGTCGGCCTTGACGATCAGGTTCAGATTCTTCATCTCGCCGGCCTGGATCTGACTGAACAGATCCTCCAGGGAGACCTTGGTGACAGGGGCGTTGGCCTTGGCCTTCTCCTCGGCCTTGCGCTGCTCCACCAGCTCACGGGCCAGCTTCTCATCGGCCACGGCGTTGAACGTCGCGCCGGCGGAGGGGGCTTCGCTCAGGCCGGTGATCTCCACGGGCACGCTGGGCCCGGCATCGGTGATGCGCTGACCCTTGTCGTTGACCATGGCGCGGACGCGGCCCACGGACGTACCGGCGATGATGATGTCGCCCTGGTGGAGCGTGCCGTTCTGCACCAGCAGCGTGGCCACCGGGCCGCGGCCCTTGTCCAGACGGGCCTCGATGACCGTGCCCTGGGCGGCGCGGTTGGGGTTGGCCTTCAGCTCACTGACCTCAGCGGTGAGGGTGAGCATCTCCAGCAGGTTTTCCACGCCCATGCCGGTCTTGGCGGAGATGGGGCACACGATGGTGTCGCCGCCCCACTCCTCGCACACCAGGCCGTACTCGGTGAGCTGCTGCTTGATGCGCTCGGGGTTGGCCTCGGGCTTATCCATCTTGTTGATGGCCACGATGATGGGGATACCGGCGGCCTTGGCGTGGTTGATGGACTCCACGGTCTGAGGCATGATGCCGTCCTCGGCGGCCACCACCAGGATGGCGATGTCCGTGACCATCGCGCCGCGGGCGCGCATGGAGGTAAAGGCCTCGTGGCCGGGGGTATCCAGGAACGTGATGGGCTTGCCGTGGATCTCCACCTGATACGCGCCGATGTGCTGGGTGATGCCGCCGGCCTCGCCGCTGGCCACGTGGGCGTTGCGGATATAGTCCAGCAGGGAGGTCTTGCCGTGGTCCACGTGGCCCATGACCACCACCACGGGAGCGCGGGGGACGAGATCCTCGTCGGTGTCCTGATGGTCGTCGATGAGGCGCTCCTCGATGGTGACCACCACTTCCTTCTCCACCTTGCAGCCCAGCTCCTCGGCGATGATGGCGGCGGTATCGAAGTCGATCATCTGGCTCAGGGAGGCCATAACGCCGTTCTTCATCAGGCACTTGACCACCTCTGCGCCGGTCTTTTTCATGCGGCTGGCCAGCTCACCCACGGAGATCTCGTCGGGGATCTGCACGGTAACAGGGGTCTTTTTGATGACCTCCAAACGCAGCTTGCGGAGACGGTCGGCCTCCTCCTGCTTGCGCTTGTTGCTGGCGAAATTGTTGTCCCGGCGCTGCTTGTTGCGGAACTTCTCCTTGCCCTGGGGAGCTTGCTGCTCCCGCTTGCCGCCGGTGCGGGCATCGGCCATGTCCTGGAGCTTTTCGTCGTATTTGTCCAGGTTCACGTTGGTGGCCTTGCGGGTGTCCACCACCTGCTTCTGCGGCACGCGGGACATGGGCTGCTGGGGCTTCTGCTCCGGCTTGGCGGGCTGCTGCGGGGCGCTCTGCTGGGGCTTTGCGCCGGGGGCGGCCTGCTGGGGCTTTGCACCGGCGGCGGCCTGCTGGGGCTTCTGCTCCGGCTTGGCAGGCTCGGCATTCTTCTCCTCGGGCTTTGCGCCCTCGGCGAAGATCACCGCGATGCTGGACACCGGGTTGTGCTGGGTCAGATACTCGAAGATGAGGCTCAGCTCACGATCCTCCAGCACCTGCATGTGATTTTTGGGCGTTTCGGCGTATTTTGTCAGGATCTCCGTGATCTCCTTCGTGGACACCCCGAAATCCTTCGCCACCTCATGCACTCTGTATTTGTTTCCGATCGTCGCCAAACAAAGCCACCTCCATCTTAGTGATCGCGCCGCGGGCGGCGCGCCGTGTTTCCTGTCTTACTTGCCGCCCTTGCGGGGGCTGCCCTTGCCCTTTTTCACCGGCAGGGCGTTGTCGTAGCGCCCCGTGGGCGCGCTTCTTGTCCGCTTGCGCTGCTCTCGCGGCGGGCGGCTGGGACGTTTTTTCTCCTCCCGGGGAGGCTGGGGCGCTTCCGCCGGCGGAGCGGGGTTCTCCTCGTGGGTGCGGTGCTTGCCCCGGCGCAGGTTCTTCTCGTGCCGGAGCTGCTCGTCCTTGCGCTCCCGTGCCCGCTTGGCCTTTACGGCCAGCGCCTCGGCTGCCGGGGCGTACTGCGCCGGGTCGGCGGCGGCCAGCTTCTGCACCAGGGACTGGGCGAAGCCGATGTCCGTCACGGCGCACATGGCGCAGCTGGTGCGGCCCAGCGCCCGGCCCAATGCGTCCTTGTCCGCCGGAACGGTCAGGCACAGGCAGCTGCCGGCACGGGCGAAACTGTTGGCCCGCCGGACGGAGGACGCTGCCGCGTCCTGCGCCGTGAAGATGACGCGGGCCTTCTTGGCACGGGCCGCCGCGCCCACAGGCTCTTCGCCCACGGCCACGCTGCCGGCCCGCAGGGCCAGGCCCAGCGTGGATAAAATATGCTCCGTCATAGCGCACCCATCTGCCCTTCCAGCGCGTCGTAGACCTCCGCCGGGATGGCGGTGTCGAAGGCACGCTCCAGTGCGCGGCTCTTCCGCGCTTTTTTCAAACACGCCGGGTCGGGACACACATACGCGCCGCGGCCTGACTTCTTGCCGGTGGCATCCAGCAGGATGTCGCCCTCCGGCGTTTTGACGATACGCAGCAGCGCCTTCTTGTCCTTCATCTCGCGGCAGCCCACGCACTGCCGCTGGGGGATCTTCCGTGGCTTCTGCACGGCTGCCGCCTCCTCTCGTGTATGGTTATTCGCCGGTGTAGCCGGCGGCCTTGATGTCGATCTTATAGCCGGTGAGCCGGGCGGCCAGGCGGGCGTTCTGCCCCTCCTTGCCGATGGCCAGGCTGAGCTGGTCGTCCGGCACGGTGACGCGGCAGACCTTGCCCTCGTCACCCAGCTTGACGCTGATGACCTCCGCCGGGGCGAGGGCCGCGGCGATAAACTCAGCGGGGTCGTCGCTGTATTTGATGATGTCGATCTTCTCGCCCCGCAGCTCCTCCACGATGGCGTTGACGCGCTGGCCGCGAGGGCCGACACACGCGCCGATGGGATCGATGTTCTCGTCGGCGGAGTACACGGCCATCTTCGTGCGGTTGCCCGCCTCGCGGGCGATGGAGCGGATCTCCACCGTGCCGTCGAAGATCTCCGGCACTTCCAGCTCGAACAGGCGCTTTACCAGGCCGGGATGGGTGCGGGAGATGAGTACCTGCGGGCCGCGGGTGCTGCGGCGCACCTCCACCAGGTAGACCTTGACCATCTGACCCTCCTTCAGCTCCTCGCCGGGAACTTGCTCGTTGAGGGTGAGGATGGCATCGGTGGCCTCCGTGCCCGTGCCGATACGCAGGGTGATGTTGCCGGTGCGGGGATCGATGCGGCTCACCGTGCCGGTGAGGATCTCGTGCTGCTTGCTGCCCCACTCGTCGTAGATCATGCCGTGCTCGGCCTCGCGCAGGCCCTGGATGATGACCTGCTTGCCGTTGCCGGCGGCGATGCGGCCAAACTCCACGCTCTCCACGGGGAAGTTCACCACGCCGCCCAGCTCGTTCTTGGCGGAGATGCGCTTGGCCTCCTCCAGGGAGATCTGAGAGGCGGGGTTCTCCACCTCCTCCACGATGTCCTTCTGGACGTACATCTTCAGGTCCTTCTTCTCCTCGTCCACGTCCACGATCACGTTTTCCACGCCCTCGTGGTCGCGCTTGTAGGCGGTGGTCAGGGCCTGGATGATCTTGCCCATCATAAAGCTCTGGGGGATGCCGCGTTCCTTCTCCAGCATGGCCAGCGCCGCAAAAATTTCATCACACTTCATGATATTTCTCCTTATCCGATATTCGACCGTTCGTCAAAATTCTACCCGCAGGCGCACCAGCGCCGTCTCGTTCTTCTCAAAGCGCAGCGTCTCGCCGCCCATATCCAGCAGCACCGCGCCATCCTCATAGCCCGCCAGCGTGCCGGCGAACTCCTTGCGCCCGTCCTTGGGCTGGTACGTTTTTACCAGCACCGGGCTGCCCATAAACTGCTGAAAGTCCGACGGGCGCTTGAGCTGCCGCTCCAGCCCGGCAGAGCCCACCTCGAACACGTAGCTGCTCTCGATGGGGTCGGCCTCGTCCAGCAGGTCGCTGACCTGGCGGCTGATGGCCTCGCAGTCCAGTATGTCCACACCGCCGTCCTTGTCCAGATACAGCCGCAGATACCACTGCCCGGCCTCCCGGACGTATTCCACGTCCCAGATGCGGCAGCCCTGGGCCTGCACCGCAGGCTCGGCCAGCTCCCACACCACATCGGTGATCTTTTTCACGGGCGCTTCCTCCTGTTTTAACAAATCAAAAATGCCCAACAAAAAGAGCGGACACCGTCGTCCACTCCCAGTCAATACCTTACTTACAAGGGGAGTGTACCACAAAAAGCGGGGAGACGCAAGTGTTTTTACGGAAAAATACGGTCGAACAGGAGGAAAATGCGAAAAAACCGTTCCTCGCGGAACGGTTTTTTGCATTTCAGTCCAAAAAGCCCAGCAGGCCCAGTGTGCCGAAGGTGACGTACAGCACGCACATGACCACCAGCACGATGGTGATGATGGAGTACAGGGCGCTGGTTTTCTGCGTGTGCTTGTACTTGCGGATATAGAACAGCGCGCCGCAGGCCAGGCCCAGCAGCAGGGAGGACAGGTGGGTGAGGAACGCACTGTCCTGATACACCGTCAGGCGCAGGATCAGGGTGATGATAATGGCGGCGAACAGGGTGATGAGCGTGATATTCAGCCACTTGGGCAGCTTGACCCGCTCCTGCTTGTTGACCTTTTCCACCACCTTCTGCGCCATATACGCGCCGGTGGCCGAGCCGCCGTAGTTGGAGTTCTTCTTCTTGTGATGCACGTTCTTGTTGGGGTTGCCCTTGGCCTTGCGGATGGACTCCTCCTGATTGGCGTACTGGTTTACGTTCATCTTGTAGTTGTTCTTCGCCATGGGTCATTCTCCTTCTGTCATTTGATGGGTGAGATAGCGGCGCGCCATATCCAGCGCGTGATGGGCGGACAGGGCGCGTATCTGCGCCCGGTCGCCGCCCAGGGCCAGCTGCTCCACGAAAACGCCCTCCGGCGCGGCCAGCGCCGTGAACACCGTGCCCACCGGGTTGCCCCGGTCGTCGCCGTCCGGCCCGGCCAGGCCGGTGACGGACAGCGCCAGGTCAGCGCCGGTGAGCACCCGTGCGCCCAGGGCCATGGCGCGGGCCACCGGGGCGGACACCGCGCCGCAGCGCTCCAGCAGGGCGGCGGGCACGCGCAGCACCTGCTCCTTTACGTGGTTGGTATAGCTGACCACCCCGCCCAGGAACACCTGAGACGCGCCGGGGATGTCCGTCAGCTCCTTGGCGATGAGTCCGCCGGTGCAGCTCTCGGCGGCGGCCAGCGTCAGCCCCCGCTCCCGGCACAGCTGGAGGACCTCCGCGGCGATGCTTGTCTGCATGGTCACACCTCCGGCTTGACCCGGATCATCTCCCGGTTCTCCATGGCGCGGCGGCACAGGCCCTCCACGTCCAGCGCACTCTCGTACTCCCGCACCTCCTCCACGTTGGGCTTCGTCTTGGGATGGCGGGGGGTGAACACGGTGCAGCAGTCCTCATAGGGGAGGATGGACGTGTCGAACGTGCCGATCTTACGGGCGATCTTCACGATCTCCTCCTTGTCCAGGCCGATAAGGGGACGCAGCACCGGCATGGTGGTCACGTCCTCGCTGACGGCCAGCGCCTGCATGGTCTGACTGGCCACCTGCCCCAGATTCTCGCCGGTGACAAGGGCGCGGCAGCGCAGCTCCAGCGCCAGCTGGTTGGCCAAACGCATCATGAACCGCCGCATAATGAGGGTGAAGTGATCCTCCGGGCACTTGCGGCGTATCTCCTCCTGAATTTCGGTAAACGGGATGATGAACACCGCCAGCCGCCCGCACCAGGGCGTCAGCTCCTGGGCCAGCCGCAGCACCTTCTCCCGGGCCAGCTCGCTGGTGTAGGGAGGGGAGGCGAAGTGGATCATCTCCAGCTGCACGCCGCGCTTGGCGATCATGTAGCTGGACACAGGGCTGTCGATACCGCCGGACAGCAGGCTCACCGCGTGGCCGCCCATGCCGAGGGGCAGACCGCCGGCGGCGGATTCCGCCGGGCCGTGGACGTAGGCCGCGTCCTCCCGCACCTCCACGAACACCGTCAGCTCCGGGTGGTGGACGTCCACCTTCAGGTGGGGGAAGGCGTCGTGGAGCGCGCCGCCCACCCACTGGCTCAGCTGGATGCTGCCCATGGGGAAGGACTTGTCCGCCCGCTTGCTCTCCACCTTGAAGGACTTGGCCTCGGTCAGCGCGTCGGCCAAGTACGTCTTGGCGGTCTGGAAGATGGCCTCCTTGGATTTTTCGCAGGGCAGGGCGCGGGTGATGGCGATGATGCCGAACACCTGCTTGCAGGCGTTGTACGCCCCGGCGATGTCGCAGGTCTCCTCCGCCGGTTCAACGTAGATGGTGGACTGGCGGGAGTAAATTTTGAATTTGCCGAACCGCTGGGTGCGGCGGCGGATGTTGCTCATGAGCTTCATTTCAAAGCTGCGGCGGTTCAGGCCCTTCAGAACGACCTCGCCCAGCTTGCACAGGATGATCTCGTGCATGGAATGGTTTCTCCTTGTTGTTTTACTTGTCGTTTTATTTTACCGCGCTCCAGGCGCATAGCACCAGCGTGGCCGCCAGCACGATGCTCACCGGCAGGCGGAAGCGGCGGTAGAGGCGCTGGATGGCCGCGCCGCAGCCAAACCACAGCAGACATGCCAGTGCGCAGAAAAGGGTGAAGGTCAATGCCGCCAGCAGCATGGCGCCGACGGCGGTGGTAAAGGGGATGACGTACACGGAAAAGATGCTCAGCGCCGCCACCCAGCTTTTCACGTTCAGGACCTGCAGCAGGATGCCGCTCTGGAAGCTGCCCTCGCCGGAGCGCTGGTCGTCCCCGGCGGGCTTCAGGCCGCTGCGCACCATGCCGAAGGCCAGATAGAGCATATACAGGGCGCCCAGCCACTTGAGATACGGCACCAGCGCCGGGATCTTTTCCGACAGCAGCACATTCAGAAGGCCGCACAGGGCGCACTTGACGAGAAGCCCGGTCATGCTGCCGGCGAAGAACCGCCAGAAGCGGGAGCCGCCCGAGGCGCCCAGGTACAGGCTCATCAGGGTGTTGGGGCCGGGGGTCACGGCTATAATGGCGCAGTAGACCAAAAAGGCGGGGATGTTCATAGACTGCTCCTCATTTCAGGATACCGCTGCTGCGGAACTGTATGGCCTCCGCCAGATGGGCGGCGGAGATGCTTTCCGCGCCCTCCAGGTCGGCGATGGTGCGGGCCATGCGTAAAATACGGTCGTGGCTGCGGCCCGTCAGGCCCAGCCGCTCAAACG
Source organism: uncultured Clostridia bacterium (assembly GCA_945878665.1). Lineage (GTDB taxonomy): Bacteria > Bacillota > Clostridia > Oscillospirales > Oscillospiraceae > Vescimonas. The sequence continues at coordinate 29,015 of CAMDUN010000016.1, read as the reverse complement.
CGCCCTGCATCAGCTTTTCGCCGGCCTCGTCCAGGGCGCAGTATCGGCCCACCATGGGCGGCGTCATGTAGGCGTTGCAGGAGACATCCGTTCCGGCGAAGCGGCGCTTCTGTATCTCACGGGCCGCGTTGACCCGCTGGCGCACCGCCTCGGAGCTTTCCGGCGTTTCCCGGCGGCGCATGGCCTCGTACTCCACCGACGGCACCTCGATGTGCATATCGATGCGGTCCAGCAGCGGCCCGGAGATGCGGCGCATATACTGCTCCACCTGGCTCTCCGAGCAGGTGCAGCGTCCGCTGGGATGGCCATACCAGCCGCAGCGGCAGGGGTTCATGGCGCACACCAGCATGAACCGGCTGGGCAGCGTCAGCGTTCCGGCGGCACGGGTGATGGTGACGAATCCGTCCTCCAGCGGCTGGCGCAAAGTCTCCAGCGTGGACTTGTCGAACTCCGGCAGCTCGTCCAAAAACAGCACCCCGTTGTGGGCCAGGGATATTTCACCGGGCCGGGGCACACTGCCGCCGCCGGACAGCGACACGGTGGACGCAGTGTGGTGGGGGCTGCGGAAGGGTCGGGCGTCCACCAGCGGGTGGGATGGGTCGGTCATGCCCGCCACGGAGTAGATCTCCGTGGTTTGCAGCGCCTCCTCGCGGGTCATGTCCGGCAGGATGGAGGGGACGCGCCGGGCCAGCATGGATTTGCCCGCGCCGGGCGACCCCACCAGCAGCACGTTGTGGCCGCCGGCGGCGGCGATCTCCAGCCCGCGCTTCACGTTCTCCTGGCCCATCACATCGGCAAAGTCCGGCATGGGGCGGGGCTGGTGTACCGGCATCCAGCGGGGCGCGGGCTGCATGGCCTTCTGCCCCGTCAGGTGGGCGATGAGCTGGCCCACCGTCTCCACGCCGTATACCGTCACGCCGTCGGCCAGCGTGGCCTCGGCGGCGTTGGCAGCGGGAACGAACAGCGTTTTGATGCCCAGCCGGGCGGCGGTCAGCGCCATGGGCAGCACGCCGGTGACGGGGCGCAGCGCGCCGCTGAGGCTCAGCTCACCCAAAAACGCCGCGTCCGCCGGCAGGGGCTTCAGCTCCTCCGCCGCTGCCAAAATACCCAGCAGGATGGGCAGGTCGTACACCGTGCCCTCCTTCCGAAGCCGGGCGGGGGCGAGGTTCACGGTGATGCGGCTGACGGGGAACTTCGCGCCGCAGTTCTTTACCGCCGCACGCACCCGCTCACGGGATTCCTTCACCGCCGTGTCCGGCAGACCCACCACATCGAAGCCCGGCAGTCCGCCGGACAGGAAACACTCCACCGACACCTCGTAGCCGCTGATGCCCGTCAGGCCCAGCGAGCGCACCGTTACCATCATGGGCCGCACCTCCCATTTTTATCGTACAGCTCATCATACCATAAAAATCGCCGCGTGAATAGCCGTTTTTCGGAAAAAGTTGCGGCGTTTTTGCGCGGAGTGACCCTACGCGCCGCGGTGGGCGTGAGAATTTTTGTGCATGGTGCTAAAAAATTTTTTCACGGCAGAAATAACGAAAATGTGGGTTTACACCGGCGTGTATTTGTGCTACTATGACGATGCCTAACGTTCCATACAAACAGGCAAAATATGCCCCAAAACATGGAATTATATAATGTAAGGAGGCTCATTATGGTAAGAAAAATGAAGTCCATGGATGGCAACAACGCGGCGGCGCACGTCAGCTATGCGTTTTCCGAGGTCGCTGCCATCTACCCCATCACGCCCTCCAGCCCCATGGCCGACTTTGTGGACCAGTGGAGCGCCAACGGGCAGAAGAACATCTTCGGCACGAAGGTCAAGGTCGTGGAGATGCAGTCCGAGGCCGGCGCAGCCGGCGCTGTCCACGGCTCTTTGGGCGCGGGCGCGCTGACCACCACCTACACCGCGTCCCAGGGTCTGCTGCTGATGATCCCCAATATGTATAAGATCGCGGCGGAGCAGCTGCCCTGCGTGTTCCACGTCTCCGCCCGCACCGTGTCCACCCAGTCCCTGAACATCTTCGGCGACCACTCCGACGTGATGGCCTGCCGCCAGACCGGCTTTGCCATGCTGTGCGAGGGCAACGTGCAGGAGGTCATGGACCTGAGTCCGGTGGCACACCTGGCCGCCCTGACCGGCAAAGTGCCCTTCATCAACTTCTTTGACGGCTTCCGTACCTCCCACGAGATCCAGAAGATCGCCGTGTGGGACTATGAAGACCTGAAGGATATGTGCGACATGGACGCCGTGGCCGAGTTCCGCAAGCACGCGCTGAACCCGGAGCATCCCCACATGCGCGGTAGCCATGAGAACGGCGACATCTTCTTCCAGCACCGCGAGGCCTGCAACAAGTACTACGCCGAGCTGCCCGCCGTGGTCGAGCAGTATATGGACAAGATCAACGCCAAGCTGGGCACGGATTATAAGCTGTTCAACTACTACGGCCATCCTGAGGCCGACCGTGTCATCATCGCCATGGGCTCTATCTGCGATGTGGCCGAGGAGGTCATCGACTACCTGAACGCCCACGGCGAGAAGGTGGGCCTGGTCAAGGTGCGCCTGTTCCGCCCCTTCGCCTCCGAGAAGCTCATCGAGGCCCTGCCTGCCTCCGTGCAGAAGATCGCCGTGCTGGACCGCACCAAAGAGCCCGGCTCTCAGGGCGAGCCTCTGTATCAGGATGTTGTCACCGCCCTGGCCAACGCCGGCTGGAACGACATCAAGGTCATCGGTGGCCGCTACGGCCTGGGCAGCAAGGATACGCCTCCCGCCTCCGTGTTCGCCGTGTACAGTGAGCTGAAGAAGGATGAGATGAAGCGCCAGTTCACCATCGGCATCGTGGACGACGTGACCGGCCTGTCCCTGCCTGAGGATAAGAACTGTCCCAACACCGCCGCGGAAGGCACCATCGAGTGCAAGTTCTGGGGTCTTGGCGGCGACGGTACGGTGGGCGCGAACAAGAACTCCATCAAGATCATCGGCGACCACACCGACAAGTACGTCCAGGCGTACTTCCAGTACGACTCCAAGAAGACCGGCGGCGTGACCATCAGCCACCTGCGCTTCGGCGACAAGCCCATCCGCAGCCCGTATTATATCAACAAGGCCGACTTCGTGGCCTGCCACAACCCCAGCTATGTGACCAAGGGCTTCAAGATGGTGCAGGATGTCAAGCCCGGCGGCGTGTATATGATCAACTGCCAGTGGGACTTCGACGAGCTGAACCACCACATGGACGCCGCGTCCAAGCGCTACATCGCCCAGAACAACATCCAGCTCTATACCATCGACGCCATCGACCTGGCCATCGAGATCGGTATGGGCAAGCGCAACAACACCATCCTCCAGTCCGCGTTCTTCTCCCTGGCCAAGGTCATGCCGGAGGAGGAGGCCATCACCTACATGAAGGAGAAGGCCAAGGCATCCTACCTGAAGAAGGGCCAGGACATCGTGGACATGAACTACAAGGCCATCGACCTGGGCGCTACCGCCTATAAGAAGATCGACGTGCCCGCCGACTGGGCTAACGCCGTGGATAATAAGCCCGCCAAGCAGCTCAAGGGCAAGCCCGAGCTGGTGAAGATGGTGAAGGACATCCTTGAGCCCGTGGGCAAGATGGACGGCGACAGCCTGCCCGTCTCCGCCTTCGTGGATCATGTGGACGGCCAGTTCGAGCTGGGCGCTGCCGCCTATGAGAAGCGCGGCGTGGCCGTGTCCGTTCCCACCTGGGACGCCGAAAAGTGCATCCAGTGCAACCAGTGCGCCTACGTCTGCCCCCACGCCACCATCCGTCCCTTCGCGCTGACCGCCGACGAGGCCAAGAACGCCCCCGAGGCCGCCAAGATCGTGGACGTGAAGGCCGGCAAGGGCAAGGGCGTGTATCAGTTCACTATGGCCATCAGCCCGCTGGACTGCATGGGCTGCGGCGTCTGCATCGGCGCTTGTCCCGTCAACGCGCTGACCATGGTGGCCCAGGAGAGCGAGCTGAAGCAGCAGGATGTGTTCGACTACTGCGTGGCCGAGGTGTCCGAGAAGAAGGATATGCAGGACAACACCGTCAAGGGCAGCCAGTTCAAGCAGCCCATGCTGGAGTTCTCCGGCTCTTGCGCCGGCTGCGCCGAGACCAGCTATGCCCGTCTCGTCACCCAGCTGTTCGGCGACCATATGTATATCTCCAACGCCACCGGCTGCTCCTCCATCTGGGGCGGTCCTGCGGCCACCTCTCCCTACTGCACCAATAAGGCCGGTCACGGCCCGGCGTGGTGCAACTCCCTGTTCGAGGACAACGCGGAGCACGGCCTGGGTATGTTCGTGGGTCAGAACAAGATCCGCGAGGATCTGGCCGACGAGAGCCGCCGCCTCATCGCCCTGGACTATGCCCGTCCCGAGCTGAAGGCCGCCGCCCAGGCGTGGTTGGATACCATGGATGACGGCACGGCCAACGCCGAGCCCGCCAAGGCCTACGTCAAGGCTTTGGAGGAGAACATCGCCACCACCGAGGAGTCTTTGGCGTTCTTCAAGAGCGAGAAGGCCAAGGAGATGTTCGGCGAGAAGGTCAAGGACATGATCGCCATCGAGGAGGACAAGCTGGCCAAGGGCATCCCCTACTGCGGCTGCGAGGCCTGCACCCTGGCCGCCGACATCCTGAGCAAGAAGGAATACCTGGCCAAGAAGTCCATGTGGATCTTCGGCGGCGACGGCTGGGCCTATGACATCGGCTACGGCGGACTGGATCACGTCATCGCCTCCAAGCAGGATGTGAACATCTTCGTGTTCGACACCGAGGTGTACTCCAACACCGGCGGACAGGCGTCCAAGGCCTCCAACATCGGTCAGGTGGCACAGTTTGCCGCCGCCGGTAAGGAGATCAAGAAGAAGAGCCTGTCTGAGATCGCCATGCAGTACGGCTATGTGTACGTGGCCCAGGTGGCCATGGGCGCCAACCCCGCGCAGACCATCAAGGCCATCACCGAGGCCGAGGCCTATCACGGCCCGTCCCTGATCATCGGCTACAGCCCCTGCGAGATGCACTCCATCAAGGGCGGCATGATGAACTGCCAGAAGGAAATGAAGAAGGCTGTGGACTGCGGCTACTGGAATCTGTTCCGCTACAACCCCGAGGGCGAGAAGAAGTTCACCCTGGACTCCAAAGCCCCCGCCGGCGGCTATCAGGACTTCCTGATGAACGAGGCCCGCTACTCCCGCCTGACCCGCGAGTTCCCCGAGCGCGCCGAAGTGCTCTTCAAGCGCAACGAGGACGAGGCCAAGGCCCGCTACGAGCATCTGCTGAAGCTCATCGAGATGTACGACAAATAAGCCGTAAGACCCTAAAAGCAAGAAAGAAACCGCCGCAAGGCGGTTTCTTTCAGGCTGTCGGAAAAGCCTCCGGCTTTTTCGGCAGCCTGAAATAATGTCGTTATTTTTGTGCCGCCTTGCGGCACGAAAATAGTCGCTTCGCTCCACGCACGCCTTGCAAGGCAAGGCTTTGCGCGACATTTGATCTTATTCGAGGCGGGCTTTGCCCCCTCGAGCTCCCCCTGCGTAGATGAACTGCTTATCGTATGGAGAATGTTTATCGACAAGCTGAAAGAAACCGCCGCAAGGCGGTTTCTTTTTCGCTTAATACCTTGACGGCGGGGCGCGGAAGCACGTATAATAACAGCGTTGTGTTTTCCAAATAGAGACAGAGAGGGAGAACCCCGTATGAAAAACCGTATTCTCGCCGCCGTGGCGGCCCTGGCCGCCGGCGCACTGCTGTACCTGTCCACCATCTCCGCCGCGCCCCAGCCCCGCACCGCCGCGCCCTCCGTCGTCCCTGCCGCCGCTCAGCAGCTGTCCGCCGCCGCGGATGCCGTGGCCGCCGCAGCCGTGCCGGACACCGCGCTGCTGGACGACCTGCACCAGCAGCTTCAGGAGGAGCTGGACCGGCTCAACGGCCCGGTGGGCATCGACCTGGCCTGGTGGCAGTCCCACTATAACGACATCATCGGCTACGTGTATAGCCCCGGCACGCCCATCAGCTATCCCATCGCCTACGACGGCAACAACGAATACTATCTGCACCACGACCTGTACGGCAATTACAGTGAGTACGGCACGATCTTCCTGGACGCCCGCGTGCCCAGCGACTTCTCCGGGCAGAATAACGTGCTCTACGGCCACCACATGGCCGACGGCTCGATGTTCGCCTCCATCTCCAACTATAAGCAGCAGTGGTACTATGATGCCCATCCCTATTACTACGTCTACACCAACAACGGCAACTACCGGGTGGATCTGTTCGCCGGTATTATCGTGCCCGGTGAGCACGAGGTGTTCAGCACCAGCCTCAGCACGTCCCAGCTCCAGCGCTTTATCAACGATTCCACATTCTACTCCGGCAAGGGCGTGCCCTCCGGCCAGATCATGACGCTGTGCACCTGCTCCTACGAGGCGGCCAACTACCGCTACGTGGTGCTGGGTGAGATGGTCCCCCTTACCGACAACACCGCAGAGGAGCCGACCTCATGACACCACAGGAAAAAACTGAGCTTTACGAAACGCTTTTGCAGCGGGCCAACCGGCCCGGCACATTCACCGCCGTCAACGGCCTGCGCGTCACCTCGGTGGGTGACGGCTGCGCCCAGGGCGAGGCCGACCTGACCGACGCCCACCTGAACCCGCTGGGCATTGTCCACGGCGGCGTGTACTCCACCATGATGGATCAGGTGGCCGGTGCTGCCGCCTGCTCACGGGGCAGTATGTGCCGCACCGTGGACTGCGAGGTGCGCTTCTTCGCCCCCGCCGCCGGAACAAAGATTTACTCCCACGCCCAGGCCATCCGCATGGGCCGCAGCATCACCGTGATGCGGGCCTGGGTCACTGATGAGGCAGGCACGATCTGCGCCGAGGGCACGTACACCTTCCGCATGAAGGAAGGGTTTCCGCAGGACTGACAAATAAGCAGTAAAGGGCACGGTTCAAACCGTGCCCTTTACTGCTTTTATTTCTTGATCTCGCCGTTGGCGGCGGCGGTCAGGTAGGCGTTGATAAAGCCGTCGATGTCGCCGTCCATCACCGCCTGGATGTTGCCCATCTCGTAGCCGGTGCGGGTGTCCTTGGCCAGGGTGTAGGGCATGAACACGTAGGAGCGGATCTGGCTGCCCCACTCGATCTTCATCTGCACGCCCTTCAGGTCGCTGATCTTCTCCGCGTGCTGCTGGAGCTTCAGCTCCGCCAGCTTGGCACGCAGCATCTTCATGGCGTTGTCCCGGTTCTGGAACTGGCTGCGCTCCGTTTGGCAGAACACCACGATGCCGGTGGGCAGGTGGGTCAGGCGGACGGCGGAGGAGGTCTTGTTGATGTGCTGGCCGCCTGCGCCGGAGGAACGGCAGGCCTGCATCTCAATGTCCTCGGGCCGGATCTCGATCTCGCTGTCGTCGTCCAGCTCCGGCATGACCTCCAGGGCGGCGAAGCTGGTCTGACGGCGGGCGTTGGCGTCAAAGGGGCTGACGCGGACGAGCCGGTGGACGCCGTTCTCGCTCTTGAGGTAGCCGTAGGCGTTCTCGCCCTCGATGAGGATGGTGGCGGACTTGATGCCCGCCTCGTCGCCGGCCTCGTAGTCCATGAGCTGATAGGTGTAGCCGTGGCGCTCGGCCCAGCGGGTATACATACGGTACAGCATCTCCGTCCAGTCCTGGGCCTCCGTGCCGCCTGCGCCGGCGTGGAAGGTGAGAATGGCGTTGTTGCCGTCGTATTCGCCGGAGAGCAGGGCGGCCAGGCGGCGCTCACTGATCTCCTTTTCCAGCATCTCGTAGCCGGAGGACACGTCCTCCAGCTGGGAGGGATCGTCCTCCTCCTGGGCCATCTCGCACAGGGTCAGGGTGTCCTCCCATTCGGACACCAGCTTGTCGTGCTTCTTGATCTTGTTCTCCAGGCGCTTGACTTGGCGGCTTACCTGCTGGCTGCGCTCCAGGTCGTTCCAGAAGCCCTCCTGCTCCGTCTCCTTTTGCAGCTCGGCCAGCTCCTCCCGGGCCTTGGGGATACCCAGCGCCTTCTCCAGCTCGCCCAGGGTGGGCTCCAGCGCCAGCAGCTTCTGCTTATATTCGTCGTACTCAATAACGGCCATATATCGGTTCTCCTTGTGTGAAAATTTCCCTAGCCCTACTATTATAGCAAAAATCGGACGTTTGTAAAGATATTTTACCTCCGCATCCGCTTTTGGCACGCCTGACGCAGCCAGTGGAACAGCGGCGCGCCATCCGCCGCGTCCGGGCGGAGCAGGCCGAAGCTCTGTCGCTCCGGGTGGTACTGCACACCTACGATGGGCAGCGACGGGTGGCACAATCCCTCCGCCACGCCGTCCGCAGTCCACTGACACACCACCAGTTCCCGGCCTACCGTGCGGACGGCCTGGTGGTGGTTGCTGGTGACGGTGGGGGATGTGGTGAGCAGACCGGCCAGCAGTCCCACGGCGCAGGTGGGGTGCAGCAGGTCGCCGCCGGGGACTTGGTGGCCGGATATGCGGTCGTACAGCGTGCCGCCGAAGAACACGTTCAGCGCCTGCATCCCCCGGCAGATGCCCAAAACGGGACGGCCCGCCGACACGAACCGCTCGATAAGCCGCCGCTCCCCGTCCGGCAGCGTGTCCCCGGAAATATCCCCACCGCCGGGAAGGAGCAGGCCGTCCGCCGGAGCGGCGGTATCCAGGGTGAGAAGGGACGTCATGCCGGCGGCGGCCAGGGCGCGGCGGTAGTTTTCGCAGCTTCCCTGCACGCCGTATACCAGCACCGCAGGCTTCCTTGCCATCTTCGCATCACCTCTCCTCTATTCCATGCGGAGCGGATGGGGAATATGCCCGCAGGCGCAAAAGAAAAGCGCCTGTCGGCGACAGGCGCTTTTGCTTTTGTAAAATTACTCCGCGGGGTAGACGGAGACCTGCTTGCGGTCCTTACCCAGACGCTCAAAGCGGACGACGCCGTCAGCCTTGGCGAACAGGGTATCATCCGTGCCCTTGCCCACGTTCGTGCCGGGGTGGATGTGAGTGCCGCGCTGGCGCACCAGGATGTTGCCCGCCAGGACGAACTGACCGTCGGCGCGCTTGGGGCCAAGACGCTTGGACTCGGAATCACGGCCATTCTTCGTGGAGCCCATACCTTTTTTATGGGCGAAGAACTGCAGAGAAATGTTCAGCATTTTCAAGTACCATCCTTTCTGTAAGATGATCGAGGGGAAGGAGGCTTACGCCTCCATGACTTCGATGTTGTCGGGGTATTCGTCGTGGAGCTGCGTCAGGTACACCATCAGCCCCGTCAGCAGATTCTGACAGGTGCTCTCGGCGGTCTGTTCCAGTCCGCCGGGCAGCCGCAGCGAGATCGCCGCGTCCTGCGGGTTGACCTTGACGGCGGCGCACAGGCCCATCACGTCGTTGACGGTGGCCTCCACCAAACGCACGGCGCTGGTGACGGCGGCGCAGACGATGTCCTCGCCCGCCTCCGCGTAGCCGCTGTGTCCACGGGCGTCAAACCCGACGATGCGCGTTTCCTCCGTGAGGAACGTAACGGTGGTCATGTCCCGTGCCTCAGAACGTGATCTTGTTGATCTCGACCTTGGTGTAGGGCTGACGATGACCCTGCCGTTTGCGGTAGCCCTTCTTGGGCGTATACTTGAAGATACGGATCTTCTTGCCCTTGCCGTTCTTCACGACAGTGGCGTCCACCTTCGCGCCCTCCACCACGGGAGTGCCGAACTTGGTGTTCTCACCGTCCACGATGGCGAGGACCTGATCGAAAACCACGGCGTCGCCGGCGTTCACGTCCAGCTTCTCGATGAACAAAGTGTCACCCTCGCTGACGTTGTACTGCTTGCCTCCGGTCACGATAATAGCCTGCATAAGTTGTTGCACCTGCCTTTCCTTTATTACGGACTCGCTGTCGGGGGCGTCCGGCAAAGCCGGAGCTTGCTGACCCATTCAAAGCGGCTTATCAAGTATAACAGCGCCGTCCCCCGTTGTCAACAGGAAATGGCGCTGTTTCACAGAAAAAATCCGTAAAATCGGGTCATTCCGCCGTGGGATAGGCCAATTTGGCCTCATTCCAGCCGGCGATAAGCGCCGCGTAGTACCCGCAGTAGCGGCGGGCCAGGGCGACATCCAGATTGCGGCAGTTGCCGCACTCCCTTGTGCTGTTGCCGGGCATCGGGCCGTCGAAGGCAGCGCCTGCCGCGAAAACCTCCTGCAGCAGGGCGACAGCCTGCGCGTTGGTCAGTTTGCCGCCGTCAAAAAGGAAATAAAACCCGGTCTGACAGCCCATCGGGCCGAAATAGACCACCGCGTCCTTGGAGGCGGAGTTGCGGAGCAGCGTGGCGATGACGTGCTCCACGGAGTGCATCTCGGAGTTGGTGAGCAGATCGCCGGTGTTGGGCTTCTTAAAGCGGAGGTCAAACGTGACCACATCGCCGTCCCGGCGGCTGAGATACAGACCCGGCGTCAGCACGTCGTGGTTCACGGTGAAGCTGGCGATACGCTCCATCATTCCGCCTCCAATCCGTCCACAAGGGCCAGCGCCACGCGGTTCAGGTCCTTCATAGCCTGCGGGAAGTTGAAGTAGAAGTCGTGGTGCTCCAGCACACAGTCGGACACGGACTTCAGCGCCATGAACGGCACGCCGTTGCGAAGGCACACCTGGGCCGCCGCGCCGCCCTCCATTTCGATGAGCAGGGGGTGGAACGTGGCGGCGATCCAGCGCGCCCGGTCACACTCCGTGGCGAACCATTCGCCGGTGGCCACGCTGCCCACCCGGTAGGGGAAGCCCGCTCTATCCATGGCGGCCCTGGCCTTGTCCAGGTCGGCAGTGGGGAAATCCACCCGGTTCACCGTGGACACCAGGCCGATGGGGTCGCCGATGCCGGTGGTGTCCACATCGTGCTGCATGAACTTCTCCGCCAGCACCAGTGTGCCGATGGGCACATTCTCAAAGCAGCCCGCCACGCCCACGTTGATGATGCGCCCCGGGCGGTACAGGTCGATAAACAGCTGGGTGGCCATGGCGGCGTTCACCTTGCCCACGCCGCCGCAGCAGGCCACCAGGTCGGGACGCAGGCGGTAAAACAGCACGCCGGCCTCCGTCCGCTCCGGCGCGGCGTCCGGCGGCAGCAAGCTCTCGATCTCGCCCTTCATGGCGTACAGCAGTCCAGTCAGCATAGTCAGTTCCTCGTTTCTTATGTTTTCTTCATTGTAAATACACGGCGGCGGAAATGTCAAGTTGCATTTCCGCCGTCCTCTATGTAAAATAGAGAAAAAACGAGAGGAGTGCCGCCATGAACGTCGGTATCATCTGCGAATTTGACCCCCTGCACCGGGGACACGCCCACCTGCTGGGCCAGGCCCGGGCCATGGGCGCGTCCGCCGTGGTGTGCGCCATGAGCGGCAGCTTCACCCAGCGGGGCAGCTTCGCCGCCGTGTCCAAGGCGGCCCGTGCGGAGATGGCCGTTCGGTGCGGCGCGGATCTGGTGCTGGAGCTGCCGGTGCTGTGGGCCATGGCCACGGCGGAGCGGTTCGCCGAGGGCGGCGTGTCGCTGCTGGCCCGGACCGGGGTGGTGGACACGCTGCTGTTCGGCTCGGAGTCCGGCGACCTGGCCGCCCTGCGCGCCGCGGCGGAGGGTTTGGACAGTCCCGCGTTTACCCGTGCGCTGCGGGACAGGCAGGAGGACGGCGTTACCTTCGCCGCCGCACGGCAGCAGGCGCTGGGGACGCTGCCCGGCGTAGACGCATCGCTGCTGGCACAGCCCAACAACATTTTGGCGGTGGAGTACCTGCGGGCCATAGCCCGGCAGGGAAACGGCCTGAACGCCGCGACCATCCCCCGCATAGGCGCGGGGCACGACGGCCCGCCGGAGGCGGGGACATCCTCCGCGTCCCATCTTCGCACGCTGCTGGGACAGGGCGCGGTGGGGGAGGTCTGCGCGTTCATGCCCGACGACGCGGCGGACATCCTGCGCCGGGAGGTGCAGGCGGGGCGCATCGCCGACCCGGCGCTGTGCGAGCGGGCCATTCTGTACCGGCTGCGTACCATGTCAGAGGCGGACTGGCGACCGTATGACCAAGGCGGCGAGGGGCTGTACCACCGGCTCTATCGGGCGGCGCAGGAGGGCACGTCCGTGGCGGAGGTGCTGGCCGCCGCCAAGACGAAGCGGTATCCCATGGCGCGGCTGCGGCGCATGGTGCTGGGCGCGTGGCTGGGGCTGCCGGAGGACGTACCGCCGCGGATGCCGTATGTGCGGGTGCTGGCGGCCAACGAGACGGGCCGCGCCCTGCTGCGGCAGATGCGCCGTGGCGGCGTGCCGGTGCTGACAAAGCCGGCGGACGCCGCCGCGCTGGGCGGCGAGGCCGCATCGCTGCTGGCGCTGGAGAGCCGGTGCGCCGACCTGCGGGCGCTGGCCTGTCCCCGCTTGGAACGCCCCGGCGGGGATATGCGGGCCACACCGCTGATGGTATAAGGAGCAAAAAAGAAAGCGGCCATCAAGGCCGCTTTCTTTTTTGTAAAAGGAGAGAGAATAACAATGGTTCAAGACATTTTCTTTGGACAAGGTTATCATACAGGGCGCGGCGCGGGAAGTCAATGGCGCTGACAGGCAATTCACAAATTGTTTACAGCCCCACCGCCGCCGCGGGGTTGACAACTAAAACCCTGCGTGGTAATATTTAGCCCGCTAATAATTCGTATACTAAATATTAAAATGAATAGGAGGGACTGCCATGAAGGACTGCCTTACGGAGCGGCCCGCGCACTTCGGGATGCTGCTGGGGTACTGCGACCACCAGACCCACAAATTCATGAACCGGCTGCTGCGGGAATACGATGTCTCGCCCATGCAGTGCCGCACCCTGACGTTTCTGCACGATGCGCCGGGCGAGGTAAATCAAAAAACGCTGGAGCGGTATCTTATGGTAAAGCCCAGCACCGTCAACGGCATCGTGGACCGGCTGGAGGAAAAGGAGCTGCTGCGGCGGACGGCCAGCAAGACCGATGGGCGCTGCCGTATTTTGGAGCTGACGGAGCAGGGAATGCAGTTTTATGACAGGTTCACCGCCGTGGTGCGGCAGGTAAACCAGCGTTTGGAGCGGAACTTCACCGAGGAGGAAAAGCAGCAGCTGCTTAGCTTCCTGCTGCGGGTGGCCCGCAATCTGGAGGAGGAAATAGATCCATGCTGAAAAAGCTGGCCCGGTATACCAAGGGCTATCGACTGTTTATTCTGCTGGGCGTGCTGTGCTCCGTGGGCGAGTCCGTGCTGGAGCTGGAGCTGCCCCAGGCTATGAGTGAGATCGTGGACGTGGGCATCGCCGGCGGCGACAGGAGCTACATCCTGCTGACGGGGCTGAAGATGTTCCTCATGTCCATCGCGGCGCTGCTGTGCGGCGTGGGCGCAGCGGCTCTGGCCGCCAAGGCGTCCATGGGCTTCGGCGCGAACCTGCGCCAGGCGGAGTACGAGCAGGTGCAGCGGTTCTCGTTTGCCAATATCGAGCATTTCTCCACCGCCAGCCTCATCACCCGGCTGACCAACGACATCTCCTCCGTGCAGATGACGCTGTTCATGGGGATGCGGATGTGTGTCCGCGCCCCGGTGATGCTGGTCACGGCCCTCATCAAGGCCATGGAGATCAGCCTGGACCTGAGCCAGGTATTCCTGGTGGTCATCCCGCTGCTGATCATCGCGGTGGTCATCGTCATTCGCTACGTCGGCCCGTTTTTCACGGCGCTGCAAAGCGCCACCGACGACATGAACCTGGTGGTGCAGGAGAACCTGAACGCCGTGCGGGTGGTAAAATCCTTTGTCCGGGAGGACGAGGAAAAGGAGAAATTCCGCGTCCGCAGTGATACGCTGCGCGACACCGCCGAGCGGGCCTTCGGCTTCGTGGTCACGTTCATGCCCATTATGATCATGCTCATGGGCGGCACTATCGTGTCCATCATGTGGCTGGGCGGTCATGACGTGGTGGAGGGCACGCTGCTCTCCGGCGACCTGATGGCGTTCTTCACCTACGCCAGCGAGATACTGATGTCGCTGATGATGGTGTCCATGGTGCTGATGATCCTGACCCGCGCCATCGCCTGCGGCAAGCGCGTGGTGGAGGTGCTGGACGAGCAGCCGCAGATCACCGATGGCGGCGCGGACAGGGCGCTGACCGTGGAAAACGGCGACATCCGTTTCGACCACGTGTATTTCAAGTATCACCCCACCGCCGAGGGCTGGAATCTGACGGACATCGACCTGCACATCGAAAGCGGCATGACCGTGGGCGTCCTGGGCGGCACGGGCAGTGCCAAGACCACGCTGGTGAGCATGATCCCCCGGCTGTACGAGGTAAACGAGGGCGGGGTGTATGTGGGCGGCCACAACGTGAAGGAGTACACCATGGAGGCGCTCCGGGATGGGTGCGCCATGGTGCTGCAAAAGAACACGCTGTTCTCCGGCACGATCCGGGAGAACCTGCGCTGGGGTCGGGCGGACGCCACCGATGCAGAAATCGAAGAAGCCTGCCGCATGGCCTGCGCCGACGAGTTCATTGAGAAGATGCCCGATGGCTACGACACCTATATCGAGCAGGGCGGTGCCAACGTGTCCGGCGGGCAGAAGCAGCGCCTGTGCATCGCCCGGGCACTGCTGCGGCGGCCCAAGGTGCTGATTCTGGACGACTCCACCTCCGCCGTGGACACCGCCACCGACGCCAAGATCCGCGCTGCGCTGAAAACGGCGCTGCCGGACGCCACCAAGCTCATCATCGCCCAGCGCATCACCTCCGTCATGGATGCCGACCGCATCATCGTGCTGGACGACGGCCACGTGGTGGGCCTGGGTACGCATGAACAGCTGATGAAGAATTGTGACATTTACCGCGAGGTCTACGAATCCCAGCAGGAGGGGGTGAGCATTGATGGCTGAGAACAGAAGAAGCGCACCCCGGGGCGGTCACGGCCACGGCCCGCAGGGCCACGGCTTCCAGCGCCCCAAGGACATGAAGGGCACGTTCCGCAAGCTCATGCACTACGTGGGCCGGTATAAGGGCGCGCTGGTGCTGGTGGCGGTGTGTTTGATCGTCAGCAGCGCGGCCGGCGTGGGCTCAAGCTACCTGCTCAAGCCCCTGCTCAACGACTATATCATCCCCGGCGACTTTCCGGGACTTTTAAAAATGCTGGTGGTGCTGGGCGGGATGTTCGCCCTCAGCTCCCTGTGCTCCTTTGCCTACGCCCGCATCATGGTCCATGTAGCCCAGCGGACGGTGGCGGCCATCCGGCAGGATCTGTTCGACCATTTGCAGGCACTGCCGGTGCAGTATTACGACCAGCACCAGTCCGGCGACCTGATGAGCCGGTTCACCAACGACATCGACACCGTGTCGGAGATGCTGAACAGCAGCTTTGCCAGCATCATCTCCAATGTACTGACCTTCGTGGGCACGGTGGTGATGATGCTCGTGCTGAACCCGTGGCTGACGCTGATCACGTTCCTGTTCCTGCTGCTCATGGGCGGCGTGGTGAAGGTCATCGGCGGGCGCAGCCGTTTGAATTTCCAGCGCCAGCAGGCGGCCCTGGGCGCGATGAACGGCTATATCGAGGAGATGATCGAGGGCCAGAAGGTCATCAAGGTCTTCAACCACGAGCCGGAGGCCATCCGGCAGTTCACCGGGCTGAACACCGCCTACCGCGATGCCGCCACGGCGGCCCAAGCCTACGCCGGCATGATGATGCCCGCCATGGGCAACCTGAGCAAGATCAACTACGCCGTCACCTGCTGCGTGGGCGGCCTGCTGGCCATCGGCGGCGTGTTCGATGTGGGCTCGCTGGGCGCGTATTTGCTGTACGTCAAGCAGGTCAGCCAGCCGGTGGCGCAGATCAGCCAGCAGGTGAACACGCTGCTGGCGGCAGCCGCCGGCGCGGAGCGCATCTTCGCCGTCATGGATGCCCCCGCGGAGACGGACGAGGGCAAAACGGTCATCGTCCGGGTGGAGAAGAACGGCGACACGCTGACGGAGACGGCGCAGCGCACCGGCCACTGGGCTTGGAAGAAGCCCGACGGCACGCTGGTGGAGCTGCGGGGCGACGTGCGGCTGGAGCACGTGACGTTCTCCTATGACGGGGAAAAGACGGTGCTGCGGGATGTGTCCCTGTTCGCAAAGCCCGGTCAGAAGATCGCCTTCGTAGGCTCTACCGGCGCGGGCAAGACCACCATCACCAACCTGATCAACCGCTTTTACGATGTGCAGGAGGGCCGCATCACCTACGACGGCATCGACGTGAAGGACATCGAAAAGAGCTCCCTCCGCCGTTCGCTGGGCATGGTGCTGCAGGACACCCACCTGTTCACCGGCACGGTGACGGACAACATCCGCTACGGCAAGCTGGACGCCACCGATGAGGAGGTACGCGCCGCCGCCAAGCTGGCCAACGCCGATGCCTTCATCCGCCACCTGCCCCAGGGCTACGACACGGTCATCACCGGCGACGGCGGCAGCCTGAGCCAGGGTGAGCGCCAGCTCCTGGCCATCGCCCGTGCCGCCGTGTCCGACCCGCCGGTGCTGATTTTGGACGAGGCCACCAGCTCCATCGACACCCGCACCGAGACGCTCATCGAGCGTGGCATGGACTCCCTGATGGAGGGCCGTACCGTGTTCGTTATCGCCCACCGCCTGTCCACCGTCCGCAACAGCCAGGCCATTTTGGTGCTGGAGCACGGGCAGATCATCGAGCGGGGCGACCACGCCGAGCTGCTGGCCCAGCACGGCAAGTATTACCAGCTCTACACCGGCGCTGCCGAGCTGAGCTGACAGGTATATTTCTGCAAAAATAAGCCATTATAAGGAGGAATTTCCCATGACCGAACGAGAGCTTTGCCAAAAGGCGGTGGCCATGCTGGACATGGCCTACGTCCCCTATTCCCATTTCCCCGTGGGTGCGGCGCTATTGTGCAAGGACGGCACGGTGTTCACCGGCTGCAACATTGAAAACGCCGCCTACGGCGCGACCATCTGTGCCGAGCGCACCGCCATCTTCAAGGCCGTCAGCGAGGGACACCGGGACTTCGACACCCTCGTCATCGCCGGGCGCAGCGACGACTACTGCGTGCCCTGCGGCACGTGCCGCCAGGTGATGATGGAGTTCGCCCCGGAGTTGACCGTCATCTGCCTGAACAAGAAAGGTGAGAGCAAGAAGTTCGCCCTGAAGGAGCTGCTGCCCTACGGCTTCGACCAGACCTGGCTGTAAGACGCCTCCAGGCGAGGAATTTTACGCCAAGGCGAGGGTTGACAGCAATTACCACGGAACAAATAAAAGCGCGACTGCGTCTTATCTTCAGCCGCGCTTCTTTTCCCTGCGCGGAACATTCAAGTTTTGGAGGACATTTCCATGAAAAAGATCGTATCCCTTGTGCTGGCCGCTCTGCTGGCGCTGAGTCTGGCCGCCTGCGGCAGCAAAAACAACAATTCCGGCGACAAGCCCGCAACGCCCACCAGCGCCCTGAACATACTGGAGACAGTATGGAATACCTACGGTGAGGACGAGAAGTTTGCCGTCGTCGGCGGTGATTTCTCCGGGGCCAACACCCGCGAGGACGCTCCCGGCGTCTTCGACCTGAAGGACCGTGCGCTGGTGGACAGCGAGCTGGGCCTGCCGGAGACCGCTGCGGTGGACGAGGCCGCGTCCCTTGTCCACATGATGAACGCCAACACCTTCACCGCCGCTGCCTACCACGCCACCGGTGACACCGCTGAGCTGGCACAGCAGCTGCGTGACAACATCATGCAGCGCCAGTGGATGTGCGGCTTCCCCGACAAGCTGGTCGTGGCCGTGGTAGATGAGTATGTGGTGGCGGCCTTCGGCGCGGAGGATCTGATAGATACCTTCATGACCCACCTGAACGGCATCTACGGCGTCAGCGCCACCTACGACGAGGCCATTCTGTGACGCGGAGGATGGTGCAGCGAGGCGTGTTCCTCCTGCTGGCGGCGGTGATGGCGCTGGGCGCGGCCCGGCTGCCCACCTCGCCCCAACGGGACGCGGCCAACGAGGTATACGTCTATAACGGCTATGCCGCCGCCACAGATGCGCCCTGGGACGAGAGGTCCCTGGAGCTGGCGGCTCACCGCTTCCAGCACCTCATCGACACGTATTTCACTGATGGCGGCTATCACTTCTATCTGTCCGTCGTGCCGGACAAGGCCCAGTTCACCCAGCCGCCGGAGGGCTATGCCCCCGCCGGCGCGGCGGACACGGCGGACTGGCTGGCCGCCCGGCTGCCGGTGCAGACGGTGGACATCGCGTCCCTGCTGGCGCTGGAGGACTACTACCGCACCGACCTGCACTGGCGGCAGGAGCGTCTGCTGCCGGTGGCCCAAGGATTGGCGGAGGCACTGAGCGTAACACTGCCGGAGGATCGGGAGGAGACGCTCTGCGCTCTGTCCGGCGTGTTCCACGGCAATTACTGGGGCAAAACGGCGGAGACGCTGGCGGCGGATACCCTGTCTTATCTGACAGACAGCGTGCTGGAGGGCTGCACCGTCTACGACTACGAGACGGACAGCACCGGCGGCGTGTATAACTTCGCCGCCGCGCAGAAAGCGCCCTATGACCTGTTCCTGGGCGGCAGCAAGTCCCTGCTGCGTATCGAGAACCCGGCGGCGGGAAACGACCGCACCCTGGTGGTGTTCCGTGACTCCTTCGGCAGCAGCCTTATCCCGCTGCTGGCGGAGGGCTACGGCACGGTGTACGCCGTGGACATCCGCTATCTGGCCAGCGACCTGCTGGGCCGGTTCGTGGACTTTCCCGATGGCGCGGATGTGCTGTTTCTTTACAGCGCTGCCGTGCTCCACAACAGTGTCACCCTGAAGTGACGGCGCATACACTGGCATAGATACCATCGATCGATAAGGTCTGCCCTTGTCGATCGATGGTACAGAAGAAGGAGGTCTTTGCCCGTGGCGAGGACTTTAGATACGCTGTCCCCCGGAGAGCAGGGCCGTGTGGCGGCGCTGGACTTCCCGCCCGCCATGCTGCGGCGGCTGCGGGAGTTGGGCTTTCTCCCCGGCGGTGTCATCACGGCGCTGCACCGCGCCCCCTTCGGCGGCAGCACCGCCTACGGCGTGCTGGACACGGTGGTAGCCCTGCGGGACGGGGACGCCCGAAAGATCACACTGCAATAAAAAATGACGTTCTGCGAATACAGAACGTCATTTTTTATTTAGATTATACAGTGTGCTATCAGAAGGACACCATTTCCGGGTCGGGTTTGGTGGTGGCGGCGATGCTGCTGACGTACAGCACCGGGCCTTCGCCCTGATAGGCGTCGCACTTTTCCTTCTTCACCGTGGCGTGGATCTTCACCCACTCCTTGTCCTTGAAGTTTTCCAGTCCCTCGCCCCGGCACACCAGCGCCAGGAACTGCATATCCTTGTCGCAGCACACCATGGCGAACCGCCCCGGGCAGTGGACGCCCTTAAACTTCTTGGAGTGGCACATGATGGCCTTGAAGGACACCTCCACGCCCTGATAGCGGTCGGGGTTGTCCATCATGTCCACATACCAGATGCCGTAGTCCTCGTCCGGCACGTCCAGCTTGCCGCCGCTCAGGTCAAAGGGCGACATCTCCGGCGTGACGTACTCCTCGCTCGTTCCGTCGGTGTTCTCCAGATAGATGTCCGCCCGGCGATTCACCATCCGCAGGTTGCGGCTGCGGAGCTGCTTACGCAGCGCCTCGTTGCAGCGGTTGAAGATCAGCAGGTCGGCGTTGGTGATCTTCTCCATCATCAGCTGACCCATGTTCTTCACATACATCTCAAAGGTGTTGGCGTCCACCAGGCACATGATCTGATACAAGATCCAGTTGGCGGGCAGCCCTTCCCGATACAGCGGCTCGATGCTCCACATACCGTTGTACTCGATGATGACCTGCTTGGGCCGGTACTGCTTCTCCAGCTTCTTGAAGAAGTCCGGCGTCATCTGCTCCGGCTCGTCAATGGTGTAGGTGAACACGTTGTCCAGCACGCGGGGGTCGTAGTCCGTCTCGCCCTCCTCGCACCGCAGCAGCAGCGTGCGGTCCTCGGCGGCAAAGCCGTCCCGCAGGATGCCGTTGATGAACCCGGTCTTGCCGGCGTCCAAAAATCCGGCGATAAGATAAACAGGAATATCCATACAGTTTCGTCGCTCCTTGCTTTACAGGCCGAACAGCGCCGCCAGCTTGTCCTCCTTCAGCTCCGCGCCGATGACGCACAGCCGCCCCGTGTAGTCCGCCGGGCCGCGGCGCACCTGATGCTCCTCGGGCACGAAGTCGAAGTGCAGCCACTGGCCGCCGTCGGCGGCGGGGACGATGCCCTTGGCCCGGAGGATCGCGCCGTATTCGCCGCCGTCCAGGGCGGACAGGATACGCTCCAGATCCGCCTCGGTGAACGTCTTTACCGTCTCCACGCCCCAGCTGGTGAACACCTCGTCGGCGTGATGGTGGTGATGGTGGCAGCCGCAATGGGGATCGTCGCACTCCTCGCCGTCATGGTGATGGTGGTGCTCGTACTCCTCGTGGTCGTGGTCATCGTCATGGTCATGATGATGGCAGCAGTGCTCATGCTCATGCTCGTCATCATCGTCGTGATGATGGCAGCAGTGGTCGTGGTCATGCTCGTCATGGTCATGCTCATCGTGGTCGTGGTGATGATGCTCATGCTCATGCTCCGCCGCGTCCGCCTCGTGCTCGGCCCGCATCTTCTCCAGCAGCTCGTCCGCCAGGGACACCTTCTCCACGGCGCTGAGGATGGTCTTGCCGTCCAGCACGTCCCAGGGGGTGGTCAGGATGGCGGCATCGGGGTTCTTCTCCCGCAGCAGCGCCACGGCAGCCTCCAGCTTCTCCTGGTTCAGCTTCTGCGTCCGGCTCAGAATGATCGTCCCGGCGGACTCGATCTGATTGTTATAGAACTCGCCGAAGTTCTTCATGTATACCTTTACCTTGGTGGCGTCCGCCACGGTGACGAAGCTGTTCAGCTTCATGTCCGGCACGTCCTTCACGGTGTTCTCCACCGCCACGATCACGTCACTGAGCTTACCCACGCCGGAGGGCTCGATGAGGATGCGGTCGGGGTGGAACTGCTCATGTACCTCCTTCAGCGCCTTGTTGAAGTCGCCCACCAGGGAGCAGCAGATGCAGCCGGAGGACATCTCGCTGATCTGCACGCCGCTGTCCTTCAGAAAGCCGCCGTCGATGCTGATCTCGCCGAACTCGTTCTCGATGAGCACCAGCTTCTCGCCCTGGAACGCCTCCGCCAGCAGCTTCTTGATCAGGGTCGTCTTGCCCGCGCCCAAAAAGCCGGATACGATGTCAATTTTTGTCATAGTGAAAACCTTCTTTTCTCCGCCGCCGAGGCAGCTCATATTTTTTCACCTATATCATATCCCAATTTTCCAAAAATGCAAGGGGATACACAATAAAAAAGGAACGTCGGAGACGTTCCTTTTTTATGCCTATCGGTCGTTATCCAAAAAGCCGTCCGTGTCCGTCACCCTGCCGTTCCGCAGCATCTGCTGATAGTCGCTGTCAAAGGCCGCCGCCTCGCTGGGTACCCGCGCCCGTGTCACAGTCCGCGCTCCGCGGGCGCTTTCCGGGCCGTCGCCGGGGACTGCGCCGCCGTCGGTGTTGTGGCCGCCGTTCATGCTGTTGCCGGGGATAACGTCATCCTCCGTGCCGTTGGTGTCCGGCTGGGCGCTGGCGCTGCCGTTCGGCGTGGTATCGGGATCTTTGTTGGTGTTGGGCTTGGTGCTGCCCGTATCGCCGCAGGCCGTCAGCGTCACCGCCAGCAGTAGCGCCGCCGCCCACGCAAATATACGTTTCGCCATGCTCCTGTCCTCCTTTTTCCTCCGTGTGCGATCGTCTCGCCGGATGTAGTATCTGCGGCGGCGGGATTTGTAGCCGCGGCACATTTTCCCTTTTGCGCCGTTGCTTTTTTGCGCCATGTGAAGTATAATCTTCTTTACTTACCGCATTTCAGCCTGAACAAGGAGGACATATACGATGCAAAAGCTGGAAAAACAGTACCATATCCACTGCGCGGAGGGCGATGTGGGCCGCTACGTCATCCTGCCTGGCGATCCGGGCCGCTGCGAGAAGATCGCCGCGCTGTTTGACGATGCCCATTTCGTCTCCAGCAACCGGGAATACACCATCTACACCGGCACGCTGCTGGGTGAAAAGGTCTCCGTCTGCTCCACCGGCATCGGCGGCCCGTCCGCCTCCATCGCCATGGAGGAGCTGCACAACATCGGCGCGGACACGTTCATCCGCGTGGGTACCTGCGGCGGCATCGACCTGGACGTTCGCAGCGGCGACGTGGTGGTGGCCACCGGCGCGATCCGCTTTGAGCACACCAGTCGGGAATACGCGCCCATCGAGTATCCCGCCGTGGCCAATTTCGAGGTGGCTACGGCGCTGGTGCAGGCGGCCAGGGCGCTGGGCAAGCGCACCCAGGTGGGTGTTGTTCAGTGCAAGGATGCGTTTTACGGCCAGCACAGCCCCGCCAAAATGCCGGTTTCCTACGAGCTGCTGAACAAGTGGGAGGCTTGGAAGCGGCTGGGTGTCAAGGCCAGCGAGATGGAGTCCGCCGCGCTGTTCGTGGTGGCGGACGCGCTGAAGTGCCGCTGCGGCAGCTGCTTCCACGTGGTGTGGAATCAGGAGCGGGAGAAGGCCGGACTGGATCAGGACATGAGCGAGGACACTACCTCCGCCGTGCAGGTGGGCGTGGCGGCCCTGAAGCTGCTCATCGAGGCCGACCGGGCGAAGTAAAGCAAACGCAAGCGCAAAAAAAGGACCGCCGGAGGCGGTCCTTTTCCTATCCCGTACAATTCAGCTTTTCTTCGCGCAGAAGCCGAACAGCTCCTGAAACAGCCCCTGTCCGTACTCGTTCAGCCGGCGGCAGTATTCGCCGTAGGCATCCATGATCTGCCGGGCCTCATCGGTGAGCACCGCGCCGCCGCCGCCCGCGCCGCCGATGGTAGAGCGCAGCAGCTTGCAGCCGAAGCCCTGCTCCGCCCCGTGGACGATGGCCCACGCCTTGGAATACGCCATATTCATGGACTGGGCCGCCGAGCGCAGGGAGTGCAGCTCGTCCACCGCCTCCAGCAGCCGGGCCACCCCCGGCCCGAAGCATTTTTCCTCCGCAAACAGCCGCGCCGTCAGGCGCAGGGTGATGTTCTTCTCCATGAAACGCCCCTCTTTTCTTCTCACTTTCTGTCATTCTAGCAAATCTGCCCCGTGTTGACAACCACTTTTCGTTGTGCTACTGTAAGAACAACGAAAGGATGGGAAGCTATGCTTGTTTTGATACGCGGCGCGGGCGATATTGCCACCGGCATCGCCCTGCGCCTATACCGCGGCGGACTGCGGGTGGTCATGACCGACCTGCCCCGGCCCACGGCCATCCGCCGCACCGTGTGCTTTTCCCAGGCCATCGTCCTGGGGGAGACAACGGTGGAGGGTGTCCGCGCCGTCCGTGCGGACACGGCCTCTCAGGCGCTGGAAAGGCTGGCCGAGGGCGCTGTGCCGGTGCTGCCCGACCCGGCGCTGACGTGCCTGGCATCGCTGCGGCCCGATGCGCTGGTGGACGCTATTTTGGCCAAGAAGAACCTGGGCACGCACATCACCGATGCGCCGGTGGTGGTGGGTGTCGGCCCGGGCTTCACCGCCGGGACGGACTGCCACGCGGTGGTGGAGACCATGCGCGGCCACACCCTGGGCCGGGTCATCTATGACGGCGCGGCGCTGCCCAACACCAACATCCCCGGCCTCATCGGCGGCTACGCCGGCGAGCGGGTGCTGCGCGCCCCGGCGGACGGGGTATTTCATCAGATATTGAACATCGGCGATGAGGTCAAGGCCGGTGACATCGCCGGAGAGGTGGACGGCCAGCCCATGCGCTGCACCATCGGCGGTGTGCTCCGCGGCCTGCTGGCTGACGGTACGCCGGTGCACAAGGGCATGAAATCCGGCGACGTTGACCCACGGTGCAGGCCGGAATACTGCACCACCGCGTCAGACAAGGCACTGGCCGTGGGCGGCGGCGTACTGGAGGCCATCCTGCATTTCAGCACCATACTGCGTTAGGAGGATCGTATGGAAGAACAGAACATAAAGCTGACAAAGCTGACCAAGTGCGCCGGGTGCGGCGCGAAGGTGGGCGCGGGGGAGCTGGCCCAGCTGCTGGAGGGCATCCGCGTACACCACGACCCCAACCTGCTGGTGGGGTTCGACAAGAGCGATGACGCCTCGGTGTATAAGATCAATGACGAGCTGGCCCTGGTGCAGACGGTGGACTTCTTCCCGCCCATCGCCGACGACCCCTACCTGTTCGGTCAGATCGCCGCCACCAACGCCCTCAGCGACGTGTACGCCATGGGCGGCGTGCCGAAGCTGTGTCTGAACATCATGGCCGTGCCGGAGGATATGCCCAGGGAGACGGTGCATCAGATCCTCCGCGGCGGCTATGACAAGGTGTACGAGGCTGGTGCGCTGATCACCGGCGGCCACAGCATTTTGGACGATGAGCCGAAATACGGCCTGGCCGTCACCGGCTTTGTCCACCCGGACAAGCTGCTGTCCAACTCCGCCGCCCGGCCCGGCGATGTGCTGGTGCTGACCAAGCCCATCGGCATCGGCGTGCTGACCAGCGCCGCCAAGGCCGACCTGCTGGACGAGGACACCCTCACCTTCGCCAACCGCATGATGACCACCCTGAATAAGGCCGCCCGTGACGTGATGGTGCGCCATCAGGTTCACTCCTGCACCGACGTCACCGGCTTCGGCCTGCTGGGCCACAGCTTCGAGATGGCCCAGGGCAGCGACGTGACCATCACCCTCCACGTGGACGGCATCGACCTGATCCCCGCCGCGCTGGAGTTCGCCCGCATGGGCGTGCTGCCCGCCGGGATGTACCGCAACCGCACCTTCGCCGAGCCCGGCGTGGACGCGGGCGATACCGAGACCGCCGTGCAGGACCTGCTGTACGACCCCCAGACCTCCGGCGGACTGCTGATGGCCGTTGCCCCGGAGGATGCCGACGCCCTGCTGGCGGAGCTGAAGGACGTTGTCCCCAGCGCCCAGCGCATCGGCGAGGTGGGCGAGTACCGCGGCGGCAAGCGTATCCTGCTGCGCTGACACATAAAAAGACCGCCTCCCGGCGGTCTTTTTATATCATGCCAGCGTCCGAATGGCCTCCAGCGCCGCGTCCACGTCCCGTTCCGTGTTGGCCCAGCCCAGCGAGAACCGCACCGTCCCCTGGGGGAACGTGCCCAGCGTCTTGTGGGCGGAGGGCGCACAGTGCAGGCCGCACCGGGTCAGGATGCCGTGCTCCGTCTCCAGCGCGTAGGCGGCCTCACCGTTGTCCCGACGCAGGAAATCCACGGAGATAACCCCCACCCGGCGCTCCAGCTCCCTCGGCCCGACCATGCGGACGTGTGGGATGTCCTCCAGCCCGTCCAAAAACCGCCGGCACAGCGCCATTTCATGCTGCCGCAGCGTGTCCACGCCCCGTTCTTCGATGAACCGCAGCGCCGCCTCCCAGCCGTAGTAGCCGGGGATGTTGGCCGTGCCGGACTCGAACCGATCCGGCAGATAGGGCGGCAGATACTCGCTGCCCGATGCGCTGCCTGTCCCTCCGGCTATGAGGGGTGTCAGCTTTTCGGCGAAGTCATGGCGCAGCAGCAGCGCCCCCACGCCCCCCGGCCCAAGCAGCCCCTTGTGTCCCGGCACAGCCATGGCCGCCAGTCCCAGCGCCTGAAAGTCGATGGGCAAATGCCCCGCCGTTTGGGCAGCGTCCAGCGCAAAGGGCACGCCTCGTTCTCCGCAGATGCGCCCCACCGCCGCCGCGTCCTGCACCGCGCCGCACACGTTGGAGGCGTGGGCCATGATGACCAGCTTTGTATCCGGGCGGAACAGCCCCGGCAGCGCGTCTATGTCCGCTATGCCGTCGCTGCCGCAGGGGATGCGGCTCACCTCCACCCCCGGCAGCCGCAGCAGCGGGCGCATCACCGCGTTGTGCTCCATGCTGCTGACGATGCAGTGCCCGCCGCCGTGGAGCAGCCCGGAGATGATCATATTCAGTCCCGCCGTCGCCCCCGGTGTCAGGATGACGTGGGTGGGCATCTCAGGAAAGCGGAACAGCGCCGCCAGGCGCTGCCGCAGCGCCAGCGTGGTCATCCCCGCCTCCTGTGCGGCGGTATAGACCGAGCGGTTCACATTCGCCCCCACGCAGTCCAGATAGTATTTCATGCGGTCGCTGACGCCCTCCGGCTTGGGGAAGGACGTAGCGGCGTTGTCCAAATAGATGGTGTCCATGGCGGGCCTCCTTGCGTTTCTGCGGCTATTGTATCATACGGAAAGTCATTTGTCACGGGGTTGACTTTCCCAACGGACTGTTGTATAATGACAACCGCTATTCTTAAAAAGATATAACGCAAAAAGGAGAAAATCACAATGAAAAAAGTCAGTTGGATCGTGGTCATCGCCGGTGCGGTGGTCGGTCTGGCCGCCGTGGTGCTGACCCACCTGGGCAACCCGGCCAATATGGGCTTCTGCATCGCCTGCTTCCTCCGGGACATCACCGGCGCGGTGGGTATGCACGGCGCGGCCAAGGTGCAGTACGTCCGGCCCGAGATCATCGGCCTGGTGCTGGGCGCGTTCATCATGTCCGTAGCCACCAAGGAGTTCCGTGCCAAGGCCGGTTCTTCCCCCGCCACCCGCTTCGTCCTGGGTGCATTCGTCATGATCGGCGCGCTGGCCTTCCTGGGCTGCCCGCTGCGTATGGTGCTGCGTATGGGCGGCGGCGACCTGAACGCCGTGGTGGGCCTGGTGGGCTTCACCCTGGGCATCTTCATCGGCATCCAGTTCCTGAAAAACGGCTTCTCCCTCAAGCGGGCCTACCCCGTTGGCAAGGGCGAGGGCGGCGTGCTGCCCATCGTCATGACCGGCCTGCTGATCCTGGTCATCGCCGTCCCCTCCCTGTTCAAGTTCAGTGAGGAAGGCCCCGGCTCCAAGCACGCGCCCATGCTGGCCGCTCTGCTCATCGCCATCGTGGTGGGCGCACTGGCCCAGCGCGCCCGTCTGTGCATGGTGGGCGGCATCCGCGACGCCATGCTGTTCAAGGATTTCAAGCTGCTCTACGGCTTCGTGGCCATCTTCGTGGTGGTGCTGGCAGGCAACCTGATCACCGGCAGCTTCAAGCTGGGCTTCACCCTTCAGCCCATCGCCCACAGCAGTCAGCTATGGAATCTGCTGGGCATGGTCCTGGTGGGCTGGGGCAGCGTGCTGCTGGGCGGCTGCCCCCTGCGCCAGCTGATCCTGGCCGGCGAAGGCAACGGCGACAGCGCCGTCACCGTGTTCGGTATGATCGTGGGCGCGGCCTTTGCCCACAACTTCGGTCTGGCCGGCAACGCCGATGCCATGAACGAGGCCAAGGAGATCGTGGTGGGCGGCATCTCTACCAACGGTAAGGTCGCCGTCTGCCTGGGCATCCTGATCATGCTGGGCGTGTCCCTGTGGAATATGCCCAAGAAGGCCGCCGTCAGCGCCTCCGTTGAGGCCGCCAAGTAAAAGGAGGAACGCACAATGACTGTTGACGCAAGAGGTTTTTCCTGCCCCATGCCCGTGGTAATGGTGCAGAAGGCGGTAAAGAGCGGCAGCCCCGCCGCCCTGGAGGTGCTGGTGGACAACCAGTGCTCCGTGGAGAACGTCACCCGCTTCGCCGAGAACAGCGGCTATAAAGTGTCCGTCCAGCCGGACGGCCCGGACTTCCGCCTGACGCTGTCCAAATGAGCCGCTATATCGCCACGTTCCACACCCACCTGTCGGCGCTGCTGACCTGTCAAAGTTTGACGGCATCAGGCGCGGAGGCCCGGATGATGCCCGTGCCCCGCAAGCTCAGCGCCTCCTGCGGCACGTGCGTGACCTATCAGGCCGCAGCACCCCTGCTGGATAAAATGGACGCCGATGTGGAGCGTGTCTTTCAGGTAGACGGGGAGACGTATACCCTGCTGCTGGAAAATGAATAAAAAAGGGCCAGGGCCGCATAGCGGCCCTGGCCCTCAGGCTTTTTCGACAGCCTGAGCGCCCCGGCACAGCCGGGGCGCTCTTATGTAGACATTTACTTGCTCAGATACTCGTCGATGGACTTCGCGCCCAGCTTGCCCGCGCCCATGGCCAGGATGACCGTGGCCGCGCCGGTAACGGCGTCGCCGCCGGCGTACACCGCCTGACGGGAGGTCAGGCCCTCCTCGTTGACGATGATGCCGCCCTTCTTGTTGACCTCCAACCCCTTGGTGGTGGACTTGATCAGCGGGTTGGGGCTTGTGCCCAGGGACATGATCACCGCGTCCACCGGCAGGTCGAACTCGCTGCCCTTCTTCTCCACGGGGCGGCGGCGGCCTGAGGCATCCGGCTCACCCAGCTCCATCTCGATGCAGGTCATGGACTTCACGCAGTCCTGCTCATCGCCGTTGATCTGCACGGGGTTGTTCAGCGTCTTGAAGATAACGCCCTCCTCGATGGCGTGCTCTACTTCCTCGTGACGGGCAGGCAGCTCCTCCATGCCGCGGCGGTACACAACATAGACCTCCGCGCCCAGCCGCTTGGAGCAGCGGGCCGCGTCCATGGCCACGTTGCCGCCGCCTACCACGGCCACGGTCTTGCCCTTCAGATCCATGATGGGGGTGTCGCTGTCCTCGCGGTACGCCTTCATCAGGTTGATACGGGTCAGGAACTCGTTGGCGGAATAAACGCCCTTCAGATTCTCGCCGGGGATGTTCATAAACATGGGCAGTCCCGCGCCAGAGCCGATGAACACGGCCTCGAAGCCGTACTCCTCCATCAGCTCATCGATGGTGATGGTGCGGCCCACCACGGTGTTGGTCTCCACCTTCACGCCCATGGCCTTCAGGCCGTCCACTTCCTTCTGCACGATGGCCTTGGGCAGACGGAACTCGGGGATGCCGTACACCAGCACGCCGCCGGCCAG
>CAMDUN010000015.1:0-47978 GCA_945878665.1 uncultured Clostridia bacterium | reverse complement strand
GGACTAATTCAACACTTTCTATTATGAAAAATGGAGAGCATTGGTTTCATACGGACGAACAAATAAAATTTCTTGATGAATGGATAATAAAATCTTCCAAATAAATTCCAGTTTGTCGGGCCAATAGCGAAAGGCGGGAGCATCGGTCAAGATGCTCCCGCCTTTCGCTTTCTCTGTGTTTCTACCCAGTGACACATCACACCGCCATAGGCGCGATGACAAACCGCACCTCCTGCACTGTCTGCGACAGAGCGTACCACGTTTCCTGCTGCGCCGCGTTGTCCGGGTCATACTGCACATCCCCCGCATACATCACGGCATAGGTGGCGTCCTCTGTGGCAAACAGATACTTGCCGATGCCTGCCAGCCCGCTTTGGGCAAATTCCTCCGCCGACATGGAGTAGTCTGCGTACTGGAACACGGTGAACAGGCTTCCGCAGTAGGAAGTCCCGTCCTCATAGACAGACTTCGCGCAAAACTCCCACATGGCGGAGTTGTAGGGAAGGAAGGAATCCTGCACCACCTCATACTTCCCCACCCAGCTATCGGGCAGCAGCACCGTCACGCCGATGCCTGCCAGCTCCACCGTCTCCTGCTGCGCGGGGACTTCCGTGACCGTCTCCCGGCTGAACGCCAGCGCGCCCACCGCGCCGCTGCACGCCATCAGCACGATAACGGCGGCGATGCCCGCTATTTTCCGCCGCAGGCCGCTCCGCCGCTGCCGCCCGTAGTTGGGCATGTGCTCCGCCTGCGCCACCAGCCGGTCATCCATATTGCCGATCCGCTGGGAAAGCTGCTCCTTATTCATATCTCCACCCCTTCACTTTCCAGATAGTCCCGGAGCTTTCGCCGCATGGCCAGCAGCATGGATTTCACCTTGCTCTCGCTGAAGCCGGTGGCTTCGCAGATCGCCCCGATAGAGTCAAAATACCAGTACCGCCGGATGAAAACATCCCGCTTCTCCCGGCTCTGCTCCCAAAGAAACGCGTCAATGATCCGTTCGATGCGCCGGTTCTCCATCTCGTCCTCCACGTCGTCCGTCCCGGAAACACAGTCTCCCAGCTCCTCCAGTGAGACGACCGCAGCGGGATTTCGCTTGGCGGCGGACAGATATTCCCACTTTTTCAGCGCCAAATTCCGAGTAATACGACTGACGAACACGGAAAACCGGCTGGGTCTTTGCTCGGGAATGGCGTTCCAAACGGCGAAATAGGTGTCGTTCAGACATTCCTCACAGTCCTCCGGGGCTTTCAGAATGTTGCGGGCGATGCTGCCGCACAGCCCGCCGTATTTCGTGGCAGTGGCCTCGATGGCCGTCTCGTCGCGCTGCCAGTACAGGCCGATGAGCGCCGTATCTTCCAAAGAAATCACTCCCTTGCCGTTTTTTATGAAGGCCGCCTTCACCTATACAGTACGGTTTTCCGCCGTTTCGTCGCGGTGCTTTTAAAAAATCTTAGCATATTTCCCTCATCACTTCAACCATGCCCCTTCCCCGCTATTCTCCAACTACTATCACGCCTGCGCTGGCCGCCCTTGCATTCCCGTCTTGTTTTTGTGTCGGCGGTATGGTATTATTACCGTGAAATATTGTGCAAAGCGCACGAAGGAGAGAACGACTATGGCCACATTTACCGTGAACGGCGCTGCCGTTACCGTAGAAAAGAACCAAAAGCTCATCCGCTTCCTGCGGGACGAGCTGCATCTGACCTCCGTGAAGGACGGGTGCAGCGAGGGCGCCTGCGGCACGTGCCATGTGCTCATCGACGGCAAGCCCACCAAGGCCTGCATCCCTCAGACGGACAAGCTGGAGGGCAAGACCATCCTCACCGTGGAGGGTCTGACCGACTGGGAAAAGCAGGTCTACACCTTCGCCTTCGGCGAGGCGGGCGCGGTGCAGTGCGGCTTCTGCATCCCCGGCATGGTGATCTCCGCC
Source organism: uncultured Clostridia bacterium (assembly GCA_945878665.1). Lineage (GTDB taxonomy): Bacteria > Bacillota > Clostridia > Oscillospirales > Oscillospiraceae > Vescimonas. The sequence continues at coordinate 46,045 of CAMDUN010000015.1, read as the reverse complement.
AAGGGATTGCTGGACGTGAACCCAGACCCCACCCGTGAGGAGGCCGCCTTTGCCATCCGCAACAACATCTGCCGCTGCACCGGCTACGTGAAGATCATCGACGGCATCCTGCTGGCGGCGAAGATCTTCCGGGAGGGCAAGCTGCCCCAGGCATCCGCTGATGACTGGCAGATGGGCAGCCGCGTCCACCGTTTGGACGTGGCGGAGAAGGTGCAGGGCTACGGCCAGTACCCCGACGACGTGTACGTGGACGGCATGTGCTACGGCGGCGCGGTACGCAGCCAGTACGCCCGTGCCCGGGTGCTGTCCATCGACACCAGCGAGGCCGAGGCGCTGCCCGGCGTGGTCTGCGTGGCCACGCAGAAGGACATCCCCGGCAAGGTCAACGTGGGCCACATCAAGAAAGACCAGCCCACCCTTATCGGCGTGGGCGAGATCACCCACTATCTGGGCGACAGCGTGGCGCTGATCTGCGCCGTGGATCAGGAGACGGTTGAGGCCGCCAAGAAGCTGGTGAAGGTGGAGTACGAGGTGCTGCCCGCCATCCATAACCCGGCGGAGGCCGCCGCGCCCGGTGCGCCGTTGGTGTTCGAGGGCGACGAGAGCAACGTGCAGGCGTACAAGCACGTGTCCCGTGGCGACGCGGAGACCGCCATCAAAAATTCCAAATATGTGCTGACGGAGCACTTCTCCACCCCCTGGACGGAGCACGCCTTCCTTGAGCCGGAGTGCTGCGTGGCGCTGCCCCTGGACAACGGCGGCGTGAAGCTGCTGACCACGGATCAGAGCGCCCACACCACCATGCACGAGTGTGCCGCCATGCTGGGCGTGGACTATGACCACTGCCAGGTACAGAATATGCTGGTGGGCGGCGGCTTCGGCGGCAAGGAGGATATGTCCGTGCAGCACCACGCGGCGCTGCTGTGCTACCTGACTCGAAAGTCCGTCAAGTTCAAGCTCAGCCGCCAGGAGTCCATTCTGGTCCACCCCAAGCGCCACGCCTTCGACATGGACTTCACCATGGGCTGCGATGAAAACGGCATCATCCAGGGCGTGAAGGCCAGCGTGGTGTCCGACACCGGCGCGTTCGCCTCCCTGGGCGGCCCGGTGCTGGAGCGGGCCTGCACCCACGCCGCCGGGCCGTATGCCTACGAGAATTTTGAGATCGAGGGCCGCGCCTACTACACCAACAACCCGCCCGCCGGCGCGTTCCGGGGCTTCGGCGTGACCCAGACCTGCTTCTGCACGGAGACGCTGCTAAACCAAATGGCGGAGCTGGTGGGCATCTCCCCCTGGGAGATCCGCTACCGCAACGCCATCCGTCCCGGCGGCGTGCTGCCCAACGGGCAGATCGTGGACGATTCCACCGGCCTGGTGGAGACGCTGGAGGCCATCAAGCCCGCCTATGACGAGGCGGTGCAAAACGGCGACCCGGTGGGTCTTGCCTGCGCCATGAAGAACGCCGGCGTGGGCGTGGGTCTGCCCGACTGGGGACGCTGCAAGCTCATCGTGGAGGACGACGGAAAGGTACACATCTACTCCGGCGCAAGCTGCATCGGCCAGGGATTGGGCACGGTGCTGGTGCAGGTGGTGGTGACCAACACCGGGCTGCACCGGGACGACATCGTGTACGAGCGCAGCAACACCTGGATCGCGCCGGACTCCGGCGACACCTCCGGCAGCCGTCAGACACTGGTGACGGGCGAGGCCACCCGCCGGGCCTGTGAAAAGCTGAAGGCGGAGCTGGACAAGGGCAATACGCTGGCTGATCTGAAGGGCCGGGAGTTCTACGGCGAGTATTTGGCCAAGACCGACCCCCTGGGCGCGGACGTGCCCAACCCGGTGAGCCACGTGGCCTACGGCTACGCCACCCAAATGTGCATTTTGGATAGAGAGACGGGCCGGGTGAAGAAGATGGTGGCCGCTCACGATGTGGGCAAGGCCGTGAACCCCCTGAGCATCGAGGGGCAGATCGAGGGCGGCGTGGTCATGTCCATGGGCTACGCTCTGACGGAGAAGTACCCCATCGACGAGAACTGCAAGCCCACCGCCAAATACGGTATGCTGGGCCTGTTCCGCGCCAATCAGATCCCCCCGGAGATCCGGGCCATCGTGGTGGAAAAGCCCGGATTGAACGTGGCCGGCGGCGCTATCGGCATCGGCGAGATCACGTCCATCCCCACCGCCCCCGCCATCGCGGAGGCCTACTACCAGCTCACCGGGGAGCGGGAATTTGACCTGCCCCTGAAGAACACACCCTACGCACCGAAGAAGTGACCAAGAAGCGCCCCGAACGGGGCGCTTTCAGGCTGTCGAAAAAGCCTTCGGCTTTTTCGACAGCCTGAAATAATGCCGTTATTTTTGTGCCGCCTTGCGGCACGAAAATAGTCGCTTCGCGCCGCGAAGCAAGTACCCTTGGGGTGCTCCACGCACGCCTTGCAAGGCAAGGCTTTACGCGACATTTGATCTGATTCGAGGCGGGCTTTGTCCCCTCGAGCTCCCCCTGCGTAAAGGAACAGCTAACCACGTAGAGAGGGTTTATCGACATGCTCGGAAGCGCCCCGAACGGGGCGCTTCTTTACACGGCAAGATTTTCCGTGGGATTTCCCACGGAACGGTGTATGATACAGTAGAAAACCGCAGGAGAGGAGGGATCGCGTGGACGACAGACAGACGATGGAACGCATCGCCGGCGGCGATGAAGCGGCGCTGCAAGCGCTGCTGCGGCGATTCGGGCCGCTGATCCGCTACATCCTGCGGCCCATCCTGACGGATGAACGGGATCGGGAGGAGTGCTTCGCCGACATCTCCCTGCGGATATGGCAGAACGCGGCGGGCTTTGACAGCGAAAAGGGCAGTCTGAACAGCTGGCTGACAGCTCTGAGCCACAACGCCGCGCTGAACCGCGCCCGCGGGCAGCGCCAATCCGACACACCGCTGGAGGACAGCGACGCCCACGGCCACAGCGCCGAGGAGGAGCTGCTGCGCCGGGAGCGGCGCTCCCGGCTGCGTGCCGTCATCGCGGCGCTGCCGGTGCAGGAGCGCGATCTTTTCTATCGAAAATACTACTACTGCCAGTCCACCGCCCAAATGGCCGCCGAGCTGGGCCTGACGGAGCGGGCGGTGGAGGGGCGGCTATACCGCCTGCGGCAGGGGTTGCGCCAAAAGTTAGGGGGTGAGCTGGATGACTGACGACCTGCGCTTTGACGAGCTGCTCCGCGAGGACGCCGCCGCGCTGCCGCCGCCGTCTGACAGCGCGGTGAACCCGTGGCAGACGGCCATGAGCCAGATCCTATGGGGCATGGGCCTGACCACCATCACACTGAACCTCCTGTATCTGGACTACATCCTGCCCGCGTTGGGCGCGGTGCTGCTGGTGCTGGGTTTCCGCACCCTGCGGCGGGAGAACGCGCCCCTGGGCTGGTGCTACAGGCTGTCGCTGGCGGCGCTGCTCCTCCGAGGGACGGCCTACGTGCTGCTGTCCCTGCCGGTGGAGCTGGACAAAACCCTGGCCTACTGCACCTCGCTGGTAACGCTGGCGCTGTATATCTGCCTGTGGCGGGGTATGGTGGGCGTGTCCCGCAGCGCAGGGGCGGAGAAGCCCGCCGCGCCCGCCGCCGGGGCGATGGCGGTGCTGTACGGCCTGCTGCTGCCTCTGGCCTATATCGGGCTGGAGGGCTGGCTGCTGGTCGTGCCGCTGCTGGTCATCTATATCGTCCTGCTGCGGAACATGGCAAAGCTGTCCCGCTCCCTGGCGGACACCGGCTACGTCATCACGGCAGCGCCGGTGCGCCTGCCGGGCTGGGCAGTGCTGTGGGGCAGCCTGGGGCTGCTGCTGGCATCCGTCCTGCTGGCCGCGTTCCTGGACCAGCGCTATCCCACGGACTGGCAGGCCCGCAAGGACGCGCCCCAGGATGAGACGATCCGACAGGAGCTGCTGGAGCTGGGCTTCCCGGAAGCCGTCCTCAATGACTTGACCGCCGACGAGGTGGCGGCGCTGGACGGCGCGGCGGAGGTCTACGTACAGGAGGACACAAAGTGGGGCAAGAACACCTACCGGGAAGTGACCACCGACAAGTGGTACGACGATGCGCTCCCCAGCAACTGGAAATATGACAGCGCGAAGAAGCAGAGCGACGGCTCGTACCTCTACACCTACCGCATCTACGACGTGCCGGTATGTACCGCGACCCACGTGGCGGTGGTGCTGGACGAAGCGCCCCAGCGGGTGATGTTTATCCAGTATGTCACTGTCAACGGCGACGCGATGACCGACTTCACCCAGGGCATCGAGGCGTGGCCCATTTGGTATTCCACGCCCCAGGATTGGACGCGGGGCGGCTATTGCGGCGGGCGGGTGCTGTGCGACAGGGGCGGCCAGCCGCTGGCAGCGCCGTTCTCCCGGCTGGAGCAGACCTCCACCACCACGCAGGGCTTCTTCGGCGCGTCCACCCGGGAAACCGTCACCGCCGTGTGGTCCTGGCCGCGTCACGCCGCCAACGGGCGGGCGTACCTGATCTTCGATGCCGTCAGCCTGACGGACGACTGGACGTATCTAGACGGCTGGTGCAATTACGCCCGGCAGCTGCGCCCCGTCTATCCCTACCAGGACGCGCTGTCGCTGTGGCAGAGCTTCGGCAGGGGCGATGAAGTGGACACCTACCAGTCCTACATACAGAAATTCCTGTCCGAAAGAGCCGCGCCGCCGGCGCAGGAGGACGCATGACCTCCCTGCCGACAGCGCAATACGTAAGACCCGTGGAACGCCCTTTGGGCGTTCCACGGGTCTTCAGCTTGTCGATAAACCCTCTTTATGCGGCAAGCAGTTCCTTTGCGCAGGGGGAGCTCGAGGGTGCAAAGCCCGCCTCGAATCAGATCAAATGTCGCGCAAAGCCTTGCCTTGCAAGGCGTGCGTGGAGCACCCCAAGGGTACTTGCTTCGCGGCGCGAAGCGACTATTTTCGTGCCGCAAGGCGGCACAAAAATAACGACATTATTTCAGGCTGTCGAAAAAAGCCGGAGGCTTTTTCGACAGCCTGACCCGTGGAACGCCCAAAGGGCGTTCCACGGGTCTTGTTACAGCAGTGTTTTCTTTTCCGCCGCCGCCAGTGCCTCCACCGTGTCCACATCGTGGAGCTCCGCCGCAGGCACTTCGTACAGCAGCACCTCGCCGGGGTATTGCCGTATGACGGCGCTGCCGCCGGTGTCGCCGGTCAGGGCCATCAGCTCCCGGAAAAACCGCTTGGGGAAGATGCAGGGGTTGCCCCGCACGCCGCCGTGGCCCAAGGCCACGATATGCTCCGGGTGCTGCCGGAAAAACGACACCTCCCCGGCGATGCTCTCCCGCCGCAAAAGCGGCTGATCCGCCACCTGGTACAAAATGGCGTCGCAGTCCGCCAGGGCCTCCGTGCCCAAATGCACCGTGCGGCTCAGTCCCTCCTCCGGGCGGTCGTTCCGCACCACGTCAAAGCCGAACGCTTCCGCCAGCGCGGCGGCCTCGTCATACTGCGTCACCACCGCCACCCGGCAGAACGACCGGGACGGCACGGCCTCCAGCGCCCGGCACAGCAGCGTTTTGCCGCCCACCTCCGCCTCCAGCTTATTCCGTCCGAAGCGGCTGCCGCAGCCCGCCGCCATAACGACGCACCCGATACGCAGCTCCTCCAATGCCGCCACCTTCCTTTCCGTTTCAGTGTATCAGCTTCAGTATGCCCCGTCAATCGTCAAATGGCCGTTATCCATAAAATAAAATCACGTTATGGCTATACATTCCCGCCGGAACGTGCTATAATGGCGGCTAATAATAGGTATTACTGTCGCAGATTCCAAACATTACCAACAGGAGGCATCCTATATGAGCAAGGTGGGAAAGAGCGAGATCCGCGTGGACGCCTTTGACAAGGCCACCGGGCGGACAAAATACTACGAGGACCGTATGCCCGCAGGGGCGCTGTACGCCCGCATCAAGCATTCGACCATCGCCCACGGCTTCGTCAAGTCCATTGACAAGTCGGCGGCGGAGGCCATCCCCGGTGTGGTCAAGGTGCTGACCTGCTTCGATGTGCCGGAGCACTGCTTCCCCACGGCAGGCCATCCCTGGTCCATGGACCCCGGCCATCAGGACGTGGCCGACCGTCACCTGCTGAACCGCCACGTGCGGTACTACGGCGACGATGTGGCGGTGGTCATCGCCGAGGATGAGGTGTCCGCCATGCAGGGCGTTCGGGCGCTGAAGGTAGAGTATGACGAGCTGCCCTTCGTGCTGGACGTGCAGAAGGCCATGGAGGACGGCGCGCCCCAGCTCCACGAGAATTACCCCAACAACATCCTCAAGCACACCGACATGAGGAAGGGCGACTATCAGGCCGCCATTCAAGAGCCGGGCCTTATCAAGGTCGAGGGCTGGTACGACACGCCCACCGTGCAGCACTGCCACATCGAAAACCACGGCTGCTTCGCCTATGAGGAGAATGGCCGCATCGTGGTGGTGTCCTCCACCCAGATCCCCCATATCATCCGCCGCGTGGTGGGACAGGCCCTGGGCCGTCCCTGGGCGGATATTCAGATCATCAAGCCCTACATCGGCGGCGGCTTCGGCAACAAGCAGGACGCGCTGTATGAGCCGCTGTGCGCCTGGTGCACCACTCAGGTTGGCGGGCGCTGCGTCCGCATCGACTGCTCCCGCGAGGAGACGTTCGTGTCCAACCGCGTGCGCCACGCCATCCGCTTCCACATTATCAGCTGGCTGCGCCCGGATGGCTCTATGGCCGCCCGCAAGGTGGAGTGTTTCTCCAACCAGGGCTCTTACGCCTCCCACGGCCACTCCATCGTGGCCAAGGCCATGGGCTCGTTCCCCCAGATCTACCCCTGCGACAACATGGAGCTGGACGCCTACACCGTGTTCACCAACAAGCCCGCCGCCGGCGCGATGCGGGGCTACGGTATGCCCCAGGCCTCCTTTGCCGATGATGCCAACATCGACGAGTGCGCCCGTGCGGTACACATGGATCCTCTTGAGTACCGCATGAAGTACATCATGCCCAAGGGCTTCCACGATGGCTTCTCCGGCAACACCAACTACTACGACTCCTTCCGCGAGTGTTTGGAAAAGGGTAAGCAGTACATCGACTACGACCGCAAGGTCAAGGAATACGCCAACGACACCGGCGACGTCCGCCGGGGCATCGGCGTGGCGGCCTTCTGGTACAACACCGCCGTCTATCCCATCTCTTTGGAAACCTCCAGCAACCGTATGCTGCTGAACCTGGACGGCACAGTGACCATGCAGTGCGGCGAGACGGAGATCGGTCAGGGCGCGGACACCGCCTATTCTCAGATGACCGCCGAGGCCGTGGGCCTGAAGAGCTACAAGGACGTGCGCGTGGTCTCCTGTCAGGATACCGATGTCACCCCCACCGGCCTGGGCGCTTACGCCAGCCGTCAGACCTACGTGGCCGGCTTCTCCATCCGGCAGACCGCCACGCTGCTGCGGCAGAAGATCCTGGCCTACGCCACCAAGCTGACCCGTCAGGCCGTGGACAACATGGACATCGTGGACGGCAACATCATCCGCAAGCAGGACGGCACGGTGCTCATGAGCCTGAAGGAGCTGGCCATGACCGCCCAGTACAACGCCGCCGACAGTGAGCACATCACCGCCGAGTCCACCTACACCATCCGCAACAACGCCTATTCCTTCGGCTGCACCTTCGCCGATGTCACGGTGGACATCCCCCTGTGCAAGGTCACGCTGAACAAGATCATCAACGTCCACGACTGCGGCAATCTCATCAACCCCGCCCTGGCGGAGGCCCAGGTCCACGGCGGTATGTCCATGGCCATCGGCTACGGCATGAGTGAGCAGCTGCTGTTCGATGAAAAGACCGGCAAGCCGCTGAACAACAACCTGCTGGACTACAAGCTGTCCACCTTCATGGATCATCCCCATCTGGAGGCGCAGTTCGTTGAGAACCCTGAGCCCACCTCCCCCTTCGGCACGAAGGCGCTGGGTGAGCCGCCGGCCTGCTCCGGCGCACCGGCCATCCGCAACGCCATTCTCAACGCCACCGGCGTGGCCATCGACTGCACGCCCATCACGCCCCACGTGATGTTCGCCGAGTTCTCCAAGGCGGGCCTCATTCACGACAGCTGGAACGAAAAGGAGGGCAAGTAAGCCATGTATGATATGAAAGCGCTTTACGAGGCCACCAGCGTGGAAAACGCCGTGGCCCTGCGGCTGGAGCATCCCGAGGCGCAGATCATTGCCGGCGGCAGCGACGTGCTGGTGCAGATGCGCGAGGGCAAGCGCGCCGGCAAGGAGCTGATCTCCATCTACGGTCTGGACGAGCTGCGCGGCGTGACCATCGACGCGGACGAGAACATTCGCATCGGCAGCCTGACCAGCTTCTCCCACATCACCCGCGACCCCATCATTCAGAAATATATCAACGTCCTCGGCGAGGCCGTGGACATGGTGGGCGGCCCGCAGATACGCAACATCGGCACGATCGGCGGCAACACCTGCAACGGTGTCACCTCCGCCGACTCCTCCTCCACCCTCCACGCCTGGGATGCCATCGTGGAGCTGACGGGCAAGAACGGCGTCCGCCGCCTGCCCATCCACGAGTTCTACATCAAGGCCGGTACGGTGGACATCCGCGTGGAGGACGGTGAGATCCAGACCGCCATCCTCATCCCCAAGGCCAGCTATGACCGCTGCTGCGGCCACTATATCAAGTACGCCATGCGTAACGCCATGGACATCGCCACCCTGGGGTGCAGCGTCAACGTCCGCCTCAGCGAGGACAAAAAGGCCATCGACCGCGCCCGCATCGCCTATGGCGTAGCCGGCCCTGTGCCCCTGCGCTGTGAGCACGCCGAGGCCGCCGCCAAGGGCCAGCCCCTGACGGAGGCCACGGTGGAGACCTTCGCCCACGCCATCCTGGACGACATCAACCCCCGCGACAGCTGGCGCGCCAGCAAGGCGTTCCGGCAGCACATCGCCGTGGAGATCGCCAAGCGCTGTCTCGTGAAATCCATTGAACTGGCTGGAGGTGAGCTGGCATGAGTCAACAGTATAAGCTGATCCGCTGCAACATCAACGGCAAGGACGTGGAGAAGATGGTAGACGTCCGGGCCAGCCTGACGGATATGCTCCGCAACGACTACCACCTGACCTCCGTGAAGAAGGGCTGCGAGGTGGGCGAGTGCGGCGCGTGTACCGTCCTTATCGACGGTGAGACGTTCAACTCCTGCATCTACCTGGCCGTGTGGGCCGACGGCAAGCACATCCGCACGCTGGAAGGCCTGCTCAGTCCCGACGGCGAGCCCAGCGACATCCAAAAGGCGTTCATGGAGGAATCCGCCATCCAGTGCGGCTTCTGCACCCCCGGCTTTCTGATGACCGCCGTGGAGATCCTGGACAGCGGCAAGCTGTACTCCGACGAGGAGCTCCGCAAGCTGCTCTCCGGCCACCTGTGCCGCTGCACCGGCTACGAGAACATCCTCAAGGCCGTGAAAAAGACCATGTACCGCCGCCTGGGTATGGAAGTCCCCGCCATCTGACACGAAGCATCAAAAAAAGAACCGCCTCCCGGCGGTTCTTTCAGTTTGTCGATAACCCCTCTCTATGGGGTCAGCGGTTCTTTTACGCAGGGGGAGCTCGAGGGGGCAAAGCCCGCCTCGAATAAGATCAAATGTCGCGCAAAGCCTTGCCTTGCAAGGCGTGCGTGGAGCGAAGCGACTATTTTCGTGCCGCAAGGCGGCACAAAAATAACGACATTATTTCAGGCTGTCGAAAAAAGCCGGAGGCTTTTTCGACAGCCTGAAAGAACCGCCCTCGGGCGGTTCTTTTTTTGCTGTTCTCCGCCGCGCACCGTCTCCCCTCTCCCCGCATAGGATGGTGACGGAAAAGGAGGGAGCGCGATATGGAGCGATACACGGCGGCGCTGGCGGGCAATCCCAACGTGGGCAAGTCCACGGTGTTCAACGCCCTGACGGGCCTGCACCAGCACACCGGCAACTGGTGCGGCAAGACCGTGGCCGCGGCGGAGGGCCGCTGCACCTGCGGCGGCGCGGCATTCCGGCTGGTGGACCTGCCGGGCACATACTCCCTGTACGCCCACTCCCCTGAGGAGGCGGTGACAGACGACTTCCTCCGCCGGGGCGAGGCGGATGTGACGGTGCTGGTGGCGGACGCCACCTGTCTGCGCCGGAACTTGCAGCTGGCGGTGCAGCTCCGCTGCCGCACCGGGCGGCTGGTGGTGTGCGTCAACCTGATGGACGAAGCCCGGAAAAAGCACGCCGCCCCGGACACCGCCGCCCTGGCGGCAGCGCTGGGCGTGCCGGTGGTGGAGACCGCCGCCCGAGACGGCACAGGGCTGGAGGCGCTGCGCCGCGCCATGGCGGACATGGCCCGCAGCGACGCGCCGCCCGACCCCTGGACGGACGTGGACGGCGGCGACCCGGAGGCCGTGGCCACCCGTGCCGCCGCCATCGCTGAGGACTGCCTGCCCCACGGGGTAGATGTTCACCGCCGCGACCGCCGCATCGACCGCATTATCACAGGCCGCTGGACTGCACTGCCGGTGATGCTGGCCCTGCTGGGCCTGGTGTTTTGGCTGACGCTGTGGGGCGCGAACGCCCCCTCTGCCCTGCTGAGCCGCGCCCTTATGTCCCTGCAAGAGCCGCTGCGCCGGCTGCTCTCCTTCGCCCCCTGGTGGGTACAGGGCGCGGTGGTGGACGGCGTTTACCGCACCGCCGCCTGGGTGGTGGCGGTGATGCTGCCGCCCATGGCCATTTTCTTCCCCCTGTTCACCCTGCTGGAGGATGCCGGGCTGCTGCCCCGCATCGCCTTCGCCTGCGACCGCTTCTTCCGGGCCGCCGGCGGCAGCGGACGGCAAAGCCTCACCATGTGCATGGGGCTGGGCTGCAACGCCTGCGGCGTCATGGGCTGCCGCATCATCGACAGTCCCCGGGAACGGCTGGCCGCCATCCTCACCAACGCCTTCATCCCCTGCAATGGCCGCCTGCCCACCCTGATCCTGCTGTCGCTGCTGCTGTGGAGCGGCACAGGCGGCTCGCTGGCCGCCGCCGGGACGTTTTTGACCTGTCTGCTGCTGGCGGTGGTCATGACGCTGCTGGCCACCCGGCTGCTCACCGCCACCGTTCTGCGGGGGCAGCCATCCGCCTTCACGCTGGAGCTGCCGCCCTACCGTATGCCCCGGCTGGGGCAGGTGCTGGTGCGCTCCCTGCTGGACCGCACGCTGTTCGTGCTGAGCCGCGCCGTCACGGTAGCTGCCCCGGCAGGGCTGGTGATTTGGACGCTGGCCAACGTCACCGCCGGCGGTGTCAGCCTCCTGTCCCACGCCGCCGCCTTTTTCGACCCTCTGGGCCGGCTGATGGGCCTGGACGGCATGGTGCTGACGGCACTGCTGCTGGGCTTCCCCGCCAACGAGATCGTCCTCCCGGCGCTGCTGATGGGCTATCTGCACACCGGCAGCCTGGTGGAGACCGGCGGCACAGCCGCCCTGGGCCAGCTGCTGGCCGCCCAGGACTGGACGGCGGAGACGGCGGTGTGCATGATGGTGCTGTGCGTGCTCCACTTCCCCTGCGGCACGACGTGCCTGACCATCCGCCGGGAGACCGGCTCGTGGCGCTGGACGGCGCTGGCGGCGCTGCTGCCCACCGCCATGGGCATGGCGCTGTGTATGGCCATCCACGGCGCTTGGACGCTGCTGACATAGACCGAACTCCCCGCCGCAAAACTTGAGCACACGCAAGCCGCCGCAGGAGTCCTCCTGCGGCGGCTTTTCGTCTCAACTGTGTTTTTTATCGTCCGGGCATCTGCCAGCCGTGGTGGTCGGTGTGGAGCAGGTGGTGGGACTTCTCGCCCAGCGGCGCTTTCAGGTACTCGCGGTACAGCGTCTGCACGTCCTTGTTCTCGTGGGAGAAGCGGACGGCCATGTTCTTATCAATGCTCCACAGCACGTCGCCGCGGTAGGCGGCAGGCTCTTCCTCGTCGTGGATAGGCTGTCCGCCGCCGCCGGCGCAGCCGCCGGGGCAGGCCATGACCTCCACAAAATCGTATGTCACCTGGCCCTCATCAATGGCGGTCATCAGCTTGCGGGTGTTGCCCAGCCCGCTGACCACGGCCACACGGACGTCTCCCGCGCCGGGGATGGCGAAGGTGGCCTCCTTCCAGCCATTCATGCCGCGGACGGCGGTAAAAGCGTCCGGATCGGGGTTCTTGCCGGTGACAAGATAGTACGCGCTTCGCAGCGCTGCGTCCATCACGCCGCCGGTAGCGCCGAACACCACGGCAGCGCCTGTGCCGCTGCCCAGGGGACTGTCGAACTCCGTCTCCGGCAGGACGGCAGGGTTGATCTGTTCGCCCCGGAACATACGGACGATCTCGCGGGTGGTCAGCACCACGTCCACGTCCGGGTCGCCCTGGTCGTCCTTCATGGTGGGCAGGGCGCACTCCGCCTTCTTGGCAGTGCAGGGCATGATAGACACCACGAACAGCTTCTTGGGGTCAACGCCCAGCTTCTCGGCGAAGTAGCTCTTTACCACCGCGCCGAACATCTGCTGGGGGCTCTTGGCGGTGGACAGGTTGTCGGTATAGGCGGGGAACTGCCCCTTCAGGAAACGCACCCAGCCGGGACAGCAGCTGGTGAACATGGGCCAGCGGTAGCGGTTGCGGTGGGTAAAGCGCTCCACGAACTCGCTGCCCTCCTCCATGATGGTCAGGTCGGCGGCGAAGTCGGTGTCAAACACGTAGTCAAAGCCCATGATCTTCAGGGCGGACACCATGCGCTTGGCGGTGGCGAACTTGGGGTCGAGGTGATAGTGCTCCGCCCAGGCGGCGCGGACGGCGGGCGCCATCTGCACCACCACGATGCGGTCGGGGTCGGCCAGGGCGTCGAACACCTTGCCGGTGTCGTCACGCTCCTGCAAGCCGCCCACGGGGCAGTGTGTGATGCACTGGCCGCAGAACGTGCAGTCGCTCTCGCCCAGCGTCCGGGTATGGGACACACCCACGGTGGTGTGTGAGCCCGTGCCCATCAGATCCCAAATGCCCATGGACTGCACCTTCTCGCAGAACTGGATGCAGCGCATACACTTGACGCAGCGGTTCTCCACCCGCACCACCGGGTTGGAGAAATCGTCGGGGATGTTCCGCAGGTCGTCGATATAGTGGTCGCCCAGCAGGTTGTAGTCGTTGGTCAGCTGCTGGAGCTTGCAGTTGCCGCTGCGGGTACACTTGGTACACTTGGTGTCGTGCTGACTCAGCAGCAGCCGCAGGTTTACCCGCCGCGCCTCGCGGACGCGGGGCGAGTTGGTGTATACCACCATGCCCTCGGCCACGGCGCTGTCGCAGGAGGGGACGAGGCGGGCGTGGCCCTCCACCTCCACCATGCACAGGCGGCACGCGCCGATCTCGTTGATGCCCTTTAAGTAGCAGAGGGTAGGTATGTCTATCTTGGCGGAACGGGCCGCCTCCAGGATGGTCGTGCCCTCGGGCACGGTCACGGTTTTCTTGTCGATGGTCAGCGTTACCATTTGACGTTCCTCCCTCCTCTGAAGATACCGTAGCCGTAGTGGTCGCAGCGCAGGCAGCGGGACGCCTCGGTGCGTGCGCCCTCCTCGGTCAGGCCGCACTCGATGTCCTCAAAGTCGCAGCGGCGCTCACAGGCCTCCCGCTCCGTGGTGTTGATGCGTCCGTGAGGGGCACGGTTGTTCAGCTTCGGGCCGGGGATGTCCACATCCACGGTGATCTCATGCTGGAAGCCCAGGTGTACGTCGATGTTGGCGGCAGCCACCTTACCGGCGGCGATGGCGCGGATGGCGGTGGCAGGGCCGGTGACGCAGTCGCCGCCGGCGAACAGGTTGTCCATGTCGCCCACCTGGCCGGACAGGCCCGCCACGAACGTGCCCCGCTTGATGGGCACACCCGCCTGCTCAAAGCCCTGGATCTCGATGCCCTGACCGATGGCTACCACGATGATGTCGGCGGGGATGCGCTGCTCCGGCAGGTCGGCCTTGTTGGGCCGGGGACGGCCCGACTTGTCGGCCTCGCCGATGAGCTGGGGCTGTACCCACAGCGCGGCGGCGTTGCCGTCCTCGTCGGCCTCGATGCGTACCGGCGCCATCAGCGTCAGCAGCTCCGCGCCCTCGGCCATCGCGCCGGTGATCTCGTCGGGCAGGGCGGTCATATCCTCCACCCGGCGGCGGTAGACACACGTCACCTTCTCCGCGCCCAGTCGGATAGAGCTGCGGGTCACGTCCATGGCCACGTTGCCGCCGCCGATGACCACCACCCGCTTGCCGGTGAAGTCCGGCATCACATCGTCGCCGATGGAGCGCAGCATCTCCACGGCGGACATCACGTGCTTGCTGTCCTCGCCGGGAATGCCCACCTTCTTGTCCTGGTGCGCGCCGATGGCGATATACAAGCAATCGTATTCCTTCTGCAGCTCCTCCACCCAGATGTCCTTACCCACGGTGACGTTGGTGTGGGCCTCGATACCCAGGGACAGGATGGACTCGATCTCCTCGTCCAGCAGATGGCGTGGGAAACGGTAGCTGGGAATGCCGTAGCGCAGCATACCGCCCAGCTTCTCCCGCTCCTCGTACACCGTGACCTTGTGGCCCATCAACGCCAGATAGTAGGCGCAGCTCAGACCGCTGGGCCCGCCGCCGATAACGGCCACCTTCTTGCCGGTGGACGGCGCACACTCCGGCTGGGGCACAACGCCCGCGTGATCCACAGCGTAGCGCTTCAGACCGCGGATGTTGATAGCATCGTCGATCATATTCCGGCGGCAGCGCGCCTCGCAGGGATGCTCGCAGATATAGGCGCAGGCCGTGGGAAACGGATTGTCCTTGCGGATGAGCCGCACCGCGTCGGCGCAGCGTCCCTCGCCCACCAGCGCCATATAGCCGGGCACGTCCACCCCGGCGGGACACAGGGCCACGCAGGGCACAGGCAGCTGCAAGCCGGCGAGACAGCGATGATGTTTCACGTGCTCCTCATAGTCATCCCGGAAGCCCTCCAGCCCGTCCAGCACCAGCCGCGCCGCGTCGCGTCCGATGGCGCAGTCGGCGGTGTTCAGGATGCTGCGGGCCGTCTTCTCGATAATGGCGATGGTATCCATCGACCCCGTGCTGTCCAGCACGGTGGCGATGAGCTTGCTGAGTTGTCCCAGGCCGATGCGGCAGGGCACGCACTTGCCGCAGGACTGGGCGTGGCACAGCTGCAAAAACGACAGGGACATATCCACCGGGCACAGGCCCGGAGGACTGGCGGCGATACGGCGCTCCACATCGCGGTAGAGGTTATCCACCACCGTCTGGGCGCGGCTGGGATTCTTGATGTCAAGCCTGCTCAAGGACAGGGCCTCCTTTCGTCTATGCGCCGCAGCGCAATCAGACTGTATTGGGTTATCAAAAGAATGGCACAAAATGCGGAAAAAGTCAACGGGAATAGAGAATTTTATTCATATAAAGAAATTTTATCACATTTCGCTGTGGCATTTTTAACGCTTTCCGCACGAAACCACCCATAATTTTCCTATAAAGAAAATCCGCTCCGCCGTGACACGGCGGAGCGGATTTCATCAGGCACGGATGCCGGTGAGATAGCGGTAATCCTTTCGCAGGATATGGCGGATAAACGGGACGGCCAGCACCGCGTCCGCGGCGATCCACGCCATAGGATCGGCGGCGCACAGCGCATAAAACGCCAGCTGCGGCGCGTCAGCGCTGACCGCGCCGCCCGCCACGGCATCAGGCAGCAGCAGACACACGGCAATGCGGGCCACCAGCTCTGCCGCCCCTGCGCCCAGCACGAAGGCGCTGCGGCCTATGCCCTGCACGCAGTTGCGGATGACGAAGATGAAGGCCAAAAACAGGTACATGGAGAAATCCACATACAGCAGCGTGTTGCCGTAGCGGACGGTGTCCGCCGTCACCTTGTCGGCGCTGAGGAACACGTGGTAGAACAGATCATTCCGGCTGAGGAGCAGCCCTACCCCGGCAGCCAGGGCCGCCAGAATGCAGCCCATAAGCAGCGCCTGCAAGCTGCCGCGCTTGATGCGGTCATAGTGCCCCGCGCCCAGGTTCTGCGCCGTAAAGCTGGTCATGGACGTGCCCAATGCGTTCATAGGCGTGGCCACCAGGCTGCACAGCTTGTTGGCCGCGCCGAAGCCGTTCTGCGCGGCGTTGGACACCATCACGCCGCCGCGCATATCGAACTGCACCACGCCGCCCTGCATCACGATGATGCCGATGGCCAGCACGGAGAACTGCAAGCCCAGGGGCACACCCCTGGCCAAATGACGGCGGATGTCATACCAGCTGACGCGCCAGTCCTCCCGGTGCAGCCGCAGCTGGGGATACCGGGTAAAGGCGTAGATAAAGCAGCCCACGGTGCTGATGAGCTGGGCGGTCACGGTGGCGATGGCCGCTCCCGCCACGCCCCAGCGGAACGCCAGGATGAACAGCAGATCCAGCCCCACGTTCAGCACGGTGGAAAACAACAGGAACAACAGCGGCGTCACACTGTCCCCCATGCTGCGGAGAAAAGAGCAGATGAAGTTGTAAAACTGCTGCGCGCCGATACCGGCGAAGATGACGAAGCAGTAGGTGTAGGCGGCGTGATACACCGCCGCGTTGTCCGGCGTCACGTTGATCCACGCCAGCATGGGGTTCAGCAGTGCCAGCGCCAGCGCGGTCAGCACCACCGTCAGCGCGGCGGACAGCAATATCTGCGTGGCCAGCGAGCGCCGCACGCCCCGGTCATCCCGCATCCCCACATAATAGGAGGTGATGACGCAGAACCCGGCGCTTACACCGAAGGCGAATTGCAGGAAGATGAACACCAGCGCATTGGTGTCGTTTACGCCCGCCACCTCCTGGGCCGTCAGCGTCTGGCCCACGATGGCCGCGTCGCTGATGGTATAGACCTGCTGGAGCAGGTAGGACAGGATCACCGGCAGGGAGAATTTCAGGATGGTGCGCCAGCAAACGCCCTGCGTCAGGTCCATCGGGCCGGAGAGTTTACCCACTTTCGTATGTGTACTTTTCACAGAAACATCGCCTCCGTTTTGTGCACTTTCACTTTCAGAGACGCATCATACTCCCACCAGCGGAAAATGTCAAGAGTCCCCGAAAGAAAAAATATGGGAGCGCCTGCGGCGCTCCCACACATCATTGCTTCCGTGCGGTGATATACTCGTCGCCGGGCCGCCAGTAGGGGCAATCCCGCGTGTCGGAGGCCAAAAACCGCGCCAGCTCATCCTCGTCCAGATCCATGTCGCACAGGTAGTCGTCGTACTCCTCGTCGTACACGTACCACACGCAGCTCTCGCACTTACCCATTCTCAATCCCCCACCAGCCTGTGGCTGTCAAATTTACAGTGGTGATAATACAGCAGCGTGGCCACGCTGCACACGAACCACCCGGCGGGATAGCTGAGGGCGATGGGGATGATCTCGTTGGAGATATAGTTGGACATGATATACAGATATATCTGCCGGAACACCACGAACGACCCCAGCATGATCCACATGGGCATTTGGCTGTTGCCCGCGCCGCGGAGCGCACCGGCATAGATTTGATTGATACAGAAGAAGAAATAGAACGGCGACAGCAGCCGCAGCAGCAGCGCGCCGTAGCTCACCACCTCGGCCTTGCTGTTGAAGAACGCCGTCAGATCCGGGGCGAACAGCAGCACGGGGATCAGCAGCACCGCCGTAACGGCCACGGACAGCCACAGCGATATACGCACGCCCTTCTTGGCCCGGGGCGTATCGCCCACGCCCAGGTTCTGCCCCACAAAGGTGGTGTTGGCCATGGAGATGGACTGCACCGGCAAAATCACCAGCTGATCCACCTTGGTATACGCCGTCCAGCCGGACATACAGTCCGGGCCGAAGTAGTTGATATAGCTCTGCACGAACACGTTGGAAAACGCGGTGATGGCCATTTGCAGCGCCGCGGGGATGCCCACCGCCACGATCTGCCGCAGCACGCTCCACGTGAACCGCAGGGCGCGCAGCTCCAGCCGGATACCGCCCTCGGCCCGCATCAGCACCCACAGCGTCAGCAGCGCCGACACCGCCTGGGCGATGATGGTGGCATAGGCCACGCCCTCCACGCCCATGTGGAACTTGATGACGAACAGCAGATCCAGCACCGTGTTCAGCACGGCGGACACCACCAAAAAGTAGAAGGGCCTCCGTGAGTCACCCACCGCCCGGAGAATGCCCGAGCCCATGTTGTAGAGCAGCAGCCCCATGACCCCGGCGAAATAGATCCGCAGATACGCCGCCTGCTCCGGGGCGACCTCCGCCGGCGTTTTCATCAGCTGGAGCATCAGGGGCGTCATGGCGATACCGGCGGCGGTGAACACCACGCCCAGCACCAGCGTCAGCATCAGGGCGGTGTGGACGGCCTGCCGCACCTTCTCCTCCCGGCCCGCGCCGTAGTACTGGCTGATGACCACGCCCGCGCCGCTGGAGAGGCCAAGGAAAAAGCCGATCAGCGTATTGATCACCGGCCCTACCGTGCCCACGGCGGAAAACGCCTCGTTGCTGACGTAGTTGCCCACCACCCAGGTGTCTACCATGTTGTAGAGCTGCTGGAACAGATTGCCCAGCAGCAGCGGCAGGGAGAAATTGATCAGGTGCTTTGTGATGCTGCCCTGCGTCATGTCCACATCGTACCGCGCCTGGCGGTGATGGGTGTGGAACGGCAGATGCAGGTGGACGGAATGGCGCATATCGTGTTCTCCTGTTCAGACTACTTTTCCTTATGATACCATAAGGAGCGCAATCAATGCAACAGGAAGAATACGCCGCAGCTTATGTATTTGGCGTTGTATTCAGCGGCAGCGTCAGAAACTCCTCCACCTCCGCCGGACGCATGACGGACACCTCATAGGCGGTGCGGTCGGTGAGCACGCCGTTTTCGTTTTTCGTATAGACCCGGCTCTGTACCCGCCCTTCGGCGGTGAACCGCTGGCCGGTGTGCAGGCAGGCCGCCTGCTGTGCCACCGCGCCCCAGGCGATGCAGGGCAGGTAATCCGCCCGCCCATACCGCCGGTTCACCGCCAGGATCATGTCGCAGATCTCCCGCCCCAGGGGCGTGCGCCGCAGCACCGGCTGTTTGCACAATATGCCGGAGAGCTGGATGCGGTTCAGCGGCCCAGCGCCGCCGGCGGTCAAGGTCTGGGCGAACACGGAGATGACCAGCCGGCTTCCCTGCCCGCTCTTGTTGTTGAAGGAGCGCAGCTGACCCGTCACCGTCACCGTGTCGCCGGGGGACACCGGCAGCGCGTCCAGCAGCGGCTGGGGCGCGATGACCTGCAGCTTGTCCGGCTGGCCGGACAGGCGGAGGACGGACAGTGGAAAACGGCAGAAGGCACAGCCATGGTTCACATGGGACAGCACCGGCGCTTCCAGCACCGTGCCGCACAGCTCCACCCGGTTATAATTCAGCTCCATACGCACACACCTCGTTTGTTGATATGCCACAACCTATGCGGCGGCATATCGGAATATGCTCTTTTCAAACCGGCCTCGTTTTGGTATACTGCTTATAACGAAGGAGTTGATGACCATGCGATACAAAGGGAAAGTCTATCGTCCGCCCTCCGAGGCGTACAGCCTCATCGTGCAGGTGACGTATGGGTGCAGCCACAACCGCTGCGCCTTCTGTGATATGTACGACGACAAGCATTTTTCCATGCGGCCCATGCAGGAGATACGGGAGGACTTCGAGCTGGCCCGCCGTGTATACAAGCGGGTGGAGCGGGTGTTCCTGGCGGACGGCGACGCGCTGATGCGGAAGACCGCCGACCTGGTGGAAATACTTGGATTGATATACGGTCTGTTCCCGGAGTGCGAGCGGGTGAGCTGCTACGCCTCCCCCGCCAGCTTGCAGGTGAAAAGCGAGGACGAGCTGCGCCTTTTGCGGGCGCGGGGCTTGCAGATGGTCTACATGGGGCTGGAGTCCGGGTGCGACGCGGTGCTAACGCGGATGCAGAAGGGGCACGACGCGGCGGCCATCGTGGCGGCGGGACAAAAGGCCCGGCGCTGCGGCTTTGCCCTGTCGGTAACAGCCATCTCCGGCCTTGGCAGCGTGGCGCTGTGGCGACAGCACGCGGCGGACACGGCGAAGGCGGTAAGTGCGATAAAACCTGAATATTTGGGACTGCTGACGTTGATGGTAGAACATGGAACGCCGCTGGAGAACTGGGTGAAAAACGGCGAATTTACGCTGCTCAGTCCGCTGGAGGTGCTGAAGGAGACGGAGCTGTTTTTGCAGCAGGTGGACAGCGAGGGCACGGTGTTCCGGGCCAACCACGCCAGCAACTATCTGACGCTGAAGGGCACGCTGAACGGCGACCGGGAAGCCCTTTTGGGGCAGATCGGCGCGGCGCTGGCGGGGCGGCGCGACCTGAAGCCGGAATTTTTACGGGCGCTGTAAAGTTGAAAAAAGTGCTTGACAAGCGGAGAAAAACGTGCTAAAGTGCGTTCATACTTCAAAAACCGTTGAGTAAGAGGAGTAGGCGCACAGGAAACTTTCAGAGAGCCGCGTATCGGTGGGAGCGGGGCAGCGGAACGTGCGGTGAATGGACTTACGAGGGCGGGGAGAACACCCGAAAGGGCCAGTAATACCCGACGGCAGCCGCAGCCGTTACCCAGGCGGAGCGCATGATGGTGCGTGCAGAGTGGGCGCGAAAGCGCCAATGTGGGTGGTACCGCAGATATGTTTTTACAGTCTGTCCCATGGTTTTTCCATGGGACAGACTTTTAATTTTGCTTGAAAAAACCTTGAAAAGCAAGTGGAAAATTCAAGTAAAAAACTTGAAAAATCTTGAAAGACTTTGAAAAGAGAAAGGAAATATCACTATGGGCAAGATCATCCTTACCGGCGACCGTCCCACGGGCCGCCTCCATGTGGGTCACTATGTGGGTTCGCTGCGTAACCGCGTCGTTTTGCAGAACAGCGGCAAGTTCGACAAGCTGTTTTTCATGATCGCCGACGCACAGGCGCTGACCGACAACTTCGACAACCCCGGCAAGGTGCGGGAGAACATTTTGCAGGTGGCGCTGGACTATATGGCCTGCGGCATCGACCCGGCCAAGTCCCATATGTTCATTCAGTCCGTGGTGTGCGAGCTGACGGAGCTGACGTTCTACTACATGAACCTGGTGACGCTGGCCCGGCTGGAGCGCAACCCCACCGTGAAGGCGGAGATCCAGCTGCGGGGCTTTAACCACAGCATCCCCATGGGTTTCCTCACCTATCCCGTCAGCCAGACGGCGGACATCACCGCGTTCATGGCGGACACCGTGCCGGTGGGCGAGGACCAGCTGCCCATGATCGAGCAGGCGCGGGAGATCGTGCGGCGGTTCAACGAGCTGTACGGTGAGACGCTGGTAGAGCCCACGGCTCTGCTGCCGGACAACGCCGCCTGTTTGCGGCTGCCGGGCACGGACGGCAAGGCCAAGATGAGCAAGTCGCTGGGCAACTGCATCTATCTGGCGGACGAGCCGGAGGACATCCGCACCAAGGTCATGGGGATGTTCACCGACCCCAACCATTTGCAGGTGTCCGACCCGGGGCAGACCGAGGGCAACCCGGTGTTCATGTATCTGGACGCCTTCTGCCGGGACGAGTTCTTCGCCAAGTATCTGCCGGAGTACGCCAATCTGGATGAGCTGAAGGCGCATTACCAGCGGGGCGGCCTGGGCGACGTGAAGGTGAAGAAGTTCCTGAACAACGTATTGCAGGAGACGCTGGAGCCCATCCGGCTGCGGCGGCAGGAGCTGGCCAAGGACCCGGGGTATGTGATGGACGTGCTGCGGCAGGGCACGGAGGTGGCGCAGGCCGCCGCCGCCGAGACGCTGGCCAAGGTGAAGCACGCCATGCAGATCGATTATTTTGCGTGAGGGACGGGAGTTCCGCGCCCCGGCGCGGGGTGTCTCCGACGGGTTACTTTCTTTCCTTGGCGAAAGAAAGTAACCAAAGAACGCCATTTAAGGAAAGGGGGATTTCGATTTCCCCCTTTCCTTAAAGATCCTTTCCCCTTGAAACGACCAAATGGGGAGGGGTCGCGACCCCTCCCCTTTGGAAACCCCCACCGGGGTTGGGCGATTATCAAATCGCACCTTTGCCGCGAAGCGGCAAAGGTAGGTGGCGGCCAAAGGCCGCCATTTAGAAAGTGTTCTTGCCATGGCTGCACAGCCCTGCATTTCAGAGCAAAAGCGGCAGCGAAAAGAGACGCAGAGACAATGCAACATTTAGGGGAAGTTTGCGCGGCATATCGTTCGCGTGGTAAACGTTATCGAAATTTGTGCTGTGTGAAGGCGCGTAAGGAAATCCAAAAACGTAGTTTTTGGCGGCGTTTCTTTTCCTCTTTTCTTTCGCTGCTGAAAGAAAAGAGGCCGCCGGAGGCAAAGAAAAGGGGAACGGATTCCCACGCCAGTGACGTCGGTCACTGGCTCGGAATGACGGGGCAAGAAGCCGATGCAAACAATCCCTCCGTCATGGCCTTCGGCCATGACACCTCCCTTTGCACAAGGAAAGCTTTGGAGTTTCGCGCCTGCGGGCGTGGGGACGGATTCCCACGCCAGTGACATCGGTCACTGGCGTGGGAATGACACCGCTGACACGGATTGCCACGCCAGTCTGCGGACTGGCTCGCAATGACAGGCTTTTTCGACAGCCTGGGCTTTGGGTCGTCCGTTTCAAAGGAATACCATGATACAACAAAGGCAGCGCGACAACGCGATACCAATACCGAAAGGAGAACAAGCAACATGAAAGAGCTGAAAAACCGCGACATTCCCTACAAGATCTATCTCTCCGAGGACGAGATGCCCCGGTATTGGTACAATGTGCGCGCCGACATGAAGACGAAGCCCGCGCCCCTGCTGAACCCCGGCACGCTGAAGCCCATGACGCTGGAGGAGATGAGCCAGGTGTTCTGCACGGAGCTGGCACGGCAGGAGCTGGACAACGACACCGCCTTTGTGCCCATCCCGGAGGACGTGCGGAACTTCTACAAGATGTACCGTCCCTCTCCGCTGGTGCGGGCCTACTGTTTGGAGGAAAAGCTGGGCACGCCGGCCCACATCTACTACAAGTTTGAGGGCAACAACACCTCCGGCAGTCACAAGCTGAACTCCGCCATCGCCCAGGCGTACTACGCCAAGGAGCAGGGACTTACCGGCGTGACCACTGAGACCGGCGCGGGCCAGTGGGGCACGGCGCTGAGTATGGCCTGCGCCTATCTGGGGCTGGACTGCCACGTGTTCATGGTGAAGTGCTCCTATGAGCAGAAGCCCTTCCGCCGGGAGGTCATGCGTACCTACGGCGCGGAGGTGACGCCCTCCCCCTCCGACACCACGGAGGTGGGACGGAGGATTTTAGCGGAGTTCCCGGACACCACCGGGTCGCTGGGCTGCGCCATCAGCGAGGCGGTGGAGTGCGCCGCGTCCACGCCCAATACCCGGTATGTGCTGGGCAGCGTGCTGAACCAGGTGCTGCTGCACCAGTCCGTCATCGGTCTGGAGACGAAGGCTGCGCTGGACAAGTACGGCGTGAAGGCCGACATCATCGTGGGCTGCGCCGGCGGCGGCTCGAACCTGGGCGGGCTGATCTCCCCGTTCGTAGGCGAAATGCTGCGGGGCGAGGCGGATTACCGCATCATCGCCGTAGAGCCGGCCTCCTGCCCCAGCCTGACGCGGGGCGTGTTCAAATACGACTTCTGCGACACCGGCAAGATCTGCCCCATGGCCAAGATGTATACGCTGGGCAACGGGTTCATTCCGTCCGCCAACCACGCCGGCGGTCTGCGGTATCACGGCATGAGCAGCATCGTCAGCCAGCTGTACCACGACGGCTATCTAGAGGCGCAGAGCGTGGAGCAGACCAAGGTGTTCGAGGCGGCGGAGCTGTTCGCCCGGTGCGAGGGCATCCTGCCCGCGCCGGAGAGCAGCCACGCCATCCGGGTAGGCATCGATGAGGCCATAAAGTGCAGGGAGCAGGGCGAGGCGAAGAACATCGTCATCGGCCTGACCGGCACGGGGTATTTCGACATGGTGGCCTACGGCAAGTACAACGACGGCACGATGGGCGACACCATCCCCACCGACGAGGATCTGAAAAAGGGCTTTGCTACTATCCCCAACTTCCCCGGCAACGAGTGAGAGGATGCGTCCTGTGCATACATAACGGAAAAAGGCCGCCGAAGGGCGGTCTTTTTCCGCCGAAATCTTGACAACGCGGGCTTGGGCGGGTAGAATGTTAAGTTGGCAACGCCCTATATAAAAACAAAGGAATGGTATGTAACAATGGCTAAGGATCAGAGAAATGTGGAAGCGATCACTCCCATGGAGGAGGATTTTGCCAAGTGGTATACGGACATCTGCCTGAAGGCGGAGCTGGTGGACTACGCCAGCGTCAAGGGCTTTCTGATCCTTCGACCTTACGGCTACGCCATTTGGGAGAACATTCAGCGGTACATGGACGCGGAGTTCAAGAAGACGGGCCACGTGAACGTGGCGATGCCCGTGCTGATCCCGGAGAGCCTGCTGAAGAAAGAGGGCGAGCTGGTGGCCGGGTTCGCGCCGGAGGTGGCGTGGGTCACTCACGGCGGCAGCGAACAACTGGAGGAGCGGCTGGCGTTCCGCCCCACGTCCGAGACGATGTTCTGCGACCACTGGTCCCACGTGCTGCACAGCTATCGGGAGCTGCCCATGCTGTATAACCAGTGGTGCAGCGTCATCCGCTGGGAGAAGACCACCCGCCCGTTCCTGAGAAGCCGGGAATTCTGGTGGCAGGAGGGTCACACCATCCACGAGACGGCTGCCGAGGCCAAGGCCGAGACGGAGCAGCAGCTGAACTGCTACGCCGACGTGTGCAGGAACGCGCTGGCCATGCCCGTGGTGAAGGGCCGCAAGACCGACAAGGAGAAGTTTGCCGGGGCGGAGGCCACGTACACCATCGAGTGCATGATGAAGGATCACAAGGCCCTTCAGTCCGGCACGAGCCATTTCTTCGGCGACAAGTTCTCCCGGGCCTATGACGTGACGTTTACGGGACGGGACAACACGTTGCAGTATCCGTTCCAGACCAGCTGGGGCGCGTCTACCCGCCTGATCGGCGCGATCATCATGACCCACAGCGACAACCACGGGTTGGTGCTGCCCCCGGTCATCGCACCCACGCAGGTGGTGGTCATCCCCATCGCGCAGCACAAGCCCGGCGTGCTGGACGCCGCCGCGGCGCTGAAGGAGCGGCTGGTGAACGCCGGGCTGCGGGTGAGCATGGACGACAGCGATCAGTCCGCTGGGTGGAAGTTCGCCCAGTACGAGATGAAGGGCGTGCCGCTGCGTGTGGAGATCGGCCCGAAGGACATGGAGAAGGGCCAGTGCTGCATCGCACGCCGCGACACCGGCGAGAAGGTGTTCGTGCCGCTGGAGGGCGTGGAGGACAGCGTGAAGCAGCTGCTGAAGGACGTACACGACAATCTGTACGCCATGGCGGAGAAGAACCTGGAGGATAACACCTTCGACATGACCTCCTGGGAGGAGGTCAAGGAGATGGCACAGGGCAAGGGCGGCTTCGCCCGCACCAAGTGGTGCGGCAGTCTGGAGTGCGAGCTGGCCATGAAGGAGAAGGCCGGCGTGTCCAGCCGGTGCATGCCGCTGAAGCAGTCCGGCACGGAGGGCAAGTGCGTCATGTGCGGCAAGCCCGCCACCACGGACATCTACTGGGGCGTGGCGTATTAAAAGAGCAAAAAAGAAACCGCCGAGAGGCGGTTTCTTTTTTGCTCTTTCGCGGGGTTTCAGGCCAGGAAGCCCTTGAGGATGGTGTCCTCGGCCTCCTCCGGGGTAAGGCCCAGGGTCTCCAGCTTGAGGAGCTGGTCGCCGGCGATCTTGCCGATGGCGGCCTCGTGGATGAGCTGGGCATCGGGACAGTTGGCGGTGATGGCCGGGACGGACTCGATGCGGGCGCTGCCCATGATGATGCTGTCGCACTGGACGTGGCCGAAGCACTGGGCGTTGCCCACCACCACGGGGCGGAACACCTGGTGGGAGCTGTCCTGGGCCACGGAGCGGGAGATGACGCGGCCCTTGGCATCGTGGCCGTTGAGCTCGATGAGCATATCGCTCTCCGCCTCCTGCCGGCCATGGGTCAGCAGGCGCTCCGTCACCACCACCTCGCTGCCGGCTTCACAGTGGAACTCCGTCTCGCGCTTGGTGGAGTCGATGCCGCGGATCTGGACCGTCTCCATCTGCATGGAGGAGTTCTCGCCCAGGTAGACCACGGTCTTGGGGTTCATGATGTTGCCGCCGGTCTGGCCGGGGTCGTTCTCGCCGTAGTGCTTTTCGGCGTAGCGCACCCTGGCGTTTTTGCCGATGTGGAAGGTGTGGATGCCGTCGTGGCGGCTCTCGTCGCAGCCGGTGTTGTGGATGCCGCAGCCGGCCACGATCTCCACGTCGCAGTCGTCGCCCACGTAGAAGTCGTTATAGACCATCTCGCTCAGGCCGGTCTTGCTGATGATGACGGGGATATAGCACTTCTCGCCCCTGGTGCCGGGCTTGATATGGATGTCGATGCCGGGCTTGCCGTCGGCGCGGGCGTCGATGGCGATGTGCTCGGTGGACTGGCGGGCCTCACAGCCGGAGTCCTTGCGGATGTTGAACGCGCCCACGGGCTTGCCCGTCAGGTCGGCGATCTTTTGCAGCAAACCAGCGTCGATGTCGGTGATCATTGTGCGGCCTCCTTTCTCTCCAGTACGGGGCAGCTGCCCAGCGTGTCCGCCAAAATCAGGGGGAATATCTGGTCGGTGCTGCCGCGGTGGGCGATCTGCCCGTTCGCGATGACCACGATCTCGTCCGCCAGGCGGATGATGCGCTCCTGGTGGGAGATGATGATCATGGTGGCGTCACCCTCCCGGTGGATCTGCTCGAACGTCTCGGTGAGGCGGGCGAAGCTCCACAGGTCGATGCCGGCCTCCGGCTCGTCGAAGATCATCAGGTCGCTGTGGCGGGCCAGGATGGTGGCGATCTCGATGCGTTTGACCTCGCCGCCGGACAGGGACACGTCCACCTCACGGTCCAGGTAGTCGTTGGCGCACAGGCCCACCTTGGTCAGGTAGGCGCAGCACTTGTCCTTGCTGAGCTTCTCCTGCCCTGCCGCCAGCAGCAGCAGGTCGTGGACGGTGATGCCCTTGAACCGGGGCGGCTGCTGGAAGCCGTAGCTGATGCCGCGGCGGGCACGGTCGGTGATGGACAGGCCGGTGACATCCTCGCCGTTGTAGAGGATGCGGCCCGAGGTGGGCTGCACCAGGCCCATGATGACCTTGGCCAGGGTGGTCTTGCCGCCGCCGTTAGGGCCGGTGAACACCATGAGCTTGTGGTCGGGGATGGTGATGGAAATATCCTTGAGGATGTCCTGCTCGCCGTCCGGGGTGGACACGCGGTAGCAGATGTTTTGCAGTTCCAGCATGGAAACAGTCTCCTCTCATACAGTAGTGACTGCCGTGAGTATAGCAGAAAGGCCGGCGGAAATATGTGGCATCTGCAACAGCAGTCGAATATTATTCTTAACTGTAACAGTGTAGCAGGGTTTGGCGAAAAATGCAACGGTTTCCTTTGAAGCAGGTACGGGGCGGGCGGTATATGCATAGTATAGCCTGAAAAGGAGGCGTTTTAGTATGTCCGACTCCCCTGCCCTGCCCTATGATACCGCCGCCGCTGCGGCGGTGTGGCGGCGCGTTGCCCCGGCCATCCCCGCATACGACGAGGCCGGCGTTCCCTGCCCCGCCGGGGCGCGGTGCGCCCTGCCCCGGCAGCCCGGCGAGGCCGGGCTGCGGCAGCTTATCGACCGCGCCGCCGAGGCCCGTCTATGCTGCCGCCGGTGCGCCCGGAACGCCCCGCATTCGGTGCGCCGGACGCTGGAGGGGCTGGAGCGCGGAGAGCTGGCCGCCCTGCGGGCGCTGCTGGCCATGCACTTCCTGCTGACGGGACAGTGGTATCAGCCCGCCCCGCCTGCCGCCGCGGAGGGACTGCCCGCCGCGCTGCGGGCGCTGTATCAGGCGGAAACGGGGCTGGCCCGGGGCTGCGCCGGGGCGGCGGAGACGCTGGAGGACGAATGTCTCGGGCAGCGGTTGTCTGTTCTGAGCCGGGAGGCAGCGGAGCGCGCAAAACAGGTGGGTTCTGTGGTGGAAAACAGCTTGACAACCGGGAATAACCTGCTAAAATGGTAGGTAAGTTCCCGCGAAGTATTTACAAAGGAGGGTCTACCCCATGAAGGAGTGCATTTCCCGCGAAGCGGCGCTGGCCGCGCTGAAGGAGTATAACAAGGAGCCGTTCCACATTCTCCACGGTCTTACGGTGGAGGGCGTGATGCGCTGGTATGCCAACGAGCTGGGCTACGGCGAGGACGCGGACTTTTGGGCCACGGTGGGCCTGCTCCACGACATAGATTTTGAGATGTGGCCGGAGCAGCACTGTCTGAAAGCGCCGGAGCTGCTGAAGAAGGCCGGGTGCAGCGAGGAGTTCATCCACGCCGTCTGTTCCCACGGCTATGGGCTGGTGTGCGACGTGGAGCCCACGCACGAGATGGAGAAGGTGCTGTTCGCCGCTGACGAGCTGACGGGGCTGATCGGCGCTGCGGCAAGGATGCGGCCCAGCAAGAGCGTGATGGACATGGAGGTCAGCAGTCTGAAGAAGAAGTACAAGGACAAGAAGTTCGCCGCAGGGTGCTCCCGTGACGTGATCAACACCGGCGCGGAGCGGCTGGGCTGGACCATCGAGGAGCTGATGGAAAAGACCATTCTGGCCATGCGGAGCTGCGAGGAGCGCGTCAACAAGGAGATGGAGGCGCTGTAAGGGTGATATGTAAGGAGAACCGCCGGGAGGCGGTTCTCCTTTGTTTGCCCTCTCCGTCCTCGCTGCGCTCGGCCACCTCTCCCAAAGGGAGAGGCAAGGGACGGGGGATGCGGATTCCCACGCCAGTGTGCACCCCAAGGGCACTTGCTTCGCGGCGAGCACTGGCTCGGAATGACAGAGTAGGCTTATTGATGCAAAAAGAACCGCCGGGGGCGGTTCTTTTTGCGTATTCCTGACTTATTTCTTGTACGGTACGTGCCAGATGGTGTCGGCGTACTGGGCGATGGCGCGGTCGGCGGCGAACACGCCGCTGCGGGCGATGTTGGTCAGGCTCATAGCGTTCCACCTGTTCCGATCCTCGTAGGTGTGGCGCATACGGGACTCCGCGTTGCAGTAGGCGGCGAAGTCCGCCAGCACCATATACTGATCCGCCGGGCCGTCCGTGCCGGTGAGCAGACGCTGCCATATATCCTCGTAGGTCACGCCGTCCCGGAAGCCGGTTTTCAGCGTGTCCACCACACGGCGCAGCACCGGGTCGCGCTGGTAGAGCATCTGGGGGTCGTAGGTGTGGCGCAGGTGGGCCACCTCGTCCGCCTTCAGGCCGAAGAGGAACATATTCTCGTCACCCAGCAGGTCATGCATCTCCACGTTAGCGCCGTCCAGCGTGCCCACGGTCAGCGCGCCGTTGATCATGAACTTCATGTTGCCCGTGCCGCTGGCCTCCTTGCCGGCGGTGGATATTTGCTGGCTCACCTCGCTGGCGGGCATGAGCATCTCCGCCAGGGAGACGCGGTAGTTCTCCAGGAACACCACCTGCAAACGATCCTTGCACAGGGGGTCGCTGTTGACCTGGTCGGCCAGGGAGTTGATGAGATGGATGATGCGCTTGGCCACGGCGTAGCCGGGGGCGGCCTTCGCGCCGAAGAGGAACGTCTGGGGCGGGATGGACAGGTCGGGGTCGTCCTGCAAACGCTGATAGAGGTAGATGATTTGCAGCACGTTCAGCAGCTGGCGCTTGTACTCGTGAAGGCGTTTGACCTGCACGTCGAAGATGGCATCGGTGTTCAGCACCACGCCCTGCTGCTTTTTGGCGAAGGCGGCGAAGGCCTGCTTGTTGGCCTTTTTGATGTCGTCCAGCCGGGAGAGGACGGAGGGATCGTTCACGTACTGCTCCAGCTTTTTCAGGTCCATGGGGTGGGTCAGGTAGCCGTCGCCGCCGGTGAGGTCGCGGATGAGGCTGTCTAGACCGGGGTTGATCTGAGAGACCCAGCGACGGTGGTCGATGCCGTTGGTGACGTTCTTGAACTTGTCCGGCATCATCTGGCAGGCATCCTTGAACAGATCCTTGCGGAGTATCTCGGAGTGGAGGGCGCTGACACCGTTGACGGCCATGCTGCCGGCGATGCACAGGTTGGCCATGCGCACGCCGCCGTCCCATATAATGGCCAGCTTGGCGGTTTTGGCTGGGTCGTGGTAGTAGTCCTCCACCCGCTGCTGCCAGCGGCGGGCGATCTCTTGCAATATCTGCCACACGCGGGGCAGCAGCGTTTCGAACAGCTGCTGCGGCCAGACCTCCAGCGCCTCGGCCAGCACCGTGTGGTTGGTGTAGGCCACGCAGTGGGTGACGATGTTCCACGCCTCGTCCCAGTCCATGCCGACATCGTCCACCAGGACACGCATCAGCTCAGGGATGACCAGGGTGGGGTGGGTGTCGTTGATCTGAATGACGTTCTTCTCGTGGAAGTTCTTCGCCGTGCCGTACTGCTGGATGTGCTTGCGGACGATGGACTGCATGGTGGCGGAGACGAAGAAATACTGCTGCTTCAGGCGCAGGGATTTGCCCTCGTAATGGTTGTCCTCGGGGTAGAGCACCTGGCTGATGGCATCGGCCATGGCGCGCTCCTCCGCCGCGTGGAGGTACTGGCCCTGGCTGAAGAGCTTCATGTCGATGGGCTTGGGGCTGCGGGCCTGCCACAGGCGCAGGGTGTTGACGTGGTCGGTGTCGTAGCCGGCGATCTCCATGTCGCAGGGGACGGCCAGCACGCGGGTGCAGTCCTCGTGTACCACCATGAGGTGGCCGTTATCCCAGCGGGTGCGGACCTTGCCGCCGAAGTGAACCTCCTCCGCCTCCTGGAGCTTGGGCAGAAGCCACGCATCGCCCAGCTGCATCCAGTCGTCGGGCAGCTCCACCTGCTGTCCCTCCACGATCTTCTGCTTGAAGATGCCCAGCTCGTAGCAGATCGAATAGCCGGCGGCGGGGATCTCCAGCGTGGTCATGCTGTCCAGGTAGCAGGCGGCCAGGCGGCCCAGGCCGCCGTTGCCAAGGCCCGCGTCGGGCTCCATCTCGAAGATGTCGGCGGCCTTGAAGCCCAGGTCGTCGATGGCGGCGGTCAGGTCGTCCAGCAGCTCCAGGTTGAAGGCATTCTTCATCAGGCTGCGGCCCATGAGGAACTCCAGGGACAGGTAGTGTACCTTGCGCTTTTCCTCGTGGGCGGTGTTCTCGCGGGTCTGCACGCCACGCTCGGCCATGATGTCGCGCAGCACCATGGCGCAGGCCTTCATCATCTCACCGTCCGTGGCCTGTTTTTCGGTGCAGCCGTAGTTCAGGCGCAGCTTTTGGACGATGGCTTCCTTCAAGGTTTCCTTGTTGTAGGTCATATAGGTATATCCTCCGTATGGTCAGCCGGGCGTCAGCCCAGCAGATTTGCGTAAATTTGGCGGTACGCTCCGGCGCTCTTGTCCCAGGTGAAGTCCGCCGTCATGCCGCGGTATCGCACGGCGTTGAAGCCGCTGCGGTCGCCCCGGTACAATCCGGTGGCCTGGCCGATGACATCCAGCATCGCCCCGGCATCGTACCGCTCGAACAGGTAGCCCGTGCCATCCGCCTGGCCCACCTGGCAGGATCTCACCGTGTCCGCCAGCCCGCCGGTACGGCGGACGATGGGCACTGCGCCGTAGCGCATGGCGATCATCTGGCTCAGGCCGCAGGGCTCGCTGCGGGAGGGCATGAGGAACAGGTCGGCGGCGGCGTAGATGCGCCGGGACAGGCCCTCGGAATAGGTCAACTGGGCGGAGAGCCGCCCGCCGTACTGCCACGATTTTTGGCGGAAGAAGTCCTCATACCGCCACTCGCCCGTGCCCAGCACCACGAACTGACAGCCGGTGGCCATGATACCGTCCATGGCCTCCTGGACTAAATCCAGCCCCTTGTGGCCCACCAGCCGCGTGACCATGGCGATGAGGGGCGTGTCCGCCTCGCAGGCCAGGCCCAGCTCCTCCTGAAGTGCGGCCTTGCAGGCGGCCTTGCCCGCCATGTGGTTTGCGTCATAGTGGCTTGGCAGCGCCAGGTCGGCGGCGGGGTCGTAGCTGTCGGTGTCGATGCCGTTGACCACGCCGTGCATTTTCCAGCCCACCATATCCACCACGCTTGCCATGCCCTCGGCGTAGGCCGGGTCGTGGAGCTGGGCGGCGTAAGTGGGGCTGACGGTGGTGACGGCATCGGCCATGAGCATCGCGCCCTTCATCAGGTTCACATCGCCGTCCATTTGCAGCGTGCCGTCATTATACCACCCTCTGTCAAGTCCGAAGAGCTGATCCACCGTGTCGCTGCCGAAGCGGCCCTGATACTCGATGTTGTGGATGGTGAACACGGTGCGGATACGCCGCACCTCCGGCCAGCGGGTGGCCACGTCCTTGAGGTAGATGGGGACGAGGGCCGTCTGCCAGTCGTTGCAATGGAGCACGTCCGGCATCCAGTCCAGGCTGGGCATCAGGTCGATGACGGCCTTGGAGAAGAAGGCGAAGCGCTCGCCGTCGTCAAACTCGCCGTACAGCCGGGGACGGGCGAAGTAGTGCTCGTTGTCCACGAAGTACCACGTTACGCCGCGGCTCTCCAGGGAGAACAGGCCGCAATACTCGTGCCGCCAGCCCAGATCCACGTAGATATAGCGGCGGAACGTCATCTGCTGCCGCCACTGCTGGCCGATCTGCCCGTACAGCGGCAGGATCACCGCCACCTGGTCGCCGTTTTTCGCCAGTGCCGGGGGCAGACTGCCCGCCACGTCGGCAAGGCCGCCGGTCTTGCAGAAGGGGAACGCCTCGCCTGTTACATACAGAATACGCATCGTGCCGCCTCCTCTCTCAGACCGTCGCGCCCTTGGCCACCACCATGGGGTAGCGCTCGTGGCCGGTCAGGGTCACGTTTTCGCTGATGGTGACGTACTTGTCGGTGATGATGCCGCGGAGAGACGCGCCCTTCTTCACCACCGTGTCTTTGAACAGAATACAGTTTTCCACACTTGCACCCCGTTCAATACGCACGTTGCGGAACAGGATGCAGTTTTTTACGCTGCCCTGAATGTCACAGCCGTCGGCGATGAGGGAGTTGACACAGCCGCCGTCCGGGTCGATGTAGCCGGAGGGGGAGTCGCTCTCCTTGCCGTAGACAGGGCGCTGCGGGCAGAACAGGGCCTGCCGCACGCTGGTGTCCAGCAGCTCCATGCTGCGGTCGTAGTAGCTTTGCAGGCTGTTGATGTGGGCGGCGTAGCCGTCGTAAACGTAGCCGTACAGCTTCAGCCGAGAGCCCATCTCCTGCAGGATGTTGCGGCGCAGGCTGTATCCGTTGCGGCTGGCGCACTCCGCCACCAGCTCCAGCAGCAGGTCGCGCCGCAGGATGAACACATTCAGGCAGCGGTGGCCTGTGGGAGTATACAGGGCGTAGGCCGTGTCGGTGATGCGGCCCGTGTCGTCCAGGGTGAAGTACGTGTCGTCCTCATCCCCCACGCCGGTGCTGCACACGGCGGTGATGTCCGCGCCGGTGTCGATATGGCGGCGGAACACGTCCTCCAGCGGCAGGTTCATCACCATGTCGCTGTCCGCCAGCACCACATAGTCCTGTCGGATGCCCTTGAGGTAGTTCATGACGCTGGCCAGCGCCTCCACCCTGCCCCGGAACTGGCCGTCGCCGCCCCGCTGCTCCGTGTAGGCAAAGGCGGGCAGCAGCGTCAAGCCGCCGAAGTTGCGGCTGAGATCCCAGCTCTTGCCGCTGCTCAGGTGGTCCAGCAGGGACTGGCACTTGCCGTGCATGATGACGCCCACATCGGTGATGCCGGCGTTGACCATGCTGGAGAGGATGAAATCGATGACCCGGTAATCCCCGCCGAAGGGGATCGAGCCGTGGACGCGGTTTTCGATGAGCTCACGCAGCCCGCTCTTTTTCTCATAGGAGAAGATGATCCCGTGGAGTCCCTTCATGGCCGCACCTCCTTGCCGCTGACACCCAGCATCATTTTCGGTTCGATGGTCTCGCCCGCTGCCACAGCCGTCCCCGGCCCTAACACGGCGATGCCCCATTTGTCAAAGTCTACGCTGCCCGGTGTGCCGCCCACCACGGCGTTGCGGCCCACCCGGCACTTCTCGCCCACGATGGCGTAGGACACCTTCGCGCCCGGTTCGATGACCGCGCCGGGCATGACCACGGAGTAGGACACCTCCGCGCCCTCGCCCACCGTTGTGCCGTAGCTGAGGACGGAGTTCTTCACCTCGCCCAGCACGGTGCAGCCCTTGGCGATGGCGCTGTTGCCCACATCGCCCGCCGGGCCGATATACGTGGGAGGGCAGGTGGGCGTGCGGCCATAGATGCGCCACTTTTTATCCAGCAGGTTCAGCCCTGAGCCGGGGGACAGCATATCCATGTTGGCATCCCACAGGGAGTCCAGCGTGCCCACGTCCTTCCAGTAGCCCTCGAAGCGGTAGGCCACCAGCTTCTCGCCGGCGCGGAGCATCTCCGGGATGATGTTTTTGCCGAAGTCGTTCTCGCTGCGGGGATCGGCCTCGTCGTCGATGAGGTACTGGCGCAGCTTTTGCCAGGTGAAGATGTAGATACCCATGGAGGCCAGGTTGCTCTTGGGATTTTTGGGCTTTTCCTCGAACTCGGTGATGTTGTCCGCGCCGTCCACGTTCATGATGCCGAAGCGGCTGGCATCCTCCCAGGGGACTTCCATGACGGAGATGGTGCAGTCGGCCTTGGCCTCCTTGTGGCGGCGGAGCATATCGGAGTAGTCCATTTTGTAGATATGGTCGCCGGAGAGCACCAGCACGTACTCCGGGTCGTACAGGTCCACGAAGCCGATGTTCTGATAGATGGCGTTGGCCGTGCCCTTGTACCACACAGCGCCGCCGGCGGACTGGTAGGGCGGCAGGATGTGGACGCCGCCGTTGATGCGGTCCAGCTCCCAGGGCTGGCCGTTGCCGATGTAGCTGTTCAGCTCCAGCGGGCGGTACTGGGTCAGCACGCCCACGGTGTCGATGCCGGAGTTGGTGCAGTTGGACAGGGGAAAGTCGATGATGCGGAACTTGCCGCCGAAGGGGACGGCGGGCTTGGCCATATTGCCGGTGAGCACATACAGGCGGCTGCCCTGGCCGCCGGCCAGCAGCATGGCCACACACTCTTTTTTCATCCTTGCGTACCTCCTGTTCGTTTATGTTTCCGCTTTCCGTGACCCCGCAGCAGCACCGCGCCCAAGGGCGGGATGGTCAGCGACAGGGACTGGTGCTTTCCGTGGGAGGGGATGGCCTCCACCGGCAGCTCCGTGCCCGATGGGGCGGCACAGCCGCTGCCGCCCCAGCAGGTGTCGTCCGTGTTGAACAACACCTGATAGGCGGCCTTGTCCGGCACGCCGAAGCGGTAGTTTTCCCACGGCACAGGAGCGAAGTTCACGGCGCAGATCAGCTCGTGGCCGGCTCTGTCACGCCGAAGGAACACCAGCACGTTATTGCGGTTGTCGTCCGCCACCAGCCACTCGAAGCCGTCCCAGTCCCGGTCGTTCTCCCACAGGGCGCGGTTGCGGCGGTAGAGACGGTTCAGCTGGCGCAGACATTCGTGGGTGGCCCGGCAGGCCGGGTCGTCCAGCAGATACCAGTCCAGCTGGCCGCGGAAGTCCCATTCGTGCCACTGGGGCAGCTCGCTGCCCATGAACAGGAGCTTCTTGCCGGGGTGGCAGAGCATATAGGCGTAAAAGCCGCGGACACCGGCAAGCTGCCGCCAGTCGTCGCCGGGCATCTTGCCGCGAAGGCTGCCCTTCATGTGTACCACCTCGTCGTGGGACAGAGGCAGCACGTAGTTCTCGGAAAAGGCGTAGACCATGGAGAAGGTCACGTCGCGGTGGTGGTACTGGCGGAAGTAGGGATCCATCTTCAGGTAGTGGCACAGGTCGTTCATCCAGCCCATGTTCCACTTCAGGTTGAAGCCCAGGCCGCCCTCCTCCGGCGGGTATGTGACCAGCGGCCAGGCGGTGGACTCCTCCGCCACCATCAACGCGGCGGGATCAACGGCGAAGGCGGTCTGGTTCAGCTCACGGAGGAAGTCGATGGCCTCCAGATTCTCCCGTCCGCCGTTCTTGTTGGGCCGCCACGCGCCGCCCTGCCGGTCGTAGTCCAGGTACAGCATGGACGCCACCGCGTCCACACGCAGGCCGTCGATGTGGTATTCCCGCAGCCAGTAGGCGGCGGAGGACAGGAGGAAGTCCCGCACCTCGCGCTTGCCGAAGTCGAACACCCGCGTGCCCCAGCCGGCGTGCTCCCATTTCAGGGGGTCGCCGTACTCGTAGAGGCATGTGCCGTCAAACTCGATGAGGCCGTGGCTGTCCTTGCAGAAGTGGGCAGGCACCCAGTCCAGGATCACGCCCAGCCCCGCCCGGTGCAGCGCGTCCACCAGGGCCATAAAGTCATGGGGCGTGCCGTAGCGGCTGGTGGGGGCGAAGTAGCCGGTACACTGGTAGCCCCAGCTGTCGTCCAATGGATATTCCGTTACCGGCAGCAGCTCCACGAAGTTGTAGCCCATGCTTTTGACGTAGGCGGGCAGCTGGCGGGCCAGCTCACGGTAGCTCAGGGACGTGCCGTCCTCGTGACGCCGCCACGAGCCCAGGTGTACCTCGTAGATCAGCAGCGGGCCGTTTACCGGCGGCTGGGCCGCGCATTTCTCCCGCCACGCAGCATCATGCCAGTCGTAGCCGCCGATGTCGTAGACCTTGCTGTCTGTGCCGGGGCGGGTGGCCGCGTGGAAGGCGTAGGGGTCGGCCTTCCACACCGTGCGCCCGTCCGCGCCGGTGATGACGTACTTATAGCCGTCATAGTTTTTGGCATCGGGCTGGGTCAGCTCCCACACGCCGCCGTCCAGCCGCGTCATGGCGGCGCTCTGCCAGCCGTTGAAGTCTCCGGCCAGCGCCACGGCACGGGCATGGGGCGCCCACACGCGGAAGACATAGCCCGTCTCCGCCGGGTGCGCGCCGAAGTAGGTATACGCGCCGCAGCGCGTCAGCAGCTCCGTCATGGCTCACGCTCCTTTTCTCTCTCGACTGTATCACACGTGCCCCGCCGAAACCGGCGAAACAGCCCGTCCTGACCTTTCGGTATCGTTACCGAACATTGTACCCCGTTTCCTTTTCGCCGTCAATAAACGTTGCAAAATTTCTGCCAAATGCACGAAAGGGAAACGCGGATCGCCGCGCTTCCCTTTTGCTTATTCCTCCTGCTGCTGCACCGCCGTGCCGCCGCCCAGGCCGAAATCGTCCGCCACGCTGGCGGTATCCCGGCGCAGCATGGTCTCCATGACCCGTATGTCGCTGTCGATGTCCATGGCATCGCTGCGGTACAGCTCGTCCAGCTGGTGCTCGAAGCCCGCCACGATGCTGTCCATGGTTTTTTCGATCTTGGCCTTGGCCTGACTCAAATTCTCGCCGCTGACACCGGCCTCCTCGAAGGAGGCGTAGTTTTCCAGCAGCTTCAGCGTGGTGGGCAGGTAGTAGTTCAGGAACTTGCCCGCCGCGGCCCGCTTGTCCTCGTCGTCCTCGATGGCCTTGAAAATGCTGCCGGAGACCTGCTCCAGCCGGTCGATCTTGGCGCTGAGGGCCTCGTCGGCGATGCGGTCGTTCAGGTCGCGTATCTGATGGAGGACACCATCATAGCCCTCCGCCGGGGCAGGGGCTTCCTGGGGCTGCTTGGCGGCGTTGGCCGCGGCGAAGTAGGCGCTGGCCGCCTCCTGAGAGCGGAACAGCATCCCGCTGCCCTTGTCGATATAGG
Source organism: uncultured Clostridia bacterium (assembly GCA_945878665.1). GTDB lineage: Bacteria > Bacillota > Clostridia > Oscillospirales > Oscillospiraceae > Vescimonas. Next base: position 8,051 of record CAMDUN010000015.1, on the reverse strand, counting down.
CATTCTCGCCCCACAGGCCCTTTTCCAGCATGGCGTCCAAGTCCTTCTCCAGCCGCTTTTCCGACACGTCCGCCGCACGGGCCAGATGGGCCAGGGGGACGGCGGGCTTCTGCCCCGCCGTGCGGAGATAGGTGGCGTAGCGCCGCTGGCGGCGCTTCAGGCCGCCGCTGCCCAGCAGCAGCGCCGCGCCGCTGGCCAACATGCCAGCGGGATAGAACAACTCGCTCAAAAATGTCCACAGGCTTCCGCCGCCCAGCAGCGCCGCCAGGTTGCTTCCAAGGCCGGACAACAGCGTGACACCGCCCAGCGCCGCCAAAATAATGCCGATGGTTTTCATGGTCTTGGTGCTCTTGTCGGTATAGACCGGCGTTTTCGTCACCTGCTGCACGGTCTGCTGCACCTTGGGCCCGGCCTGGGATGCGGTCTGACGCGGGGCGCGGTTCTTCCGCCCCGAGCTGTCGGACAGCTTGGAGATCAGCAGGATCAGGCCCACCGGCCACGCCACACCGAGCATGACGATGATGAAGATCCACGAGCCCAGCTCGTTGTTATTCTTTTCGCTGCCGCTTTTCCGGGGCGGAGGCGGCGGAGGCGCGCCCTCCGGGCGGAAGCCCTGGTTTTCGTCGTATTGGTAGGCCATCAGTTCTGCTCTCCCTTTCCCTTCAGCTTGCGCTTGTTGCCCTTTTCATCCACGATGTAGGTGTTCTCCAGCACGCTGCGGGCGTTGGCCATCACCGCGTTCAGGTATTCCTGACGCAGCGCGTCCCGCTCCGCCGTCTCCTCCGCCGTCAGGCCCTCGGCCTTGGCCTTGTGGGCCAGCTCGTTGATGCGGGCTATCTTTTTCTCGTCCATTTTCTATCTTCCTTTCCCCTATATGAACCGCCGGATGACCACCGGCAATCTGTTCTTCTTCGTGGGGCTGCCCACGGTATCCAGCACGCACTTGCCAAGTCCCCGGCAGGTGATCACGTCCCCCGCCGACACCGGCTTATCCGGCTTCTGACACACGGTGTAGTTCACCTGCACCGCGCCCTTTTCCACGGCCTCCGCCGCTTTGCCCCGGCTGAGGCCGAAGCCCGAGGCCAGCACGTTGTCCAGCCGCAGGGAGGACACGGTGTCCCGCACCTCCTTCACCGCCGCCTCGGGAACGGTGAGCTCCTCCAGCGGCAGGGGCGTGACCGTCAGCCTCTCGCGGCCCGCGCTGTCCCAGCTCTGCGTCAGAAAATCCAGGGACAACGGGTCTACCAGCACCTGACAGCCGCCGCTTTCCACCAGTATATCGCCTATCTTCTCCCGGGTCAATCCCAAGGCCATCAAACTGCCCAAAAAATCGCGGTGGGTCAGGGACGCGCCGCTGCGGCACACCGCACGCAGCGCCGCCACGGCGCTGTCGTCCGGCTCGGCCATCCAGTCCGGCAGGAACAGCAGACGCCGGCGCTCCGCGCCCTCGTAGCCGCCCCAAAGGGCATAGCCCTCCCGGTCGCCCAGGGCGTTGAGCAGCCGCGTGGCCGCCGCCTGCTCCTGGGGCGAGAGGAACGCCGTGGCGGTGGGGATATTCCGCAGCCGGCACTGCTCCCGCTTGTCCCACACACGGCTCAGCAGCAGCCGCTCCTCCTCGGAGCGGGCGGTCTTATCCAGCAGCTCACGCCTGTCCATACGTCTCCCCCACATTCTGTGTGTGATACAGACGGGCGTACTCCCCGTCCAGCGCCAGCAGCGCACGGTGACTGCCCTCCTCGGCGATGCGCCCGTCCCGGATGACCAGGATGCGGGAGGCGCTGCGGATGGTGGACAGCCGGTGGGCGATGATGAGGGTGGTGCGGCCCTTGGCCAGCCGGTCGAACGCGCTCTGTATCCTGGCCTCCGTCACGCTGTCCAGCGCCGACGTGGCCTCGTCCAGAATCAGGATGGGCGGGTTTTTCAGGAAGATACGGGCGATGGACACACGCTGCTTCTGTCCGCCGGACAGCAGCGCGCCCCGCTCACCCACATAGGTGTCGAACCCGTCGGGCATGGCCATGATGTCGTCGTAGATCTCCGCCTGACGGGCGGCGCGCTCCACCTCCTCGTCCGATGCGCCGGGACGGCCATAGCGGATGTTTTCCCGGATGGTGTCGGCGAACAGGAACACGTCCTGCTGCACGATGCCGATGCTGCGGCGCAGGGAGCTTTGGGTGAGCTGACGCACATCGTGGCCGTCGATGGAGATCGAGCCGCTGTCCACGTCATAGAAACGGGGCAGGAGCTGGCACAGCGTGCTCTTGCCGCCGCCGGACGGGCCCACCAGCGCCACCGTCTCCCCCGCAGGGATGTGCAGCGTCACATGGCGCAGCACGTCCGTCTTGTCGCCGTAGGCGAACGTCACGTCCTCCACGTCCACGTCGCCCCGCACGTCCGTCAGCTCCTGCGCGTCCGGCGCGTCCTGAATGGTGGGCTCGGTACGCATCAGCTCCACGAAGCGGTGCAGGCCGGCGAAGCCGTTGGAGAACATCTCGGCGAAGTTGGCCAGCTTGCGGATGGGACTGACGAAGGCGGTGACGTACAGGGAGAAAGTGATGAGGTCCACGTAGTCCATCTCGCCCCGCATGATGAGCCAGCCGCCCACGGCGATGACCACCACCGGCAGGATGCCCGTGAAGAACTCCATCACCGCGTTGAAGCGGCCCATCTCCTTGTGGAAGCCGCGCTTGGCGGTCTTGAACACCTCGTTGGCCTCGTCGAAGCGCTGCTGCTGCTCCGCCTCGTTGGCGAACGCCTTGGTGGTGCGGACGCCGGACAGGCCGGACTCGATGGCGGCGTTGATGGTGCCGGTCTTCTGCTTGGCGGCGCGGGACGCGGCGCTCATCTGACGGCGGCGGCGCATGGCCGCCCACAGCAGCACCGGCATCAGCACCAGCAGCACCAGCGCCAGCTCCCACCGCACGGCGAACATCACCGCCAGCGCGCCGAAGATGGTGACGAGGGAGATGAACAGGTCCTCCGGCCCGTGGTGGGCCAGCTCCGTCAGCTCGAACAGGTCGCTGGTCAGGCGGCTCATGAGCTGGCCGGTGCGGTTTTGGTCGTAGAAGTCGAAGCCCAGCTCCTGCATATGGTGGTACAGGTCGCGGCGGATGTCCGCCTCCACCCGGATGCCGAAGGTGTGTCCCCAGTAGGCCACCACGAAATACAGCAGCGAGCGCAGTACATAGGCCGCCACCACGATGGCCATCACCGTGAAGAACACGGTGAAGCGCTTCTCCGGCAGCCAGGTGTACATGGCCTGGCGGGACACCAGCGGGAACGCCAGGTCGATGACCGCGATGAGGAACGCGCAGGTCATATCCAGGGCGAACAGCCGCCGGTGGGGCTTGAAATAGGACAGGAATATCCGCAGGGGACTGCGGGTCTGATAGTCTTTCGTGGTCATGGTCTTCCTCGCTTCGTCAGGTTTTGTTTTGGGGCATCATAGCACAGATCGCCGGTTTTTTCAAGGTGTCCGCCCTCGGCGCGCAGAAAGTCCCCGCGCCGGGGGCGCGGGGACTTTGCGTTCATTTGTTGCCTGTCAGCGGGGACGGATGACGGCCTTCACCGTGCCGCCGTTCACCGTGCCGGTGATGGTGGCGCTGCCGCTGCTGCCGGTGATGGTCAGCTTGTCGCCCTCCAGGGAGATGAGGTCGGAGCTGTTGCTCTCCACCGCCCACTTGACCGTGCCGCTTGCACCCTTGATGGCCAGTGTCCACACCTCGCCCTTGTTGGCGCTCATCTCAAACATACCCGTTTCGCCGGTGGCCGCCAGCTCGCCGGTGTAGCCGAACTCGGAGGTGGCGGTGATGACCCACTTGCTCACGTCCACCTTGGTGGTGTTGGGCTTGGGATCAGGCTTAGGTTCGGGTTCAGGATCGGGATCGGGCGTTGTGGTGCTGTCCTCGTCCGCCACGGTGACGGTACACGTTACGGCTTCATCGCCCACGCGGGCGGTGATGACCGCCGTGCCCTTGGCCAGGGCCGTCACCTCGCCGCCGGAGGTCACGCTGACCACGGCGGGGTCACTGCTCTCCCAGGATACGTCGTCCTCCGTGCCGCTGACCTTCAGCGTCTCCTTGTCGCCCACGGTCAGGGCCAGGATGGCGCGGTTCAGGGAGATGGTGGGCGTGACCACGGGATCGTCGGGCTTGTCGATGGTGCTGTTGTCGGGACCGGGCTGCACGTCCTCGCTGGGCGGCTTCTCGCCGGTGATGAGCTCCTTGATCTGGTCGCCGAAGATGAGCCATACCACCAGCGCCGCCAGCAGCACCAGCACCACGACCACCACAGGGCCTAAAATGCTGGGGGCGCGGCGCTTGCGGTCCTCCTGGGTGCGGCGGCCACGGGACTTCTTCACCCGTCCGCCGTAGTACGCCTCGTCCTCCTCGCAGAAGGGACAGGTCTTATAGCTGTCGGAGAACATCTCTCCGCATTTGGGGCATTTGATCAGGCTCATATGGTAAACCCTCCGTCAGGTGTCAGTTAATTTACATAATACACATAATACTCGTTTCCTAAGCCAACGTCAACTCCAATTCTTTCAAATTCATGGTTTTTTTACAGGACATGACGCCATTCCCTTGCATTTTGCCGCCGGATTTTCTATAATCAGGACAGAGAATTTAGGGAGGCGGCGCGTATGCAGACCATTTTCATTGGTATTGCCGGCGGCACGGGCAGCGGCAAGACCACCTTGACCCAGCACCTGGCCCAGCGCTTCGGCAGCGACATCAGCGTGGTACACCACGACAACTATTACAAGCGGCAGGATCGCCCCTTCGCGGAGCGGTGTCTGCAAAACTACGACCATCCCGATGCCTTCGACACGGCGCTGATGATCGAGGATCTGAAGGCGCTGAAGCGGGGCGAGACCATCCACTGCCCGGTGTATGACTACGCCATCCACAACCGCACCGACGACACGGTGGAGATCAAGCCCACCAAGGTGGTGATCGTGGAGGGCATTCTCATCTTCCAGAACAAGGAGCTGCGGGATCTGCTGGACATCAAGATCTTCGTGGAGACGGACGCGGACGTGCGTATCCTGCGCCGCGCACTGCGGGACGTGGAGGAGCGGGGACGCTCGCTGGAGTCGGTGGTAAACCAGTATCTGACCACGGTGAAGCCCATGCATGAGCAGTTCGTTGAGCCCACCCGGAAGTTCGCCGACATCATCGTGCTGGAGGGCGGACACAACCTGGTGGCACTGGACATGATCATGCAGCGCATCGCCAGCCACATCAAGGAGAGCTGACATGGGCAAAGCTCTGCGCCGCGCCGCGGCGGTGATATGCCTGCTGGGCGCGGTGTTCTTCCTGCTGCCGCTGGCGGCGGGCATCCTGCACTTCGGCATGGTGTGGCCGGCGGCGGTGCTGCTGCTGGCCGCGGCGGTGCTGCTGTGGCCGGCGTTTTTCCGCCGTCTGCTGCGGCCCAAATGGCTGCGCGGGCTGGTGTGCCTGCTGGCGGCGGTGTGTTCGACGGTGGTGCTGGTGACGCTGGGGAAGATGGCCCAGGCCGCCGCCCAACGTCCCGCGGACGGCACGCCCTGCACCGTGGTGGTGTTGGGCTGCCAGGTGTTCCCGGACGGCCACCCCAGCCTGGTGCTGCGAGGCCGCATACAGGCTGCCTATGACTATCTGTCCCGGCACCCGGAGGCGGTGTGCGTGGCCTCCGGCGGGCAGAACGACAGCGAGCCCATCACCGAGGCCGCCTGCATCCGGGACACGCTGGCGGAAATGGGCATCGACCCGGCGCGCATCTATTTGGAGGACAAGTCCACCTCCACGGAGGAGAATTTGGCTTTCTCCGCCCAGGTCATCGCCGAAAATGGGCTGCCCGCCACGGCGGCCATCGCATCGGACAGCTTTCATCAGCTGCGGGCCGCTATATGGGCCGAGCGCAGCGGTTTGACACCCTGCTCTTTGGGCTGCGCCAGCCCGTGGTATCTGACGGCGGGCTACTGGGCGCGGGAGGCGGCGGCGCTGGTGTATATGGTCATCACGGGGAAATAGTACTCAAAAACGTGGATTTATGGGAAGATGGTTAGAATACCTTAACTTAAAATCCTGTATTTTCAAAGAAAATAGTCTTGCATTTTTTCATTTTCATGGTACAATGGTGCTACATTCTAATTGGAGGTACTTACTATGGCTTATCAGATCGGTTCTGCTTGTGTCAGCTGCGGCGCTTGCGCTGATGCTTGCCCCGTGGGCGCTATCTCCCAGGGCGATGATCGTTACGTCATCGACGCCAACGCCTGCCTGGACTGCGGTTCTTGCAGTGACACCTGCCCCAACGGCGCTATCAGCCCCGCTGAGTAATCAGGAAAACGGCAAGGAAAGTGACCGGCTCTGCCGGTCACTTTTTTTAAGGTTGTGAGGAGGGTCTCCGTATGGTAAAATGGGACAGGCTGTGGCCCGGCGGGCTGACGTTCGCCTTTGACGACGGGCCGTTCAAGCCCTCCACGGACACGTTTCTGCTGGGCGGCTTTGCCGCGCCGAGGCGGAACGACCGGGTGTGCGACCTGGGCGCGGGCATCGGCCTTTTGGGGCTACTGCTGCTGGGGCGTGAGCCGTCCGTCCGGGTGACGGACATCGACATCGACCCGGCGGCCTGTGCCCTGGCGGAGGAAAACCTCGCCGCCAACGGTTTGACGGGCCACAGGGTACTACGGGCCGACCTGCGGCGGCGGGAGGAGCTGCCCCCTGCCGGCAGCTTCGACATGGCGGTGTCCAACCCGCCCTATTTCGCCGCCGGCAGCGGCGCGGCGGCAGCGGGGCAGCGGGGCACGGCACGGTCGGAGCTGACGTGTACGCTGGCGGAGCTGTGCGGCGCGGCGGCGTATCTGCTGCGGAGCGGCGGGCAGTTCTGCCTGGTACACCGGGCGGAGCGGCTGGCGGAGCTGATGGCTCTGCTGCGCTCGTATAAATTAGAGCCCAAGGAGCTGCAAACGGTGCAGAAGGCCATAGACACGCCGCCCCGGCTGGTGCTGCTGCGCTGCCGGAAGGACGGCGGCACGGGGCTGGACATCCGCCCACCCCTGCTGCTGCAAAACGGGGACGGCACGGAGACGGAGGCGCTGCGGCGCTGCTATTTCAGAGACAGGGAGTGACGGACATGGCGGGAAGACTATACCTGGTGGCCACGCCCATCGGCAATTTGGGCGACCTGTCGCCCCGGGCGGTGGAGACGCTGGCCCAGGCCGACTTTATCGCGGCGGAGGACACGCGGGTCAGCGTGAAGCTGCTGAACCATTTTGACATCAAAAAACCGCTGGTGAGCTACCACGAGCACAACCGGGCATCGGCGGGGCAGGCCATTCTGGAGCGGCTGCTGGGCGGCGAGGTGTGCGCCCTGGTCACGGACGCGGGGACGCCGGCCATCAGCGATCCGGGGCAGGAGCTGGTGGCGCTGTGCGGCGAGAATGGCGTGGAGGTGCAGGCCATCCCCGGCTGCTGCGCCGCCATCGCGGCGCTGGCGGTGTCCGGGCTGGACACGCGGCGGTTCACCTTTGAGGGGTTTTTGCCGTCGGGGAAAAAGGAGCGCCGGGAGGCGCTGGAGGAGCTCAGCGGCGAGAGGCGCACTATGGTGTTCCACGAAGCGCCACACCGGCTGCGGCAGACGCTGGCGGATATGCTGGAGGTGCTGGGCGACCGGCGGGCGGCGCTGTGCCGGGAGCTGACGAAGCTCCACGAGGAGACGGTGCGGGCCACGCTGGCGGAGGCGGCAGCCTATTACCGGGACAACGAACCGCGGGGCGAGTATGTGCTGGTGGTGGCGGGCCGGGAGAAGCAGGACTCCGCCATGACGCTGGAGGAGGGCATCGCCCTGGTACGGCGGCTGCGGGACGAGGGCATGAAGCTGAAGGACGCCGCCCGCCGGGTGGCGGACGACACCGGGCTGAGCCGGAACGCGCTGTATGACGGCGCGCTGAAGGGTTGAAGATACGAAAAGAACCGCCCGGAGGCGGTTCTTTTTTGTTTACCCTCTCCGCCCTCGCTGCGCTCGGCCACCTCTCCCAAAGGGAGAGGCAAGGCTGTCGAAAAAGC
>CAMDUN010000014.1:0-53982 GCA_945878665.1 uncultured Clostridia bacterium | reverse complement strand
GATAAGAACATCGAGGTCTACACCAAGTCCGGCTCCGGCCCGAGCAAGAACGTCGGCACTGGCGAGTGCATCGTCGGCATCGGCTTCCTGCATGACGGCATCACTCAGATCGTGGATAACGGCTACACCAACGTGGGCCTGGTGATCCCCTCCAGCGGCACTTCCTTCGAGATCGGCGCTACCGCCATCTTCAAGGGCGCTGCCCATCCCAACGCTGCCAAGCTGTGGATCGAGTACGCTCTGTCCCCTGAGTGCGTGGAGCTGGCCGCCAAGAACGGCTCTTATCAGTTCCTGGTCATCGACAACGCCGAGCAGCCCTCTCAGGCCGCCGAGTTCGGTCTTGACCCCAACAACGTCATGGATTACGACTTCCAGGACGCCAAGGACAACACCACCACCTATGTGGAGGAAGTTATGAGCGCCCTGGCCTCCTCCGGCGCTGACACCGGCGCGGATCGTTTCAAGACCGAGTGATCTGATCTCTAAGCAAACCTATCTCAGCAACCTTCACAGGGGCGGCGGCTATGGCCGCCGCCCCTCTTTCTTTTATTCACTTCACTTACCATTCCTTTCGGGATGAGAAAGGAGCTATCTATGGCAAGGACACAGAGCGCGGCGCTGGATCGGAAAAAGCTGATGGCCGATCCCATCATGGTCACCACCATCGTCGTGCTGATCACGTTTCTGACTTTGTTTATCCTCTACCCGCTGGCCATATTGCTGGTGGATAGTTTCGTGGGTGACGGTACGTTCGGCATCGGTGTCTTCCAGCGCATCTTCAAGATACCCACCTTCACCACCGCCATCACCAACACGCTGAAGGTCGGCTTCCTGGTGGGCATCCTGTCCGCCCTCATCGGTCTGCTGTTCGCTTATGTGGAGGTCTACGTCCGCATGGGCAAGCTCGTGGGCGGCCTGTTCAAGGTCGTCTCCATGCTGCCGGTGGTGTCGCCCCCCTTCGTGCTGTCGCTGTCCATGATCATGCTCTTCGGCAAGGCGGGCATCATCACCCGCTTCCTGCTGGGCATCTACGACAACAGCGTCTACGGCTTTTGGGGCATCGTCATCGTCCAGACCCTGACGTTCTTCCCCGTGTGCTATATGATGCTCAAGGGCCTGCTGAAGAACATCGACCCCTCCCTGGAGGAGGCCGCCCGGGACATGGGCGCGTCCCGCTGGAAGGTATTCACCAGCGTCACGCTGCCCCTGATGCTCCCCGGCCTTGGCAACGCCTTCCTGGTCACGTTCATCGAGTCCATCGCCGACTTTGCCAACCCCATGATCATCGGCGGCTCTTACGACACGCTGGCCACCACCATCTACCTCCAGATCACCGGCTCTTACGACAAGCCCGGCGCGGCGGCCATGGCCGTGGTGCTGCTGTGCATCACGCTGGCCATGTTCGTGGTGCAGAAATACTACCTGGAGCGCAAAACGGCGGCCACCCTCACCGGCAAGGCCTCCCGCGCCCGTATGCTCATCGAGGATAAGAGCGTGAAAACGCCGCTGACCATTCTGTGCGCCCTGGCCGCCGGGTTCGTCATCCTCATGTATATCTGCGTGCCCATCGGCGCGTTCTTCCCCACCTGGGGCTTCAAGTTCTTCCCCCTGACCACCAAGTGGTTCGAGCTGGTGTTCACCCGCTACCACGGCTTCCAGGCCTTCCGCGACTCCTTCGTGCTCAGTCTGATCTCCGCGCCTATCACGGCGCTTCTGAGCATGATCATCTCCTACCTGGTGGTCAAGCGGAAATTCAAATCCAAGGGCTTCATCGAGGCCGTGTCCATGCTGGCCATGGCCGTGCCTGGCACGGTGCTGGGCGTGGGCTATATCCGGGGCTTCTCCGGCGGCCTGTTCCACACCGGCCTCATGCAGGGCCTGTACGGCACGGGTCTGATCCTCATCATCGTGTTCGTGGTCCGCTCCCTGCCCACCGGCACGCGAAGCGGCATCTCCGCCCTGCGGCAGATCGACAAGTCCATCGAGGAATCGGCCTATGACATGGGCGCGGACAGCTTCAAGGTGTTCATGACCGTCACGCTGCCCCTCATCAAGGACTCGTTCCTCAGCGGCCTTGTCACCGCCTTCGTCCGCAGTATCACCGCCATCTCCGCCATCATCCTGCTGGTGACGCCGCAGTTCCTGCTCATCACCGTGCAGATCAACGAGTTCGCCGAAAAGGGCTCTTACAGCCTGGCCTGCGCCTTCGCCACCATCCTCATCGTCATCACCTACGGCGCGGTGCTGCTCATGAACCTGTTCATGAAGTATTTCGGCACGAGCAGAAAGCTGAAGGAGGACAAATAAATGGATAAAGTAAAGAAAGGCGTCCGCCTGGAGCACATCTCCAAAATTTATCAAGACCCCAAGACCGGCAAGGACTTCTACGCCGTGAAGGACACCTCCCTGACCATCGAGCCGGGCAGCTTCGTCACGCTGCTGGGCCCCTCCGGCTGCGGCAAGACCACCACCCTCCGCATGATCGCCGGCTTCGAGAGCCCCGACGAGGGCGAGATCTACCTGGGCGACGAGGCCATCAACGCCCTGACGCCCAACAAGCGCGACACCGCCATGGTGTTCCAGAGCTACGCCCTGCTACCCCACTACAACGTGTTCGACAACGTGGCCTACGGCCTGAAGCTGCGTAAGATCCCCAAGGACGAGATAAAGGATCGCGTCATGAAGATTTTGGATCTGGTGGAGCTGACGGGCATGGAGGGCCGCATGACCAACCAGCTCTCCGGCGGCCAGCAGCAGCGCGTGGCCCTGGCCCGCGCCCTGGTCATCGAGCCCAGCGTCCTGCTGTTCGACGAGCCCCTCTCCAATCTGGACGCCAAGCTCCGCGTCTCCATGCGTACTGAGATACGCCGCATCCAGCAGGAGGTGGGCATCACCGCCATCTACGTCACCCACGACCAGTCCGAGGCTATGGCCCTCTCCGACAACATCATCATCATGAAAAACGGCGTGGTGGAGCAGATGGGCTCGCCCCAGGAGATCTACTACCACCCCGTCAACGAGTTCGTGGCGGACTTCATCGGCGAGGCCAACTTCCTCAGGGGCACGATGACCGGCCACAACGGCCAGCACGCCCTGCTGAACATCGCCGGTCAGGAAATGCCCATCGCGGGCCGTGACGACCTGAAAAACGGCGAGGAGTACACCGTGGTGCTGCGCCCCGAGTCCGGCCACCTGGCGGACGAGGGCGGCCTGCCCTGCAAGGTGGTGGTCAGCTGCTTCATGGGCAGCTATCAGAACTACCACGTCATGGTGGGCGACACGCTGGTAAAGCTGGCGGAGCACAACCCCAAGAACAAGCACATCTATCAGGTGGGCGAGCAGTGCCGCCTGCGCTTCGACCCCGACGAGGTCCACGTGCTGTAACAAAAAACGGAAAAGCGCCGCCGCGGCGGCGCTTTCCTTTTCAGGAGGAAACCCTATGCTCTCTCAATGGCTGGAGCGCGCCCGTGCCGGCGAGCCGGTGTGGCTGCCGGATATGCGGGCACAGTGCGCCCAACTCCCCGACCCCATAGACGTGATCATGCAGCTGACGCTGTGCGACGGCACACAGCGCGACTTCCCGCTGCCGCTGCCCCGCTGGGAAAGCGACGACCAGCGCCAGTTCGTGCTGCAATACGTCACCGCCTGCGTGTGGAACACCCTCTCCGCCCTCAGCGGGCGGGAGCTGGCCTTTTATTTCGACCCCGCCGAGACGGAAACCGCCGCCCTGCTGGGCAAGCTGGACACTGTTTTTCAGGTACACGAGCCTACCCGCCGGGAGTACGGCAAGGTCGTCAGCATCGCCGACCGGCTGTGCCGCGCCTTCGGCTGCGGCCCGTTCGCCTTCGCCCTGCGGGACAAACGGGACTACGTCCCCGCGCCGCCCTTCGTCCCGCCCCAGGGCGCGCTGACCCAACAGCTCCGCCGCGCCGCCCAGCGCTGCGAAAGCGGTGTCTGCTGCGGCATCGACATCGGCGGCACGGACATCAAGGCCGCCGTCTCCGTGGACGGCCAGCTGGTCTGCGTCAAGGAGTACGACTGGGACCCGGCCTCCAGCCCCACAGCGGAGGGCATCACCGGCCCGATCGTGCTGCTGGTGCGCCTGATGGCCTGCTGCGCCGCCGGCCTGACCCCTGAGCTGCGCCGTGCGCTGGATAAGAACGCCCCCGATGATCTCATGGCCCGTGCCGTGGCCGCCAGCCCCGCCCTGCCGCTGGACGTGCTGGGCGTCAGCTTCCCCGACGTGGTCATCCGCGACCGCATCGTGGGCGGCGAAAGCCCCAAGACCCGCGGTATGCGCCAAAATCCTGCTCTGGACTACGAAGCCGCCTTCGCCCGGCTGGGCGACCTTCTCACCCTGCTGCGCCCCTACTGCCGCCGCGGCGCGGCGGTGCACATGACCAACGATGGCCACATCGCCGCCTTCACGGCGGCGGCGGAGCTGGCCTGGCAGGGCGACCCCGACCTGTCCGGCGGCGTGGTGGCCCACGCCCTAGGCACGGACTTCGGCATGGGCTACCTCTACGGCGACGGCAGCATCCCCGAAATGCCGGTGGAGCTGTACGACTTCCTGCTGGACCTGGGCAGCTTCCCCCAGCGTGAGCTGTCCCCCGACGACCTCCGCAGCACCCGCAACGAGAACTCCGGCCTGCCCGGAGCGCGGCGCTACGTGGGGCAGGCCGCCGCCTTCCGGCTGGCCTACGAGGCCGACCCCTCCTTGCTGGACGGCTTCACGGCGCGGCAGGGCATCGCCCTCACCGTTCCGACGGACAAGCGCAAGGACTGCCTGGCCCACCTGATGGCCCGTGCCGCCGATGGCGACCCCGCCGCCCGCCGCGTGTTCCTTCAGGTAGGCCGCGGCGTGGGCGAGATGAGCCGCGAGCTGGCCCTGCTGCTCCACCCCGCCACGGACACCCGCTACCTCTTTGGCCGCTTCGTCAAAGACCCCGCCTGCTTCCGCCTGCTGCAAGAGGGTTGCCGCCAGGTCGTCCCCTCCCTCCGTCTGGAGGCGGCGGACGAGGAGCTGAGCTGTACGCCCCTGATGCGCGCCCTGTCCGCTCACGGTGTCACCGTAGCCCAGTTCGGCCAGGCCATCGGCGCGATGTACTACGCCGCCATGGAACGCTGAAAAACGCAAAAAAAGGAAGCACCCGGAAGGGTGCTTCCTTTTTGTTTGCGCTTATTTGCTCTTTTTCTTCGCGGCCTTCCGCTGGATGCATTTCACCAGCTCCACGATGGGGATCACCAAAATCGCCAACCCCATAGCCACGCCGTACTCCGTCCAGCTCACCGGGGTAAACCCGAAGGCGTTGGCCACCACCGGCACCTCCAGCACCACCGTGGTCAGCACCAGCGAACCCAGCATCGCGCCCCACAGCACCTTGTTGTGGGTGGGCAGCGAGAACACGCTCTTGCGCTGGGAGCGCATATTGAAGCTGTGGAATATCTCACACATGCTCATGGTCAAAAACGCCATGGTCATGCCGTCGTCGGACACGCCCTTGGGCATCTCGAAATAGCCCACCTCCATGCAGTGCCCGATGATATAGGAGGTCAGGGTGATCAGGGTGATCAGCACGCCCTGATACAGAATATCAAAGCCCAATCCGCCGGCAAAAATGCCGTCCTTGCTGTCGCGGGGAGGCCGGGTCATGGTGTCCGGCTCTTCCTTCTCCATACCCAGCGCCAGCGCCGGGAAGCAGTCGGTGATCAGGTTGATGAACAGCAGATGCACCGGGTTCAGCAGCGTGAAGCCCAGCAGCGTGGCGAAGAACACGCCCAGCACCTCGCTCATATTGCTGGCAAGCAGGAACTGGATAGCCTTGCGGATGTTGTCGTAGATACGCCGTCCCTCGCCCACGGCGGAGACGATGGTGGCGAAGTTGTCGTCACTGAGCACCATGTCCGCCACGTTCTTCGTCACGTCCGTGCCGGTGATGCCCATGCCCACGCCGATGTCGGCGGACTTGATGGACGGCGCGTCGTTGACGCCGTCGCCGGTCATAGCGGTCACAGCGCCCTTCCGCCGCCAGGCGGACACGATACGCACCTTGTGTTCCGGCTGTACCCGTGCGTACACGCTGTACTGCTCCACCGCCCGGTCCAGCTCCTCGTCGCTCATGCTGTCCAGTGCGCTGCCGGTGATGGCCTGATCGGCGCTGTCGATAATGCCCAGCTCCTTGCCGATGGCCACGGCGGTGTCCTTGTGGTCGCCGGTGATCATCACGGGCCGGATACCGGCGGCCCGGCACTCCGCCACCGCGTCCTTCACCTCAGGCCGCACCGGGTCGATCATGCCCGCCAGGCCGATGAAGCACAGCTCCTGCTCCAGGTCCTCCGGCTCCTGCCGGTCGGGCAGCGCGTCATACAGCCGTTCCGCCGCCGCCAGCACACGCAGTGCCTTGTCGGCCATGGCCTTGTTCTCCGCCAAAATGGCGCTGCGCTTCTCCTCCGTCATGGGCAGCACCGCGCCGCCCTCCGTATAGCTCACGCACCGGCGCAGCACCTCGTCCGGCGCGCCCTTGGTGTACTGGATGAACCCGTTGTCCATGCGGTGAATGGTGGACATCATCTTCCGCCCGGAGTCAAAGGGTGCTTCGCCGCACCGGGGCTGCTTCTCCTCCAGTCGGTCCTTCACCAGTCCGTTGGCCGCGGCAAAGTTCACCAGCGCCGCCTCTGTGGGCTCACCCACCGCCTTGCCGTCCTCCAGCACCGCGTCGCTGCACAGTGCCATAGCCGTGGCCAGCAGCTCCGTCGGGCCGGTGTGCTCCACCACCGTCATCTTGTTCTGCGTCAGCGTGCCGGTCTTGTCCGAGCAGATGACCTGGGTGCAGCCCAGCGTCTCCACCGCCGTCAGCCGGCGGATCACCGCGTGGTGCTTGCTCATGTTGGTCACGCCGATGCTCAGCACCACCGTCACCACCGTGGCCAATCCCTCCGGGATGGCCGCCACCGCCAGCGACACCGCCACCATGAACGTATTCAGCACCGTCTCCAGCGTGAACTCCCCGGCCACCACCAGGTCAAAGATGAAGATGAACACGCAGATGCCCAGCACCAGCTTGCTCATGGTCTTGCCCAGCTCGTTCAGCTTCCGCTGCAAGGGGGTCTGTTCCTGCTCTGTCTGGGCCAGCACACCGGCGATCTTGCCCATCTCCGTGTCCATGCCGGTGGCGGTGATCACCGCCTTGCCCCGGCCATAGACCACCGTGCTGCCCATATAGCACATATTCTTTCGGTCGCCCAGGGGGATGGACTCACCGGCCAGCAGCTCCACCGCCTTGTTCACCGGCACGCTCTCGCCGGTCAGCGCCGCCTCCTCGATCTTCAGCGACGCGCTCTCCAGCAGCCGCCCGTCGGCGGGCACGGCGTCACCGGCCTCCAGCACCACCACGTCGCCGGGCACGAGCTGACTGCTCTCCACCACGACCTGATGGCCGCCCCGCAGCACCTTGCACTTGGCGGCGGTCATGGTCTGCAGCGCCTCGATAGCGGCCTCCGCCTTGCTCTCCTGCACCACGCCCAGCACCGCGTTCAGCAGCACCACGATGAGGATGATGAACACCTCCGTGAAGCTCTCGCCGCTGAGCGCGTTGGTCACGGCGGACACCGCCGCCGCCGCCAGCAGTATCAGCAGCATGGGGTCCTTCAGCTGCGCCAAAAACCGCTGGAACACGGAGGGCTTCTCCGCCTCCTTCAGCTTGTTCGGCCCGTGCTGCCGCAGCCGCTCCGCCGCCTGCTCCTCCGTCAAGCCGGTGGGACAGGACTGGAGCGACGCCAACACCTCCTGCGGGCTGTGGGTATACTCTCTGTCCATAATGACCTACTCCTTTTCGTTTCTCGTCCTATATGATCTCGCCCCGTACAGCAAAAAACTCATGCACAGGGCATAGCTGTGCATGAGTCTCATTCTTTCAGGACACATCGGGCGCTTTCGCGCCGGGATGACGGTGTGTCCCGCCGCGCTCCCAGCGCTGCGGAATTACTCCCTCATTCATTAGGCAATATTTTACCCAGCCCGCCGCCGGTTGTCAAGCGGCAAAGCGCCCTTATTCACAAAAACTTTTCACTTTTCGGTCTGCGCCGCGCACAGCCTGTCAAAATACTTATAAAACGGCATCAGTTCCTCAAAGCCCTCGATCATATCCTGTGCCAGCTCCGGGGAGAATATCCGCTCGTCCGGCGGCAGCTCGTGCTGCAAATTCACCGACTTCTTCTGATACCAGGGCCGCAGCAGCTCGCTGACCTCCCCCTTGCTCCGGGCATACTCCGGCCCGGCCAGCACGAAATGCGTCTGCCGGTTGAACCGCCGCACCAGCTTGGCCAGCGTCTCCGGGTTTTCATCGATGCCCTTGCGGTACGCCTCCATCAGCGACGCCTTTGGCGCCCAGAACCCCATGCCGTAGCTGTAATAGTCCGGCGCGATCTCAAAATAGAACGTAGGCCGCCCCGTCCAGTCCTCGTCCCCGGTGCGGATGCAGAACCACAGATGATCCTTGTACGGCCCTTGCCCGTGCAGCCGCCGGGCGTCCCGGTAGATGCGGGACATCTTCAGCATAAACGGCTCTTTCGGATACTTCCCGTGCAGCGCCTCATACACCTGCTCTCCCAGCTCCCGGGTAGGCCGCAGCAGATGCGCCTGATAGTCCTCCTTGTGGGCCATGAACCAGCCCCGCTCGTTGTTGAACCGTATGCCCCACAGGAAGTCCAGCGTCTCCTGCGTATATCCCTCAAATGCCATGTCAGCACACTCCCTTCACCGGGATCATAGCACAGTTTCCCCCATTTGTCCACCCGTCCGCTCTTTGCTGTACGAACACACCTCGATAGACATCCCGCAGGGGGGCAAAGCCCGCCTCGAATCGGATCAAATGTCGCGCAAAGCCTTGCCTTGCAAGGCGTGCGTGGCGCGAAGCGACTATTTTCGTGCCGCAAGGCGGCACAAAAATAACGACATTATTTCAGGCTGTCGAAAGAGCCGAAGGCTCTTTCGACAGCCTGAGGAAGCACCCTTCCGGGTGCTTCTTTTTTGCTTATTTCTTCTTCCGCAGCACGATGGCGATGAAGTTCAGATACTTGCCGCCGCCGGCCTCCATGGACTTGCGGTCGCCCACGGCGTACTCGTTGTCCTGGGCCAGCCAGTCGGCCCACACCTCGTCGTTGCTCTCCATCTCCCGCATGGACAGCACCTCCGCGCCTCGGCACTGGGACACGATGCCCCTCCAGTAGTCCACGTCGTGCATATAGTCCAGCTGCTCTGGCGTCCACGACAGCAGCAGCTCCTCCTCCAGCTTGATGGGGTTCGGGCCCATGATCTTGGCTTGTAAGGCCGGTGTGTTGTACTTTTCACTCTTTACATATCGCATAGCTTCCATTCCTTTCCTTATGCCGTATATTGCTGAAAAAACCGCTCTATATGCTGCGCCAGCAGCGCCAAATGCGCCTCTCTGTCCCCATCCCGGTCGGACATGGTGATGAGCAGGAACAGCGGCGCGTAAAACGACAGCGCCATCTGCCGCGCCTCGCCGCCCCGCAGCACGCCCTTGTCCAGCAGCGTCTGAAAGATGTCCGCCATATACGCCACCGGCCCGGCGATGATGCAGCTGTGATACAGTGCCGCCATCTCCTCGCTGCGGTACTGCTCCAGCGTCAGCATCCGCCGGAAGTACCGTGCAAAGTCGTCCTCCGTCCAAAAAAGGTACTGGGCCGCGGTGAAGGCCCGTATGCTCTCCGGCGCGGCGCTGATGCCGTCCCCGTTGCCCTCCGGCATGGCGTACTGCCGGGAGCGCTGCGCGTCTATCTCGTACATCCGGGCTACGATGCTGTCAAAAATGTCCCGCTTGTTCTTATAGTGCTTATACAGCGCGCCCTTGGTCATGCCCAGTTCTCCGGCGATGGTGCTCACGGACACGGCCTCGTAGCCGTCCCGTGCGAACAGCCGCAGCGCGGTGTTGAGAATGTTCTCCCTGGTGTCAGCCATAGAATACCTCCAAAAACGGTGAACGACCGTTTACCATAGTATAGTAAACGGTCGTTCACTTGTCAAGCCTGTTTCAGATATTTTTTCTCTCGGCCTCAGCCGCGCCGCTTTCGGCCTCTCACCACGGCAGTACCGGCCAGACTCAGCGCCGCCGACATGGCGTAGAGCATAATGCCCGCGTCGCCGGTGGTCACGCCGCCGATGGTGAAGCTCATGGTGGCGTCACCCTCGCTGGAAAGAATGGTCACGGTGTGCTTGCCCGGCTTCAGCGTCTGCAGGTACACCGCCTTCAGGTAGACCACGATCGAGCCCTCCTCGGCGATATAGTTGCGGGGGTCGATGGTCTTGCCGTCCACCTGCACGCCCCGGAAGCTGGCGAAGCTGGCAGAGGAGCGGAAGGTCAGGCCGTAGATGCCGTCGGTGTAATCCGTGGCGCTGCGTGCGTCGCGGCTGGTCTTTTCCGCCGCGATGCTGGGCCGCGTGCCGCCGCCATAAGATCCGCCGCCGGAGCTGCCGCCGCCGCCGGAGCTGCTGCCGCCGGGGTTGCTGGGATCAGCAGGGTCAGTCGGATCGGTGGGATCATCCTCCTCCGGCGGTGTCAGGTCGGGCCGTGCGGAGATCAGCGCCGGCGCGATGGTCTCGTTTCCGGCCTCGTCCTTGGCGCTCACGTTGGCCAAAATGGCGGTGAAGCCCTCGGTGGCATTACCCTCCAAATTCCCTGTGAAGGAGAAGCGTCCCGCTTCATCCGCCGTGGCGGTGGGACTGTTGGCGGCATTGGGGATGCCCATGGTCACGGTCAGCCCCGGCTCGGTGCGGCCCGCCACGGTGTACGCCCCGGTGGTCATGTCGGCGCATACGTTGTCCGCGTCCAGCGTCAGCAGCGGGGGCACATCGTCCAGCGCCAGCCGCAGGTAGTAGTCGGTGGTGTCAAGGCCGTCGTGCTTCACCGTCAGCTTTACCCGTCCGCTGTTGGCGATGAGCTGCCGCGCCGCCTCGTTGCACGTCACCGTCCATTCTGGACTGTCACCTGCCACGGTGAACGTGCCTCTGCCCTGCTCAGGCGTGATGGTGATGCTGTCCACAGCGCTGTTGATCTTGAACAGCGTGCCGGTGGGCAGCGCGTTCCACAGCAGGGTGGCGTAGCCGTTGTCCTTGTTCAGTGTGATGGTCGTCTTACTGCCCTCGCGGGTCACGCCAATATCCGGGGCGGTGTAGCGAGGCAGGTTCACCTTGCCGGACTCGGCGGGATTGCTGTAATAGCTTGCGCCCTTCCAATCCCTGTCATTTTGGAACGCCTCCACCGTTACGTAGTAGTCCTTGTTCGCCGGAGCGGCATCAGATTTGCCGCCGCTGGTGCTGACCACGGGGTCAGTCTCATTTTTAGTGACGGTCACGTTGTTGCCGCCCACGGTAGGCGCCATACGCAGGGAGAGCTTATTGCTGGAACGGGATGCCGCTGCGATGTTGCTGCCCTCATCAAAGTCCTCGTTGTCCAGCACGTAGGCCGCGCCCGCCTGCTGCGCCTTGCCGTCCTCCATGTAGTACAGTGCCACGCGGTAGCCGTCCGCGCCGTCCACAGCGTTCCAGCTGGCCGTCAGCGTCTCGTTGCCGGTGGCAGCCAGGGTGACGTTGCTGGGGGCGTTGGGCGTACTGCTGTTGGTGTAGCGAATGGGGCTAGTAGAGGTTTTGGTGTCCACCGTGACCCAGGAGAACTCGTTCTCTTCGGTAATCCCGTCGCCGTTCAGGTCGGCCTTTACGCCCTCCACCAGCACGGCGGTCACGTAGTAGTTTTGCCGGGCGCGGCCAGCTTCAGCCCCATGCCGCCGCCCGCCCGCAGGCCGGTGTAGGGCGTGCCCTTATACGTCCGCTTCTCGCCCACCAGCCGCAGATACATCTTAAACTCATCGATAAAGTCCATCTTGGCGATGGTCAGATCCGTCCCGGCGAACTCCAGATAGCTCGGCCCGACGGTCACGTTGGCCCAGCCCTCGATGACCTTCACATAGTCGCCCTTCACCGACATCTTCACCCGGATGGGCGGGAGGGCGATAAAGTCGCCGTTGATGGTGTCGGCCAGCCCGTAGAATCCGCCGCCGCCGCCCTTGATGAACGACGTAGGCACAGGCGGTACGATGGGGATGCCCCCGGCGACAGCCAGCCGGAAGTACAGATCGTTGGGCGCAAGCCGCCCGTTGTTCAGCCGCTTCAGGTTCAGCTCCGCCGCCGTCTCGAACAGGTCGAACACGTTCAGCTCCAGCGAGAAGTTGTACTGCTCCTCGCCGTCAAACGTGTTGATGTCCGCCTCCAGCTCCGCCAGATCCAGCCCCATCAGCGACCCGGTGTCCAGCTTACCGCTGGCCTCGAAGCCCTGCTGCACGAAGGGGATGCTGCCGTTTTCCTCCTTCTTCGGCCCGTAGCCCAACCGCTTCAGCTCGATCAGCTTATCGCTGCCGCAGTTCAGGATGAGATCCAGCCCCATATTCCCGGACAGCTCCAAACAGCCGTTCCCCTTGATCAGCGCCTTATTGATCCGGCTGCTGACCTCCGGGATGTCGATGAACACCAGCACCGCGTTGTCCTCCGGCTTCATGTTCAGCGCCAGCACCTCGCCGTCAAAGGCCAGCTCCGCCGCCTTTGTCACCCCGTTATTCGCGGAGTACAGCAGGAAGCGCGGCGTGCTGTACGTCACCTGGGCCGTGGTGTCGAACCTGGTCACAAACCCGTTTTCGTCCACCCGGACGCGGAAATGCTGCCCGCTGCCCCAGGTGGCGGTGATGGTGGAGGTCAGCCCCACCTTCCGATCCGTATACTCGTAATACTTGCCGTTGTCGTCCCGTCCCGGCTCGAAATCGCCGCACAGGATGTAGAGCGGATCGCCGTACTTCTTTTTCAGCACGTTCTCCCGCGCCGTGTCGGTGATGGGCGCGGCCACTATTTTATCGCCGCTCTTATACAGCCCCAGCCGGTCGGCGTCCTGAGGGATCGTCACCCTGTCCGGCTCGGTGAACTTCACGTCCGCCAGGGAGGCGGCCTCCTTCTTGGTGTAAACATCCCGGAAGCCCCACACCTGGATCGCGCTGATCGGGGGATGCCCGGTCCGTCCGCCTATCCGTTCTGTGCCGCACTCGGCGGTGAGCAGGTCGTTCTCCGCGTCATACGTCATGTATACCGTTGGCATTACATCGTTGCTGTGCCGTATGGTATCCGTATGGGCCAGCACAAAGGGGCTGTCCACGCCGTAGCTGTCGGAGTAGACCTCGCACACGTCGCCACTGCCGAACGTCCCGTACACGTTGGTGCGGCCCATGCCGGCGGTGATGTCCGTGCTCTTGGCGGTATACGTGCCGCCCTGCTTATAGCTGCGGCTCGCCTTCACATGGGCCGAGGGGTCTGCCTGGGCGTGGCCCATCCGGGAAAAGCCGTGGTACTCCTGAAACCAGCGGAATACGAAATCCGGGGTCGTGGTGAAGTCAGTGGGAATGTCCAGTCCCCAAAATGCCTGGGCCACCAGCGCGTAGGTCTTGCCGTCCGCCGTTACATACGTGGCCTCAAAGTCCCCCTCGCTCGTGCCCTTATCCAGCTCCACAAAGTAGTAGCTGATGTAGCACGCAAACTCCGGGGCTGGCACGTTGGCAAAGGTGTATTTAACAGTCAGGGCATTCTTTGAGATCACCCTGTGTATGCTGACAGCCTCCAACGTGAGGTCTTTAGTCGGGTCGATGACCTCCATCTTCTGGATGGGCAGCTCCCGCTGACCACCCGTGGTCTGAAGGGTGAACCGGGCCTGCTCGTACACGCCCTTGCGGAACGAATCCCCCGTGGCGGTGTAGCCCCGGTCGGAGTTGGTCACGGACTTGCCGATATGCGGCCCGTCCACCGCCAGGAAGAACACCAGCTTGCCGTTCTTCATCTTCATGGAGTAGAGCTGTGACCCATCGTCTACGCCCTCCCGCTTGATCGTCACCGGCTCTGTCCGATTGCAAAGCGGGCCTTCCTTGTTCACGTTGCCCACATAGGCCAGCGCCTCCGCCGGCAGCAGCGTGACGAACAGCAGCGCCGCCAGCAGCAGAGACACGATCCGTTTCTTCATACCGCATCATCCTCTCTTTCCAAAATAAGGCGATAAAATACCAGCCCTATTATAGCAGAAAGGGCAGCGCGGCACATCACCCGAACGGGTGATATTTGCCCTCACCGCAGCATTTCGATCAGGTGGCTGCGGCGGTCTATGTTCATTTTTTGGAATGCGTTTTTCAGGTGGTGCTTCACCGTGTTCTCCGAGATATGCAGCGTTTCGGCGATCTCGCTGTTCCGCATACCCCTCGCCGCCAGCTCCGCCACCTCCCGCTCCCGGTCGGTCAGCGATTCCTTCAGCTCCGGCACGTCGTCCAGCATGGCGAAGATGCGGCTCTCGTCCGCCCGGGTGTAGTGTATGCCCAGCGCCTTGATCTCCCGTATGGCCTGCCCATGCCGGGTCGCGATGGACGGCATCAGAAACAGCGGCTGGAAGTATTTGCGGAAGCACGCGATAAAGGAGTAGTTCTTGTCCCGCTCCGCCATGGACAGCGACCGATCCAGCCATTCCGCCGCCCGGCCCAGCCGTCCCGTGGCCAAATAGCACAGCGCCAGCCCGCAGTACATGAAGTTCCGCGTGGCGGCGGAGATGAGGCGGCTGTCCAGTGCCAGCGATGCTTCCACCGAGGCGATGGCCCGCTGGTACTCCTTCTTCAGCAGCAGGTCGGTGACGCGGCACGTCTTGATCATGAAGTTGGTGAACGTCAGGTCGGACAGCGTGTCCGCGCCGCCCCTGGCCCACAGGGGGGAGCGGCTGGTCTCCATCATCAGCCCCAGCAGATAGCCCCGCACCGTCTCCGCCATGTATGTGCCCAAGCTCGTGCCCTGCAAAAAGGCGTAGCTGCGGGCCTTGTTCTCCAGATAGTCCACTGCCTTCTGCAACCCCGCCATGTCCGAGCGGTAGATGGCGTTGATGCCCAGCAGCAGCGCCGCGCCGTAGGTCACGGTGGCGCTGCGGCTCTGCTCCGACAAAAACGCCGCCTGGTACGCCTGTATGTCCGCCTCCTCGAACCGGCCCTGCACCGAATAGGCTTCGCCCCGGTACAGCTCCGCCGCTCCGGCGGCGTGGCCGTTGGTCAGCCGGTCGTAGCGCTTGAACACCACCGCCATCCGCTCCGCCGTGGCCATCATCTGCCCCGGCTCTGCGTAAAAAAGATACCACATGGACGTGCATCCGAAAAAGAACGGCTCTTCCGGGATAAACAGCTCCGAGGGCCGGGTCATCAGCGCTTCCGCCCGTGCGTAGGCCGCGTCCATCTTGTCAAGATCCGGGAAGAACTCCAGCGCGTCCAGCAGCTCCCATTCGCCCAAATGCTGCTTCTCCCGCAGCAGTCCCCGCACCCGCGCCATTTGCCGGGCAAATTCTCCGAAATCGCACCCGCCGTACAGCGCGTAGCACAGCCGCAGCAGCGACAGGGGATACCGCCGCTGCACCTCCTCCGGGCAGCGCCGCAGCACCGCGGCGGCCAACTTGGTGTAGCTCACGTCTCCGAACCGCTCCGTGATCAGCCCCACCAGCCGGCACGAGAGGATGCCCTCGTCGTCCCCGGCCCGGAAAAAGCAGTCCACGGCGGCGCGGGTGGCGTCGTTGTCCCGATACCACTGCCCGGCCCGCCCATAGATGCGCCGCCGCGTCTCCTCGTCCGCCTCGTCCAGCCGTGCGCGGAGAAAGCGCAGCAGCAGCTCGTGGGGATAATATCTGCCCCGCAGCGCGTCCTGCCGCACCAGCGGCACGCGGCGGAAAAAGTCGTCCCGCTCCTCCGGGGGCAGCACCCCGGCGGGCAGCAGCGCGTCCAGCATGGACGGTGTAACGCAGTCGAACAGGCTGAGATACAGCAGCGCCGTGCGCTGCCGCGCCTCCATCCGCGCCCAGAACAGGCGGTACAGCAGCTCGTCCATCTCGCCGGTCACGCCGCCCGCCTCCACGCACAGCGCCGCCGCTGCAGGCCAGCCGCCGGTGCTGGCCATGATGGCGTCGGCCTGCGCCTCGGTCAGCGCCTCGCCCCGCCGTGCGGAAAAGGCCAAAATGTCCTCCCGCGTCAGCAGCAGGTCACTGGCGCGCAAAAAGCAGACGCTCCGCTCCAGCCCATCGAAAACAGGCCGCAGCGCGCCTAAATTCTGCGCGATGAAGATCAGGTGCAGCCCGTCCGCCGGACGCTTTGCCAGCGCGTCGATGACCTGGGGCGGCCAGTTGTCCGCCGCCAGCTGGAAGTTATCAAAGATCAGCGTCAGCGGCTTTTCCACCCGCAGCTCCATCAGCGCCCGGGCCACCTGCTCGGCGTTGCTGCGGTTCAGAAAGCCCAGCGCCTCAATGCGCCGCACCGCCCGCTCGTCCACGGCGGACAGCTGCCGGATGAACCAATAGAAGCTGGTGTCCGGCAGATGCTCCACGCCGGTATACCACACGGCGGTGGCCGCGCCCTCCAGGGCGCGGCTCACCGCCGTGGTCTTGCCGTATCCTGCGGGCGCTTCCAGCACGGCGATCCGTGCCTGCCGCAGCGCCTCCAGCTTTTTTAACAGTCGTTCGGAATAAATCAACCTTTCCATCCGCTTTTCCCCGCCCTTTATATAAGGTCTTTCAACTATTATATCAAATAATTCCAACTTTGAAAAGCCAAAAAACCCGATAAAAATGGCAGCCTCTCCGGCTCTTGATTTTTTCCTGTTTTCAGCGGGCATTCAAATTGGCCACACATGTTCTTTGCGCTTTCCTCCAATTTTCCGCCCCGTGGGAGGAAAAACAACCCCCCACGGGGCTTACGCTGTCCGACATTCTGTTGTATAATGCTCCCATCATCAAAAAAGGAGGTGCGCCTGTGGCTCAGTACGGACACGGCAAAAAGCGGTTGGCCGCGTGGCTGCTGCTGGCGGCGGTGCTGCTGGCGGCGGTGGTGTGCCTGTTCGTCGGCTCGTCCGGCATGACCGTGACCCAGTGCCTCCAGGCGCTGGCGGGCCGGGGCAGCGACGCCCACCTGCGTATCATCTGGAACATCCGCCTGCCCCGCGTGCTGGCGGCCATCATCGCCGGGGCGGGGCTGTCCGTCTCCGGCCTCATCATGCAGACCTGCCTGAACAACGCCATGGCCTCCCCGGCCACGCTGGGCGTGTCCAACGCGGCGGTGTTCGGCGCGAACCTGTCTATCATCGCCTTCGCCGGCGGCTTTCTGTCCACCGGCCACAACGTGGCCAACTACGGCGTCAGCGCCGACCCCTACGCCACGTCTCTGCTGGCGTTCCTCTTTGCCGTGCTGTCGGTGCTGTTGATCCTGGGCCTGTGCCGTCTGCGCTCCTTCGCGCCCAATGTGGTGGTGCTGGCGGGCCTGGCCATGGGTGCTATGTGGACCGCCGCCACCACCGTTCTGCAATTCTACGCCACGGACGTGGGGCTGTCCGCCGCCGTGGTGTGGAGCTTCGGCGACCTGGGCCGCGCCACGTATAAGACCGATGCCATCATGGCCGTCACCGTAGCCGTAGGCTTGGCGCTGTTCATCGCCCTTTCCTGGCGCTACAACGCACTTCTCAGCGGCGATGCCGCCGCCCGCAGCATGGGCGTTCGGGTGGACGCGCTGCGCTTCGCGTCCCTGCTGGCCGCGTCCCTCATCACCGCCGTATGCGTGTCGTTTTTGGGGGTCATCGGCTTCGTGGGCGTGATCTGCCCCCACGCGGTGAAAAAGCTGCTGGGGCAGGATCACCGCCATACCGTCACCGCCTCCGCGCTGGCCGGCAGTTTGCTGCTGCTCCTGGCGGACACGGTGAGCCGCAGCCTGGGCAGCGGCTCGGCCCTGCCCGTGGGCGCGATCACGTCTCTGCTGGGCGCGCCGTTCTTCCTGGCGGTCATCTTCTCGCGAGGGGGGGATGGGGAATGCTAGACATCCGCGGTCTGCGCTTTCGCTACGGCAAGCGCGCCCCGGTGCTGTCCGGCGTGGATCTGACGCTGGAAGACGGGCGGATCGGCATCCTGCTGGGGCAGAATGGCGCGGGCAAGACCACGCTGTTCAAGCTGCTGCTGGGCCTTGAGAAGCCGGAGAGCGGCACGATCCTCTTTGACGGGCAGGATCTGACCCGCCTGTCTCCCAGCCAGCGGGCGCGGTGCGTGGGCTATGTACCCCAGCACATCCACTTCGGCGCGCTGACGGTCTACGACGCGGTGCTGCTGGGCCGTGTGGCCAGCT
Organism: uncultured Clostridia bacterium; assembly: GCA_945878665.1. GTDB lineage: Bacteria > Bacillota > Clostridia > Oscillospirales > Oscillospiraceae > Vescimonas. The sequence continues at coordinate 35,757 of CAMDUN010000014.1, read as the reverse complement.
TCGGCCTGCGGGCCGGGAAGTCCGACCACGACGTGACGGCGGCCATTTTGGCCGACATGGGGCTGGAGCATTTGGCGGGCCGCACGGCGGAGACGTTGTCCGGCGGCGAAAAGCAGAAGGTGGCCATCGCCCGCGCCCTGGCCCAAGAGCCCCGCCTGCTCATCTTCGACGAGCCCACCGGCAATCTGGATCTGGCCAACGAGGCGCTCATCATCCAGGAGGCCAAAAAGGTGGCCCGCACCAAGCACATCGCCATTTTAAGCTCCCTCCACGACCTGAACCAGGCGCTGGACATGGGCGACACGTTCTTCTTCCTGAAGGACGGCGCGGTGTGCCATACCGGCGGGGCGGAGGTGTTCACCCCGGAGGTCATCGAGGAAGTATTCAGCGTCCGACCCCGCGTCGCGGAGCTGGACGGCAGAAAGATCATCATAGGAGGCTGCCATGAGTAAAAAACGCATTGTATCCCTGCTGCTGGCCCTGGCCATGCTGCTGAGCTTGTGCGCCTGCGGTCAGACCGCCGGCCCGGAGGAAGTGACCGACACACAGTCGGCAGACCCCGTCACCGTGACGGATATGATAGGCCGCCAGGTGGACGTCACCCCCGGCGAGTACACCCGCGTGGTCTGCATCGGCGCAGGCGCGCTGCGGCAGTACAGCTACATCGGCGATATGTCCCTGCTGTGCGGCGTGGAGGACATCGATAACATCACCCTGACCGACCGGCCCAAGATGTTCGACGGCGTGGCCCGGCCCTATGTGATAGCGTACAGCGAGGTGCTGACCGCCCTGCCCTCCTGCGGCGTGGGCGGGCCTAATGCCCAGGCGGCGGAGGCGGAGAAGATCCTCTCCTGCGCGCCGGACATCGTCATCTCCCAGTATGAGGACGCGGACAAGGCGGACGCCCTGCAAGCCCAGCTGGGCGTGCCGGTCATCACCCTGCGCTCCGGCCCGGACGGCGTGTTTGCCGATGAGCTGCTGGAGAGCCTGACGCTGCTGGGCCAGGTGTTTGGCAGGGAGCAGCGGGCGCAGGAGCTGATCCAGTTCATCGGCAGCCAGCGGGATGACATCTTCTCCCGCACGGCGGTGGTGGCGGACGGCGACAAGCCCGGCGTCTATATCTGCGGCCTGGGCAACTGGGGCACGACCAACCACCTGATGACCGCCCCCAATTACAAGCCCTTCGAGGTGGCCAACATCCGCAACGCGGTGCAGGATGTGTCCGTCCAGGGCATCCAGCCCATCGAGGCCGAGACCTTTGCCGCCATCGGCGCGGACATGGACGTGATGATCATCGACGCGGCGGCGGTGAAGAACATCGCCCCCCTGTACGCCGAGGACCCCGCTCTGCTGGACACCTGCAAGGCGTGGCAGAACGGCCAGGTCTATTTGGAGATGGCCTATAACGCCTACTACACCAACTTCGAGCTCGCCCTGGCCAACACATGGTTCATCGCCAAGTCCGTCTATCCTGAGCTGTTCGCCGATGTAGACATGACCCAAAAGCTGGACGAGATCACGGAGATGTTCCTGGGCAAGCCGCTGGCAGCGGAGATCTTCGCCTGCCCCAGCAGCTTCGGCGGCTACCAGCAGATCGACACCGCCTCGTTCTTCTCCTGAGGTGCGGGTATGATCGAAAAACAGGCCGTTATCGACTTTTTTGACCGCTGCGCCCCCACGTGGGACGCGGAGATGATCCGCAGCGACCGCAAGATCAACATCATTCTGGACAACGCCCGTGTGGGTGCTGGCAGCCGCGTGCTGGACGTGGCCTGCGGCACAGGGGTGCTGACGCCGGACTATCTGGCCCGTGACGTGGCCTCCGTCACCGCCGTGGACATCTCCCCGGAGATGATCCGCCGCGCACGGGACAAGCTCCGGGACGAGCGGGTGCAGTTCCTCTGCGGCGATGTGGAGACGCTGGACGTGGGCCGGGATTTTGACGCCGTGGTGGTCTACAACGCCTTTCCCCATTTTCCCGACCCGGAGCGGCTGGTAGCGCACCTCGCGTCCCTGCTGCGGCCCGGCGGCGTGCTGACGGTGGCCCACGGCATGGGCCGCGCCGCCATCGACGGCCACCACAAGGGCCGGGCCAGCCACGTGTCCCGCGGCCTGATGTCCGCCCAGGAGCTGGCCGCCATCTTTGAAAAGCACCTGACCGTCACCACCGTCCTCTCCACCGAGGAGATGTATCAGGTGGCGGGGGAGAAGCGGGCATAAGGATAAGGAAAACGCAGGGCCGCGCCCTGCGTTTTTTCTATCCTTGCGGGGTATCCGCCGGTTTGTTCAGCTGCTTCACCTGCAGCTCCGTCTGCGCCAGCGTATCGCCGCCGCGATCCGTCACGGTGATGACGGCGGTGAAAATGCGCGTTTTCTTACCGTAGTCCTTCAGCTCCACCGAGGCCCGCAGCCCGTGGGGATAGGCGTTGTTGGGCAGCAGCTTCTGCCCGCCCAGCAGCACCCGGCCCTCGTCATCGGTGGTAAACTCGGATTGCTGGTTGTCCGCATCGGGGTGGTTTTGACTGAAAAAGCCCACCACCTTGCCGTTTTCATCGTACTTCAGCGTCCCGGCGTAGCGCAGCTCGTCGCTGACGATGGTCTCCAGCGTGGAGCACAGCACCTGTGCCTCCGACCCGGCCACGGAGCGCTCGTAGCTCCGCACCGCCAGCGACACGCCCAGCACCATCCCGGCGCTGACCAGCAGCACCACCGCCAGGGCGCACAGAAGCTCCACCAGCGTCATGCCCGCTATTCTCTTTTGCCTCAAGTGCGTCACCTCCCGGCGGTGCGGCCCTGCTTACTCATGGGTGTAGTAGCGGTAGCCGCCCTTCGTCTCGTATACCTTCACGTTTTTCTCCGCCGAGTTGTTCTCTCGCGTGATAGTCAGCGGTTTCGTTTCGCCCTCGGCATCATCATATTTGAGCGCGGTATCTGTCTGCCGTACTCCGGCGTTGATGCGGGCCGCCGTCACCAGGGAGGTGGCCAAAAACGCCATGGTCAGCACCACCAGCAGCAGCGCCGCCAGCGTCTCCGTCAGCGTATCGCCCCGCTGCGACCGCAGCTTCTTTCTCATTTCGCCGCCTCCTCCTGTCACTCGATCACGTTGTGTCCATTCCAGTTCACTGTTTGGCCGCCGCCCTGGATTTTCAGATTGCTATACAGCGTCAGCGTCATACTGCACGGATGCTCTCCCGGCGTGGTTTCCCAGTTCCGCAGAGTCACCTCCAGAATGTACGTGCTGCCATCGTCTGACGCGCCTTCTTTCGCTTTGCCGTAGCGCATCGAAAACACCGCCCACACGTCCTCCATGCCCTCAAGACTGAGCTTGTACGTCCAAGGGTTCACGTTGGCTTTACTGTCCTTATAGAGCACCGGCACGGCGTATTGCACGAAGCCCAAAAACGCGCCGCTGCCGCTGCTCGTATACGTTGTGTTATTGTCCGCTTTCACCGTGCCGTCCATCTCACCATGGAGAAATGCGTCCCGCACGTACTCCGCCGCCGACGACACCGCCAGCGACGACTGCTCCCGCGCCTTGTCCGACCGCAGGGTGGCGGCAGCGCTGGACGCGGCGGCGATGACCACCGCGCTGACGGTCAGCGCCACCAGCAGCAGCAACAGTGCCATCAGCATGGACGCGCCCCGCTGCTCATGCAATTTTCTCCGGGCCGCGCCCATGTCTGTCACCTGCCTTCCTGCTATGTCGTGGGTTTGTACGTGTACTTCTCCAAATGCAGCGTATAGACCGCACCGTCTGTCTTGTGCGTCAAAACGATGTCGCCGCTGATAAGCGCCTCCGTGCCGCTGAACGTCACCTCGCGGTACTGCACGCCCTCAGCCGTCTGAATATCGCCCAGCGTGACAAAGGGCATCGCTATCTCACTGCCCTCTGCGTCCACGGCGGACAGGCCGCTGGTAACGACCTCAAAGTCCCCCAACTCGGTATACCCGCTGCCGGCGAACAGATACAGCTTTCCGACCTCACGCGAGAACTCCGGCACGGTCACGTCCGCTCTGCCCGCCTTGGAAGTGTCGTTCAGCTCCGAACGGTACTCGCCGTTGGCGATGGTATACACCCGCGTGTCCTCAGTCAGGTCGTACACCAGTCCCACCGCGTCACGGGTGGACTTGGCGTTCAGCAGCAGCCGCGCCGTCACGCTCTTTTGCCCCGTCCCCTCCGGGTAGGTGTACGTACACGTCACGGACACGGTGGAGATGCCGCCGGAGAACCCGGACACGGTGAACTGATACAGCCCATTGGCCGCGTCCACCGCCGTCACGTCGCTGCATTCCACGATGCTCTCGTCGCCGGGATCGTACCCGCCGCCCTGCTTCGTGGCCGTCACCTCCCACGTCAGGCTCTCGCCCTGCTTCGCCGCGATGGGGCGGTTCTTCGCGTCTGTCAGCGCCAGCTGCACCGTCTCGCTCTCGCCGCCGTACCGCACCGACACGCCGCTGGCGGCCTTGTCGCTGGTCAAAAGCAGCGTCTGCGTCACATCAATGGTCATCTCGGCGGTGTGGTCGCCCAGCTTGGCCTGGGCGATAACCAGTCCCGTCCGGCCTGTGCCGGTAAACGTCACCGTCCAACACTTAGCGGTGCTGTTGTAGACCGGCGCGGTGCAGTCCAGCAAATCGCTGGTCTGCCTGTCCGTGTCGTTCACCAGCGCGATCTCAGGCGTATCAGTGGCGTTCGTGACCGCCGGATACTGATACAGCTTCACCGTCAGCGTGGGCGCACCCTGGCCGGTGCGGTTCGCGCACAGATCCAGCGTGGTTCGCGTTCGCTCCCAGTACAGGCCGCTGGTGGGCCAGCGCCCATAGTGTACGTTCACGGTTCTTCCGGCCACGTCCTTTTGGGTCAGAATGGTGGGGAAGGGGAAGTCCAGCCCGTTCAGCATCTCCGCGTTCGCGCCGGGGAAGCTGTACTTGCCGGGGATAGGCGCGCCGTTCTCCTCCACGGTGACAGTGCCGAATTTCAACGTGGAAGTGGACTCACCGTCGTTGAGCCAGCCCTGCAAATCCTTCTGCATCTGCGCGTAGGTGATGTAGGGCGACCGCTCGTTGTTCAGGATGATGCGCCGCCGTTCGGCGCTGCTGTCCACGGTATTCAGATTCCGTCCATATACCTGCACGCGGTTGTTCTGCTCCTGATACACCCAGACATTCCCGTTCTTGCTGGCCCACGAGTTGATGTCATCCTTGAAGGCGCTGTAATCCTCCGTGCTCCCGATGGTGTCGATCAGCGCGTAGGAGTTATAGATGAAGGCGGACGTGTTGTAAATGTTCTTGTTATTGGTAGAGGTGCTGAAGGTGTTTCGCATCTCGCCGTTGGAGGCGATGGCGAAGGAGGACATCACATGGTTTTTATTGGTGCGGTCGTTCAAAGGCGGCAGCTCCACAAAGGCGTAGGAGTTCCGCACCGTCAGCGCGTTGGTGGTCGCTCCCATATAGCTTTCCAAGCTGCCGTGATCTCGCAGAATAATGCCGCCCACCAGGCCGCCTACCCAAATGCTGGTGGAGTTACCATAGCCGGAGTGGTAGGTGTTCAGCTTCCCGACGGTGATCGAGCCGCCGGCATAGCATTTGTCCAGCGTGGCCCGGCACACACCGGCGATGCCGCCCACACGCAGGTTGTTCCAGGCGGTGTTGTAGCCGGGGTTCAGCTCAATGTCCGTCACGGCGGTGCAGCCGGTGATATTCATGTTGGTCGCGCCCACCAGGCCGCCCACGCAGCCGCCGCCCCAGCCGGAGGGGTTCTCGCGAATATCCCGGATGGTATAGCCGGACACGGAGCAGTTGGTGAAGGAAGCGTTGTCCTTCCCCGCGCCTGCGAAGCCCACCAGTCCGCCCACGGCGTACCAGCCTGTGCCTTTTTTGCCGTTGACGATCTCGCTGGCCCGGTCGGAGTACATGACGATGTCCTTCAGGTTTGCCCCGATGGTATAGCCGAACAGCCCCACACACTGGGCGGTGCTTTCGATTTGGACGTTTCTGATAGTATACGCGCCGCCGTCATAGTCCGAGCAGAAGAAGGATACGTAGGGTTGGGCTTTGCCGCCATCGTTGTGCGTGTCCACCATGTTGCCGATGGGCGTGAACAGGTGGTCGGAGTTGTTCGTGATCTTATACTCCGCCGCTGCGTCCAAGTCGTGGCTCTGCACCCAATACCGCCGGGCCTGATTACCGAAATTGTCCTCGCCCCCGCCAACGGAGGTACGATAGCTGCCCAAATAGGGGTATTTGGTGATATTCTCATCATTGGAGGAGGTGATTGAGTGATCCACACTCTTTGTGCCGTAGTTCCAGTTGATATTCTGCAGCTGGCTCACGGAGCGCACCTGATAAGGCTTGCCCGCCGTACCCGGCTTGTGGGCATCGCTGAACTGTGTGCCGGTGATGCTGTCCAGACTCATAGCGTCGGCGAAGAACGGGCACAACGTGTATACGCTTTCCGCGTCGCCGTATTTCAGCGTCCATGTGCAGTTGGTTTCTTTTCCAGTCAGGTACATCGCCCCGGTGAACTCGGGGGCGGTGGCCTGGCCTGCCCCGGTGGTGTAAGCCACGAACTCGTACTCCGGCATCTGCGCCTTCAATGCGCTGCCCGCCGCTTCGTTGACCGCGCCCAGGTGGCAGCTTGGGGACGCGCTGAGCGTTACCCCGGTCGCCGCGCTGTCCTTCTTGTAGAAGTAGCCGTAGCCATACTCCATCACCACGCCGCTGTCGTTGTGCTGGACGCACAGCGTGCTGCCGGAAAAGGCCACGCCGTTGTCTGTGCCGATGTAGCTCAGGTGATAACCCGCGTTGCCGCCCTGCTCCCGCTCCCAGTAGAACACGCCCATCGTGCCAATGTGCCGCTGCTTGGGCCACGGGCCGTAGTGTACGGTCTTGCCCGCCGCGTCCCGCACCACGGCGGGATAGGGATAGACTGCCTCTGTGCCGCTGGCGGTCAGCTTGGTAAAGCCGTACAGGCTCTGCGTTTCCAAATTTGCCCCGTTGATGGGCGATTGGGCCGCGTTGACGCGGAAGCTGTTGCCGGATGCGTTATAGGCGTATAGCCCCTCGCCGTAGGCGTACGTGCCGCCGTCCAGATAGAAGCACTGCGCCGCGCTGCCCCCGGTGCGGGTCAGGCCGTATACCTCCGCCTCACCGGCGGCGGTCAGCGCCGTGGCGCTGTAGCAGTATGCCAGCGCGCCGCCGGCGTTCTCTCCGGCGAAGCCGCACAGCCGCACCGTGCTGGCGCTCACGTCCAGCGCCTTCAGCACGCCCAGCGCGTAGCAGGACTGGATGCTGCCACCTGCGTTGCTGCCGGTGAACCCACCGGCGTACACGGCGGCACTGTACGCGGACACCTCCGCCAGCGGGCAGTTGGCCTCGCTGGACACGATGCGCCCGCTGTGGGTCTTGTGGTACAGGTTGCCGCCCACCAGCCCGCCCAAATAGACGGTGCTGTGCTGATAGGCCGCCACGCCCGATGCGCCGCCGAGAGCGTAGCCGGACACGGCGCAGTTGCTGACCGTGCCGTAATTCCGTCCCGCCAGCGCACCCATGTATACCACCGTGGTGCTGCCCTGGATCAGCCCGCTGCGCTCCACGGTGCTCTTGCTGCTGCTATCGGACAGCAGCGCCACGTTCCGCACCGTACCCGTGGGCGCGACCACGGCAAACATACCCACGTCGTTCCCCGCGCTCACAAAGGACACGCCCCGGATGGTGTGCCCGCCGCCGTCATAGAAGGCCCGGAAGCCGCCGGTCTCGCCATCGTTTTCGGCTGTGCCGGTGATGGGCGTTTGGGTGCTGACCGCACCGTAGCTCGTATAGTCCGCCCAGAGATAAGAGGTGTAGGAAATGTCGCACTCCTGCCGGAACGTGGTGTTTGCCGTAGCCGCGGCAAGGTCGCCGTAGTGACGGCTCAGCTCGTACAGATGCCGGGCCGTCCGCAGGTACATGGAGGCAGGCGCTCTCGTGCCGCTGCCGGTAGTCACGGTCTTGGCAAAATAGGGGTTGAACTGGTACGTGCGCCCGTTGACGGTCACGCTGTGGTAGAAACTGGTGTCGGAGATGTCTGTGCCAGTGGTCAGTCTCTCTACCGGGTACAGATAATAGTTCGTCCCACCGTAGCTGCTGTTGAGGCGTGTTGCAGTGCTGCTTAAAGTCACGGAGTTCCCGTTATACGTCACCGTAAGCGAACCATTCAGCGGCGCGGACAGCGCCACGGCGTACCCGTCGCCGAGAATGGTTTTGCCGTCATCCAAATTATCCACGTTGCCGCCGAAGAAGCCCACCGAGTTGTCGCTGTACCGCTCATAGTACACCAGCGCCTCTGTCTCAAACTCCGCCTGCCAGTCGCCGTAGTGGCTCAGGTTCACCAAGCGCGGGTAGGAATAGGTGCTCAGGCCCTGCCCCAGCAGGTTATAGGGGTGTGTGGTGTCGGCGCTGGCCGCCGTGAACGCAGTGCCGCCCAAATCTGTCAGAAACTCTGCCGCGATCATCTCTGCATAGCTCCTGCCGTCTGTTGTGCCAGTGATGTCAGTGTGCTGTTTTCCATCCAAACCGCTGGTCAGGTAAAACACGTTCTTGATGTCGGTGGCGATGCTAGTGCTAGTTTTGGCCGTGGTGTACACCGCTTGAGGGTTGCCCAAATAAGCGCAGGCGCTGTACGAATTGGTCGCCTTGGCCAGATACCCAGCCACGAAGCCCGCTGTGCTGTCTGTCGCCGTCTGATACCCGGCGGCGTAGCTGTCGCTTAAATTCAGCCCGCCGCTGCCCGTGGTCATGCCCACCAGGCCGCCAGTCACCGGCGCGGTGAGGTAGCAGTCGGCGTAGGACTGGCTGACGCTGACCGCGCCCGCCGCGTGGCCCACCAGGCCGCCCGCGGCGGTGGTGCTGTTGATGGTGGTGGCGGCAAACGAATTTTCGATAATCAGTGTGCCGGTGGCCTGTGCGTTGCCGCTTGACGAATTTTCGTAAACGCCGACTAGGCCGCCGGCGTGCGTGCCGGTGATGCGGGACGGGATTTTGTCAGCCGAGGCGGCCTTCATGCTGCTGAGATCTGAATCTGCCAAATACACGCGGCAATTTGCCAATTTCAGACTGGCGGTGGCGCGGCCCACCAGCGCACCGGCAGCGCTGGTGCTGCTGCCTATATTGGCGTTGACCAGTGTGACGTTGGAAATATTTCCGCTGAAATTGGAAAATAGACCGGCGGGAGAGTTGGAAGAAACTGTCAAACCGTTAATGGTGTGACGAGCAGTGATGTCGCCGATACTCGATGAACCAACGTAAGAAGTTAGGTGATTATTAGAAATTGGCTTAAAATTGACACCTTTTGCGGTGTAAAAGCTATACCAGTCGGATGGGTCGGCGGGATCATCGGAAAACGAAATATCGCTTATCTGGACGGCGCTCGTGATGCCAGAGTTGACGCCGGAGGAACTGTCCAAATTAGCGAGATGTCGTCCACACGACACCAACGCGGTATTCTCACCATAGCTCAAATCGGCCCGATCATCGAACAATCCGTTGGTGGTGCGGGATGTGGAAACCGTGTCAACAGAAGGGTTTGCGGACGATACGGTGAGGGTGATGGTGATGGGAGTGCCGCGGGAGACTTGATAATTTGTTTGTGCGGCAAATCGCGCAGCGCCTGCATTGCCTATGCCTTTTTCTGCTGCGAGGCTGTCTAAGATCCACTGGTATTTATAATTGTACTTGTCAAGCTGGGCAAAATTGGTGATGGTGCGGGTAAACGTGCCGCCGTCTTTGTCCGAAATATCGATTTTGAAGGTCATTTTCTCGCTGACGGGGTTATTGCAGTAAAATGTAACAATCAGCTTTTCGGCATTTTCTATTGTGATACTTGGGTTGAATTTACTAATATCCTGTGTTTGTGCAATATCTCCGCCATAATAACCGACGGAGGCGGTTTTGAGACGGTAGTTAAAATTTCGGTAACTTGCGTTCAGGTCATCGTGGTCGGGGAGGGTGGTCTCGCTGTAAAAAACCGCGTAAATACTGCCGGTTTCGGGGGCAAATTCGATGCACCAATAACCGTTCCACAGCTCCTGATCCACGGCGGAGGAGGGGAGAAGGGCGGTGGCGGCGGTTTGGGATTTATCCGAAGTATCGTTTACAAGGAGATAATAAAAGTCGGTGTTTTTGGCGCTCTCATCCATGTGTCTGGAGTCGTATTCCATCTTGTGAACGATAGAGCCTGAATTGTCAAAACCGTTGATACACAAGGCTTCCTGACCCGCGGCGCGCAGCTCGGCAAGGCGGTTCTGGGCCGCCACATAGATGATCTGCGCCTTGGCGTCCAGCTCGTGCTGGCGAAGGGTGCGGCGCAGCTTATTTAACGAAAAAACGGCAATAAGGCCCACCAGGAGGAGGATGGCGACCACCGCCAGCAGCTCCACCAGGGTGAAACCCAAATTTGCCGTTTGATTTTTGCGATATTTCGTTTTTTGAGTGAAAAATGGGGTCATGAGATGCTCCTGAAAGGTTGAAAAAAACCGATGATTACCTTGAAAAAACTTGAAAGCGGGTAGGGGATTTTGCGATGATTTGGTTGAAAAAAAGTTGAAAGAGTTTGAATGAGGTGGGGGGAGACGGATTCCCACGCCAGTGACATCGGTCACTGGCTCGGAATGACACTGCTGCGCGGTGTTTGGGCGGGGTAGAACCCCGCCCCTACGCTCCGCCTACCGAAGCGCTGCGGTGGCATACGGGGCGATGCACCCCAAGGGTGCTTGTTCCGCTTCGCTCCACTGCGTGGGCATCGCCCCCTACGGAGCAACGCAAGGGGTGCGTTCGTGTATTGGTGGGTTATTTTTGGAGCTCGAAGTAGGTGAGGGAGAGGGTGGTGCGGACGGTGCTGCCCTTCAGGTCCATGTTGAGGTCGGAGATGAGGTTGACGTACTGGCTGTCGTGGAGGGCATCCAGGACGGCGCGGGCGGCAGAATAGGTGCTGACTTCAAAGGTGAGGGAGATGGGACGGGCGAGGATGGCGCTGCCGGTCTCCAATGGGGTTGGGTTAGCGAAATTTAGTGTATAGTCCGTGCCGGAGAGGATGGTGTTCAGCTCCACCAGCAGCTTTTCGGAGTTGTCGAAATCCGGGAGGGGCTTGGCGTTGGGGTCGGAGAGCAGCGTTTCCAGCTCGGCCTTCATCTGCGTGAGGCGGGCGGCGCGGGCGCTGTCCTGAATGAGAGCATCCTGTTCGGAGGCGGTCTGCTGGCGGAGGGCGTCGATGCTGTCGTTGATGGGGGTGAGGATGAGCTTCCAGTAGCCCACGGCGATGAGCAGGACGGCGAGAATGACCAGCAGGATTTTCTCACGGTTGGTAAAGACGTGTTTCATTGGGCCGCCTCCGTTTCTGCATCATCACTCTGAAGGGTGACGGTGACGGAGAAGTCCACGACGCCGCTGGCGCTGGCCTGGGGCGTGGCGGCAAGGGTGAGGGTGGCGGATCTGACGATGGGCTGGAGCTGGAGGCGCTGGAACATGGCGGAGATCTGCTCCAGGTCCATGCCGGACATGGTGACGATCATCACGTCACCGTCCACCACCAGGGAATTGACCGTGCCGTAGGGCATGAGGTATTCCTCCGCCAGATCCAGCACGTCCAGCCGATCCACGGGGACGTAGACGGGGGAGGTTTCATCGTGCATCCAGTTACGCGACCAGGTGCGGTATTGGAGCTCCACCTCGTCATAATCGGACAGGGCGGCCTGCATGGCGGTGTACTGGGAGTGGGCGGCGTTATACGCCTGCTCGGCATCGCGCTGGCGGTCCAGCTGGCGGAGTACGCCGAAGTTGGCCACGCAGAAGGACAGGAGCAGGATGATGGCAAGGCCCAGGGTGAGGGTAAGGGTGCTGCGGGAATGGCTCTCCCGCTGGGCCAGGTTGACGGTGCGCTTGGTGGGGTATTTGGGCGCTTTGGCGTGGGAGGCAGCAGCGCCGGTGTTCAGTTTCATGGCGTGACCTCCTTAGTCTTGCAGGGCGCAGCCCACGGCGCGGGGATAGAGATACGCCTCATCGGGGCTGATGCCGTCAGGCAGCAGGCGGGTGACGGGGCATATCTCCAGATCGGTGAGCTGGCGGATGGCATCGTGTATCTGTGTGATGGCCGCGCCGCCGCCGCAGAGGTAGACGCGGGAGAGGGTCTTTTCCCGGTTGTTGTAGTTGTAGAAGTTGACGGCCTTGGTGATCTCGGCGGCCATGCGGTGATAGACCTCCAAACTGGCGGGGTCGGAGACAGCGCCGTCGTAGTCGGAGAGCAGGTGGGCCAGGGCGATGTGCTCGTCCACGCCCTGACGCTGGGAGATGGAGCGGATCAGGTCGGCCACGCCCAGGTCGATGGTGCGGCGGGTGAGGAAGCGGCCAGCGCGGAGGATATACATACGGATGCCGGTGTGACCCACGTCCACAAAGCAGTGGTCGGTGTCGCCGTCCACTTGGGCGCTGCCGGCGGAGAGGAGGGCGGCATAGGCGGCCTCCTCGGGGAGGGCGGCGGCTAGCTTCATGCCGGCGCGGGCGAACATATTGCGGTAGTCCTCCACGGTGGACTTGAGGGCGGCGCAGGCGAAGAGCTTCATCTGTCTGACTGTGCCGGTCTCGTCACGGGTCAGCTCCTGAACGGCGTAGTCGAAGTAGTATTTGTTTTTCTCCTGGGTGAGGTAGTCCTTGAACTCGAAGGGGAGGTTGTAGGTGAGCTGGGCGGCGGTCATGGGCGGCAGCTCGGTGACGCGGGTGAAGGTGAGAGAGGCGGGGAGGATGACGGCGGCCTGGGCCTTGCGGGGCAAATTATGCTCCTTGGCCAGCTGCCAGAGGAAGTCGGCCATGGCATCCATGGAGACGATGACGCCGCCGCGCACCAGCCCGTCGGGGACGGGAGCGGAGGCGGTGAGGCGGCAGGTCTTGCCGGAGAACCAGGCCAGCTTGAGCTGGGCCGTGCCGATGTCGAAGGCGATGATGTTGGATGGCATGGGGGATACCTCACTTTCGGGGGATGGGTGGGATCAGAAGAGGGAGAGGTAGGCGGAGGTGACGGCGTCGCCAAAGAGCAGGGTGAGAATGGCGGCGGCGGCGATGGAGGGCCCCCAGGGGATGAGGCGGGGGGCGTCCTGACGGCGGCGCTTTTGGGCGGCCAGGGCTGTGATGATGCCGATGAGGCAGGCCAGCAGCAGGCAGAGCAGGTTCTCCAGCCAGCCTAAGTACAGGCCGGTGAGGAACAGGAGTTTCAAATCGCCGCCGCCCATGGCATCCACGCGGCGGAGCTTTTCGTAGAGCAGCACCACCAGCAGCAGGCCGCCGCCGACGGCGAAGCCGCCCAGGGCGGCGCTGAGGAGCTGACCCTTGGGGTCGGGGAGCAGGAAGAAGAAGGGGAGGCGGAGAATGATGCCCGTGAGGATGTAACGGTCGGGGATGATATATCCCTCCAAATCCGCAAAGGCGCAGGCCAGCAGGACGCAGGCCAGCAGCAGGGCTTGGAGCATTTGGAGCGATATGTCATAGCGCAGGAGGAGCAGCAAAAACGTGAGGGCGGAGGAGAGCTCGGCCCACAGGTGGCGGGGGGAGAGCTTTGCGCCGCAGTAGCGGCAGCGGCCACGGGAGAGCAGGTAGCTGAGGACGGGGATCAGGTCGCGGGGAGCGAGGGTGTGGCCGCAGGCATCGCAGTGGGAGCGGCCACGGAGGGCGGACCGGCCATGGACGCGGCGGGAGGCCGCGCAGTTGAGAAAGCTGCCCGCGCAAGCGCCCAGCAGCAGGGCCAGGAGGCAGCAGTAGGCGGTGATGGCGGGGGAGAGGTGGAGCATGGCGGCGGTCCTTTCTTATGCCCGCACCACAGAAGCCGCAACCCTTCGGCTTCTGTGGTGCAGGTGATATAGGGGAGTCATGGGTTGAGGGAGTGGGGTTAAAGTTAGGTCTTGCTTTCAGCGGTAATAGTGACAGTGCCGTTGGTAGCATTATAATCGTATTTGACAACTTGACCAGCGGACCAAGTAACTTTCGTACCGGCAATGTCGAAAGAGCCATCCGTGCTGTTAGCCTTGCACTCATAGGCACCAGTCTTGTCAGCAGCCAGAGTGCCATCAGCCTTCAGGTAGTAAGTCTGATTGCCGGAAACGGGAGTGCCCTTCAGGTCAGCATCCATAACGGTCATCATAACAGAAGCGTAGCCGGCGCGGATGTTGGCGGCATCGGTGGCGGCCTTGGCCTTATTCAGGGAGCTGGTGAAGGTGGGGATGGCGATGGCCACCAGGACGGCGATGATGGCGACGACGATGAGCATCTCCATCAGGGTGAAGCCTTTTTCGTTCTTTTTGAGCAGTTTGGAAATCATATTTTTTCTCCTTTTTTGGGTATTGATCTATGTAACCGCCCGGAAGTCAGGGTTGTTGGGGCGGGATACAACGAGGTTGGGGGACGGATTGCCACGGGCGCTTCGCGCCCTCGCAATGACAGGGGTGCAAGAGGGAGGCTTTTCTAGTCAGGCGATGCCGCCGTACATGGTGAACATGGGGAGGTAGACCGCCAGCAGGAGGATGACCGTGATGACGGCCAGGGCGATGGTGATGACCGGCTCGAGGAGGGACAGCAGGCGCTGGGTGGTGACGCTGACCTCGTTGTCGAAGTAGTCTCCGATGACGGTGAGGGTCTGCTCCAGGTTGCCGGAGCGTTCGCCTACGCCGGTCATCTCCGTCAGCAGACGGGGAAAGGTGGGGTCGGCAAGCATACAGTCGGCCAGGGCGCGGCCCTGCTCCACGCCCTGACGGACGCGGCGGACGGAGTCGGCAAACAGGGCGTTGCTGACCACGCCGGAGGTGACTTCCAAAGCACGGGTGACGGGCAGTCCGGCGGCCAGCATGGTGGCCATGGTGGCGGCGAACTGGGCGGCGGCGTTCATCTGATGCAGACGGCGGAGGGGCGAGCGCCGGAGCTTGCCGGCGGCCAGGAACAGGCGGCCCTGCTCACTGCGGCGCAGGAGCAGACGAACGATGAGGATGGCCAGCACGATGAGGAGAAGCGTCCACCAGAAGTGCTGGAGGAAGTCGGACACGGCGATGAGGCCGCGGGTGACGGGGGGCAGGTCGCTGCCCATCTCCGCGAAGGCGGAGGTGAACATGGGGACGGCCACCACCATGATGATGAGGAACACGATGGCCGCCACGATGAGCACCAGCGCGGGGTAGGTGAGGGTGCTGACCAGCTTGGCGCGGGTCTTGGAGGATTTGTCGTAGTAGGTGTGGAGGCGCTGGAAGCACAGCTCCAGCGTGCCGGACTGTTCGCCGGCGCGGATGGTCTCGATGAACGTGACGGGCAGGAGCGTGCCGGCGTTGGAAAAGCTCTGGGCCAGGCTGTAGCCGCCGGAGACATCCTCGGCCACCTGCTGGAGCAGGCGGCGCACCTCGCGGGTGCGGGACTGGGCGGCGACCATCTCCACGCAGCGGACGATGGGTAGGCCGGAGGTGAGGATGATGGCGAACTGGGAGCAGAGGATGGCCAGCTCCTTGTCCTTGATGCGCTTTTTGCCGATGGTGATCGGGCCGGTGCGCTGCTCGGGGACGGGGTCGATCCGCGTGACCACGGAGCAGGTCTCGCGAAGCTGGGAGACGGCCTCGTATTCGTCGTAGGCCTTGATGACGCCGGAGACCTTCGCGCCGTCGGGGGAGAGGCCCTTGTATTTGAATGTGGTCATGGGGATCACCTCGGTTCGGAGTGGGGTGGGGGGACGGGACGTAAACGTCTCGCCCGCCGTTTTACCGCCGCACCCCTTGCCTCTCCCTCTGGGAGAGGTGGCCGAGCGCAGCGAGGACGGAGAGGGTAAACGACGATCATTCAATCTTACTATTCAAAAAAAGCTGCGAGGCCCTCTCAGTCACCTGCGGTGACAGCTCTCCCAAAGGGAGAGCCAAGGGTCTGCGCTCCGTTACATAGACGCATACCACGGCGGGGCGATGCACCCCAAGGGTACTTGTTCCGCTTCACTCCTCGGAATGACACCGCAGCGCGGTGGGAGAGACGGGTCAATAGGGTTGGGCGGCGGAGCGGAAGGCTTCGCGGTCGCGGGCGTAGGAGAGGGCGGTGTCGAAGGAGACGACCCGGTCCTGCACCAGGCGGCGGAGGGACTGATCCATGGTGACGCTGCCGCTGCGGCTGTCCATGGTGATGAAGCTGTCGATCTGAGGGGTCTTGGCCTCGCGGATCAGGTTGCGGATGGCATCCGTGACCACCATGATCTCGCAGGCGGCGATGCGCCCGGCGCTGGCCCGTTTGGGCAGGAGCTGCTGGGACAAAACGGCCCGGAGGGTGGTGGAGAGCTGGAGGCGTATCTGCGCTTGCTGGCCGTCGGGGAATACGTTGACCATGCGGTCGATGGCATCGGCGGCGGAGTTGGTGTGGAGCGTGGCAAAGACCAGGTGGCCTGTCTCGGCGGCGGTGAGGGCCGTCTCGATGGTGTTCAGGTCGCGCATCTCGCCGATGAGGATCACGTCCGGGTCTTCCCGGAGAATGGCACGGAGGCCGTCGGCATAGGAACGGGTGTCCGTGCCGATCTCGCGCTGGTTGATGACACAGCGGTCGGGGGTGTAGATATATTCGATGGGGTCTTCCAACGTGATAATGTGGCCGGGGCGGGTGTGGTTGATGCGGTCCAGCAGCGCGGCCAGGGTGGTGGATTTGCCGGAGCCCGTTTCGCCGGTGACGAGGACGATGCCGCTGCGGTAGGCGGCGAAATCGGCCACCGCAGGGGGCAGGGACAGCGCCTCCAGGGAGGGGATATGGTCGGACAGCAGACGGATGGCGGCGGAGACGCAGCCCTGCTGCCGGAACAGGTTGACGCGGGTGCGGGCGATGCCGGGGAACGTGCGGGCCATGTCCAGCTCACCGATGGAGGCCATGGCCTCGTAGCCGTCACCGGCCAGCTCACGGGCGAACAGCTCACAGTCGGCGGCGGTGAGGGTGTCCTCCGTCAGGTCGGTGACAGCGCCGTCGATGCGGCACTTGGGCGGCAGACCGCAGACCAGGTGGACATCGGAGGCACGGAGGGTATGGGCTTTTTCCAAAAGCTGGGTCAGGGTGAGCATAGGGCGGGCCTCCTCAGTCGATGGTGGAATGGATGGCACGGGCGGCCTCGGCGGCGGTGGTCTCGCCGGACAGCACCAGGGCGCGGCAGTTGTCGCGCATGGTGGTGAAGTCGGTGGACTGGGCGGCGCGAAGCAGCGTGTCGTAGTCAGCGCCCTGGCTGATAAGGCGGCGCAGGTCGTTGCTGACGGTGAGGATCTCGAACACGGCGCGGCGGCCATGGTAGCCGGTGTGGCGGCATTCGGGGCAGCCCTCGCCGCGGTAGAACGTTACGTCCGCGTTGTCGGGCAGCTTCAGCAGGGACAGCTCATCGCCGGTGGGGCGGTAGGGCTTTTTGCAGTGGGGGCAGATACGCCGCACCAGCCGCTGGGAGATGACGCCACGGAGGGCGTTGGCGATGAGATAGGGCTCGACACCGATGTCCACAAGGCGGGGAATGGCGGACACGGCATCGTTGGTATGCAGGGTGGAGAGCACCAGGTGGCCGGTGATGGCGGAGCGTATGGCGATAGAGCCGGTCTCGCCGTCACGTATCTCGCCCACGGAGATGATGTCCGGGTCCTGGCGGAGGATGGCGCGGAGGCCGACGGCGAAGGTCATGCCGGTCTTTTCGTTAATCTGACACTGGCTGACACCGGGAATGTCGTACTCCACCGGGTCTTCCAGCGTCATGATGTTGGTGGCCTCGTTGGAGAGCTGCTGGAGCATGGCGCACATGGTGGTGGATTTGCCCGACCCGGTCGGGCCGACGATGAGAATGACGCCGGAGCTGTTTTGCAGCAGGGCATCGTATTTCCGCAGGTCGTCGCCGGTGAGGCCGATGCTCTCCTTGCTGATGTCGCGGCGGGATTTGTCCAGCAGGCGCAGGACGATCTTCTCGCCGTAGACGGTGGGCATGGAGGAGATACGCAGGTCCAGCTCGTGCTGGTGGAGGCGTACCATGGCGCGGCCATCCTGGGGGATCTTATGCTCGGAGATATTCATGCCGCCCATGATCTTCAGGCGGGAGATGACGGTGCTTTGCAGGTTGGCGGGGACGGTGAGCATCTTGTGGAGCAGACCGTCGATACGCATACGAACCACCATTTCGCCCTGCTGGGGCTCGAGGTGGATGTCGCTGGCGCGCTCGCTGAAGGCACGATCGATGAGGGAGTTGACGAAGCGGATGGTGGGCGCGGCCTCGGCATCGCCCGGGCCGGAGACAAGCTGGGCGGGAACGATGTCGCCGTCCGTGTCGCCGGCCTGACGCTTCATCTCCTCGATGACGCGGGCCGTGCCCTCGTTGCCGTAGAGCGTGGCGATGGCCTGCTCCGTGGCGCGGCGGGTGGAGATCATGGGGATGATCTGCTTGCGGGAGGCGGCCTTCAGCTCCTCCTGGGCAATGAAGTCCAGAGGGTCGCTCATGGCCACGTACAGCTCGTCCTTTACCAGCTTGACGGGGACGACGCAGTATTTCTTGGCGATGGCGCGGGGGACGTATTTGGCCAGCTCCACGGGGATGGAGACGCGGGTCAGGTCGATGTAGTCCACGCCCAGCTGCATTTGCAGCGCGTCGATGAGCTGGCGCTGGGTGATGACGCCGCTGTCGATGAGCAGGTCGCCCAAGCGCTGGCCGCTGGTTTTTTGGGCTTGCAGCGCGGCCTGAAGCTGTTCATCGGTGATCGCGCCGGCGGCGATGAGCAGGTCGCCCAAACGCATATAGGCCATAAAAGCGTCTCCTTTCTCGATGGTGGGAGGGGGTCATTCAAAGAGGTTGTAATCGCCGGAGAGAAGGTGGTGCTCCAGCTCCTCCGGCTGCATGGGGCGGGCGAACCAGTAGCCCTGCATCCGGCGGCAGCCGAGACGGCGCAGGCCCTGGGCCTGCTGCTCCGTCTCCACGCCCTCGGCGATGACCGTGGTGTTCAGGCTGTGAGCCATCCAGATCACGGAGGAGAGGATGGTGCGGGTGCGGTCGTCGTCACGGTAGCCGGAGAGGAACTTCATGTCCAGCTTCAGCACGTCCACGGGGATGTCCTTCAGGGTGTTGAGGCTGGAGTAGCCCGCGCCGAAGTCGTCCAGCTCCACGGTGAAGCCGGCCTGACGGAGGTGGGCGATCTGGAGGGACATGAGCTCGGCGTTGTCCGCGCAGATGCTCTCGGTGATCTCCAGGTGGAGCTGGGAGGGGGAGAGTCCGTGCCGGCGGAGCAGGTTGGTGAGGCCGCCGCACAGGTCGGGGAATTGCAGGTCGTTGCGGGAGACGTTGACGGACACGGGGAAGTGAAGCCCCATGTCGCTCCAGCGCTTGAGCCAGCGGCAGGCCTTCTCCCACACGATGAGATCCAGCCGGGAGATGAGGTTGCTGTGCTCCAGCAGGGGGATGAACTCGCCGGGGGAGATCAGGCCGCGGGTGGGATGCTGCCAGCGCACCAGGGCCTCCGCGCCGATGAGGGTGCTGCTGGTGTAGTTGAACTGGGGCTGAAACCAAACCTGGAACTGATCCTCGTCCAGCGCGGTGCGTACATCGCTGAGGAGCACGTGGTCGCGGTGGGAACGCTCACCCATGTCGGCGGTGTAGTAGGCGATGCGCCGGGTCTGGTCGCTGCGGATGGTCTGCTGGGCCAGCAGGGCCTTGTAGATCATGGTATAGGCATCGCAGCCCGGCTCACACAGGTCGTAGACACCTACGTGGATCTGAATGGGGTAGTCCAGCTTGTAGTGGGGGCAGTGCTTGAGGAACAGGGCGTAGCTCTCCTCGGGGGTGAGGCCGTCGTCCACGGCGCAGAAGCGGACGAACTGGTCCGAGTTCAGGTGGCCGGAGAAGGAGTTCGGGCCGTCGTGCTCGTGGAGGCAGAGGCCGCTGTCCTGGAGCAGGTCCATGCTGGCCTGGTAGCCGAAGGTGGCGTTGATATAGCGGAAATCGTCGAAGTCGAAGAAGATCAGACGGTAGGGGCGGCCCGGGTTGTCGTGAAGCCAGGTATCTACGCGCTGGACGAAGCCGTGGGCGTTGTAGATGCCGGTGACGGGGGCGATGGTGGTGGCCACCAGGGCGGAGATGTCCACGGAGGTGAGGACGATGCTCTCCCGCAGGTCGTTCAGGTAGCGGTAGCGCAGCTTAATGTAACGCATGGGGCGCTCCGCCGTGGGAGCGGTGCGGAAGGTCAGATCGTAGAAGGGCTGGTGCTCCAGGGCGGCGATGACGCGGTCCAGCGAGAGGGCGGGACGGAGGTCCTTGTACTCCGTGGGGTACATCAGGCTCTCGACGTCATGGAGCATATCGCCCTCGTAGCTGCGGAAGGCGGCGTCCTCGTCCACCGTGCCGGAGAGCTCGTGGCCGGTGCGGAAGGGGAGATACCAGCCGGAGTGAGCGTCCAGCAGGCCCATGCGGGTGTACTCGGTGGTGATGAGCTTTTCGCCGATCTCCTCCAAGCGCTTGAGGCGGTTGATGTCCAGGCCGTAGCCCAGGGCGATGATGTGGCCGGTCTTGGGGTCGCGGTTCAGCTCGGCGTAGACGCGAAGCCAGGCGTAGCCCTTGCCCTCCAGCAGGAACAGGTAGGGCTCACGGACAGAGTATATGCCGCTGTCGTAGAGATAGAGCAGGTTCTGGCGGCGGAATTGGTTGAAGAAATCGTCCTGCATGGAGGGGTGTACCAGCTGGCGCATACGGCCGACCAGCTCGTCCAGCGGGCCCTCGTAGCGGTCGGAGGGGAAGCCGAAAACGGGCTTGCAGCCGCCGGAGACGGTGTCGTCCGTCAGGTCGATGCGGAATGAGCCCACCAGGTTATCCCGGCGGAGAAAGCGGCTGGTGTCGCCCAGCAGGTCATCGGCAGGGACGCTGTCGTTCTGACGGCAGCGCAGAGCGCAGATCTGACGGTTCAGGTAGACCACCACAATGGCGGCGGCGAGAAGCAGCGCCAGCAGAACGTATATGACGGCGTCGGAATGGGCATCGGAGGGGGCGGCCAGCGCCGCGCCGGTGAAGATCGCGGGGATACGGCAGAGGTCCATGACAATTCTCACATCCTCGTCAGAGAAAATGAAAGCAGCGCACGCGGACGGCAGTCCGTGCAATTTTATTGGTATAGTATACCATTTCGGAGCGGCGGTTTGCAATACCTGTCAGGGGCTATTCGCACATATTTTGTCTATATTTGCGCGAGTTTTGCGCGCAGGAGGCGGATAATGGAAGATATTGGGGGAGAGAATTGGTTTACATAAAGCTGGCGCGGGAGGGGAGGTTGCGCGGCGGGGGGAGATGTGGTAGAATGATGGGGATGTTTTGTGGAAGGGCGTATGCTCGGTAGGCGGTTGTAGGGGCGGACGGCCTCACGCCGCCGCGGTATGCGCCTATATAACGGGGCACAGACCCTTGGCTCTCCCTTTGGGAGAGCTGTCACCGCAGGTGACTGAGAGGGCCGGTATGGTCATGGTTTGCCCTCTCCGTCCTCGCTGCGCTCGGCCACCTCTCCCAGAGGGAGAGGCAAGGGACGTTCACACGGCACATCAGAACGTGTGTAGGGGCGGATGGGACATATATTTACATATTTACACAGAGAAAGTGTGGAAGACATGATCGTTTTGGATTTGGAATGGAGTCAGCCCTATGGCGGCGGGATGGAGGAGATATTGCAGATCGGCGCGGTGCGGCTGGAGAAGATGGGTGCGCCGCTGTCGGGGTGCTTTAACGTTTACATAAAACCGGCCAAGCAGAAGCGGCTGTCGCCTATCGCACGGAAGCTGCCGGACGCCAAGCTGTCCATGACGGAGGGCGTGCCCTTCGCGGAGGGGTATACGGCGTTTTTGGCCTGGTGCAAGGGGGAGACGGTGTTCGCCGGATGGGGCGGGCAGGACAACGGCGTGCTGGAGCAGAACGCGAGGCTGTGGGGCTTGCCGGTGCTGGAGATGCCGGAGTATGTGGACTTGCAGGCATCGTTCAACCGCACGCTGGGCATCGGCATAGGGCGGCGGCTGGCGCTGGAGCACGCGGCGGCGTACTGCGGGATACCCCAGGTGTTCGAGTATCACAACGCGCTGCACGACGCCATGTACGCGGCGCTGGTCAGCGGCTGGATCAAGCCGGAGGCGGTGGCCGGGCCGCCGAGGGAGCACACGCGGCGGGTGCGGGGCAGGGGGCTGACGGCCCTGACGTACCCGAAGCAGCCGCGGCAGAGGACGGAGTGCTGCAAGGCGCGGGAGGACGTGCTGAACAGCCGGACGGCGCGGCTGGTGGCGTGTCCCATCTGCCAGCGCCGGGGCGCGGTGAGCTGCTGGTATCCCCAGGGGAAGGAGCTGTATTACGGCACGTTCTGCTGCGGGGAGCACGGGCGGTTTCCCGTGCGGATGGCGGTGGTGCAGCGGAAGGATGGCCAGTGGCAGGGCCGGCGGACCGTGCCCCAGGTGACGGAGCAGGAGAAGGCGGCGCTGCGGAGTGCGCGGCGGAACGAGCCGGTGCGATGCCGGAGAAAACGGAAAAAATGAGAAAGCGCCCGTCCGGCGAGAGCCGGACGGGCTCACAAAGCCTACCGCCCCCAAAAGGGGGCGGTAGGCTTTGTGTTGTTGCGTGTTCAACGGAAGGAAGAACACTTAGGGGAGGAAAACGATCAAGAGGAGGTAATGATGATCGAAGTTAAGCAAACAGAGTGCACACCGGCTCCAAAAGCGTCAGCAGTATGACGACGACCGTGGCGGTGATGCAGAAGGGAATGACTTCCCGGAAGAGCTTCTCTACCTTGATGGACTTGTCTAGGCTGTTGGCCACGAACAGACACGCGCCAAAGGGGGGCGTGATGTTGCCTACGGCGATGCCGATGCAGAACACAACGCCCAGGTGGATCATGCTGATGCCCAGGGCAGCGGCGGCGGGGCAGACCAGCGGCCCAACGATCAGGATGATCGTGCCGCCATCCACAAACATACCGGAGATAAGGACGATCAGGTCGATGATCAGGAACAGGGCCAGCTTGCTGCTGATGGTCTCTGTCAGGAAGTTGATGATCTGGTTGGTCGTGCCCAGGTAGGTCAGCAGCCAGCCGAAGAAGGTGGCGCAGGTGCATAGGAACATGACGGCTACGCTGCCCTTCATGGCGTTGAACAAGGCGTTGTAGATTTTCTTCAGCGTCAGCTCCTTATAGATGCACGTACCAACGATCAGCGCGTAAACACAGGCCACTGCCGCGGACTCGGTGGGGGAGAAAACGCCGGAATAGATGCCGCCCAAAATGATAACAGGGGTGAGCAGTGCCCAAATGGCGTCCAAAAACACGTTTTTCTCGCCGGGCTTGCGTTCGGGCCGCACGTAGTGGCGCGTGCCCATGTTCCGCTTTTTCAGGATCACGTAGCCGCATAAGCAGTAGGCGAGGCATACGATCAGGCCGGGGACGATGGTGGCGGCGAAAAGTGAACCAACAGAGCAGCTGGCCACCATGCCGAACAGGATCAGTGGAATGGACGGAGGGATCATAGGGCCGAGCGTGCCGCCAACGGCCTGCACGGTCAAGGAGAAGCTGTCGTCATACGTACCGTCCTCCTGCATCTCGGGGTACATGATGCCGCCGATAGCCGCGGTGGTGGCCAAGGCAGAGCCTGACAGTGCGCCGAAGAAGCCGCAGGCGGCAAAGGAGATGATAGCCAGGCTGCCGCGCACACGGGCCAGGAACAGCTTACACACATTGATCAGCCGCTTGGAGATGCCGCCTTGCAGCATCAATTCACCAGCGATCATAAAGAAGATGACGGCCATCAGCGGAAAGCTGTCCGCACCGGCAAACAGCTTTTGCGGGAAGGACATGATATTGACGTCCAGGCAGAACACCATGACCGCCACAGTGGACATACAAAGGCTGACAGCGATGGGAATGCCCAGGAACATCAGAACGCAGAGCAGGACAAATAGCAACAGCGCAGGATTCATATTTCTTCCTCCTCCTTTGCGGCGATGGCGGTATTCCCGCGGGGATTCTGAATCAGCTTCAGTATACTGATGACGGTGGCCAGGCCAGCGCCCACAGGGATAGGTGCGTAGATGATGCTGAAGGGGATGCGGGTCACGGCGGCCACACGGTTGCCCGCGGACAGCGCCAGCTTCAAACCGAACCAAAACATCAGGCCGAAGCACAGGATCTGGATCAGGCTCTGTACCCAATATAGGATCACGCCGCCCACGCGGCTGTGTCGATTGATGATGTCGGGAAGAACCGTGATGGTGGTGAATGCTTCAGCGCGGGTGACTGTGGCCAGGCCCAGCATGATGATGCCCACGTAGATGTACCTCATGCTCTCCTCTGTCCAGCTTGTGGGGAGGTGCAGGAACACGAAAAACCGGCCAATGACTTGATAGATGCCGATGATCACGATGAGTGCGGTCAATATAACAAGTATGATCCGATAGATCGTCTCCAGAATGTGCAGTGTTTTCTTCATAAAACGACCTCTTTATCTTTCTGCACAGGCGTCCGCCGAAGCGGACGCCTGTATCATGGTGCTTGGACCGCGCCTGGGCCGGTGTTTAATTGACCAGGGCGCGCACTCTGTCAAAATATGCGCCGTACTTGTCGTTATACTTCTCGTACAGGGGTGCCATAGCGGCGGCAGCGGCCTCGTGGTCAAACTCATCGTAGGTAACATTGGCGATGTTGCCCTCTTTGATGCTGGTGGCCAGGTCAGCGTTCAGAGCGTCCACAGCGGTATCACGATGCCAGGCCAGCGCCTTGGTAACGGCATCCTGGATCAGCTTTTGATCCTCGGCGGGGAGGGAGTTCCAATACTCCAGATTCATAACGATGGAGATGGGGGTCATGAAGATGTTGGCGGCGGTGTGGTACTTGCTGACCTCGTGGATCTTGCCGCTGAGGAAGCCGGAGCCGGTGGTGATGACACCGTCAATGGTGTTCTGCTGGCAGGCGGTGTATGTTTCACCCCAGTTGACCACCGTACCCTGAGCGCCCAAGCACTCGCAAGCGCCGACCTGCATGGGGGAATCGATGACGCGCAGCTTCAGACCCTTGAAATCTTCAACGGTACGGATCTCATGCTTGTTGTTCATGACGGAAAGAATGCCGTTCATGCCGTTGCCCAGCCAGTGCAGGTTATACTGTTCCAGCTCGGCGCCGATCTCGGCAGCGATGTCGCTTTCCATAGTGTCAAAGAAATGGTCGGCAGAGGAGAACAGGTAGGGAAATTCAAAGACATTGAAATCGTCCACATATGCGCCGCAGAAGGTGCCGGGCACAACGGTCATCTGATACGTACCCATGACAGTGCCTTCGATGGTATCGCGGTCACTGCCCAGCTGAGAGCTGTGATACGGCTCGATTTGATAGCGGCTGTCAGTAGCGGCCTCTACTTCTTCCTTTACCTTGAGGATCAGGTCATAAATCACGTGCTTGCCATTCACCAGGCCGGCGGAAGTGCCGACCTTCCAAACGTGGGGATTTTCCTTGGTAGCACCAACGGCTTCGGTGTTTGTGTCCTTATCATCGGGGCTGGGCGTGTTATTGCTGCAGCTCACTAACAGTGTCAGCGTCATGGCCATCGCCAAGAACAGAGCGATATACTTTTTCATAGCGAACTCCTTATGTACATTTAGTCATTATCTCTAGGGGTGTTACAGCCGGTAGGAGGGCGTTAGGACCGTTTCTTGATGCCCAGGGCCTCACGCAGCTCCAGCGGTGTGTAGACCTCGCGGCCCAGCAGATGTGCGATGGTACGGAAGGATTCGAAGCACTCCACGTTGGCCTCGATCAGGTCATCCTTGTGCGGCCACTTCCAAATGGTGTCCTCCATACCCACACGAATGTCCAAACCCAGGATCAGCGCCAGGGTGACCATGTAGCTGCTGCCGCGTCCGCCGGAGCAGACCATGATGCGCTGGTCAGAGATCTCGCGGATGCGGTGGACGATATGCATGACGCTCTCGATCATCACATCGGGGCTGCTGGTGGGGCTGCATCCAGGCAGACCGGGGACGACGCACCAGGTGTAGGGCTTCTCCAGCAGGCCGGGAGCGATCAGGTAGCGGTAGGCGTTGTCCACGTCGCCATCGGTGAACACGGCCAACTGCGGATGAACGCCGTACTTCTGCACGAGCTCACACTTTTCGATGATGTGGTGGGGATAGGGGGCAAACAGGCGGTCACTGGCGTAGTTGGCGGTGGTGTTGATGGGCGTAGTGTCCAGCATACCGGCGGCCAGCACACGCTCCATCTCCTCCCAGTAGCCTTCCTTGTAGGAAACAACGCAGCCGTCCACCACTACATCGGGAAATTCCTCGCGCAGAGGATCGAGCACCTCGTGATACAGCTTCATGTCCAAACCGTTGAAGCCGTTGGCGTCGCGAACGTGGACATGGATCATGGGTGCGCCCGCCTTACAGCTCGCCCGCAGAGAGTCGTAGATCTCCTTCGTGGTGATGGGGTGATTGGGATTCCAATGCTTGTTGAAAAAGCCGCCGGTGACGGTGGTGTTGATCATGACCTTATCAGGAATGTCCCATTTGGGAGTCATGTCCACGCCAGGGGCAAAGTTGGAGCCGTTAGGCACCACATTGAACTCACCGAAGCGCATATTGGGGACGATGTGCCCATACTGCGCGCTCATTTCACGGACAAGTTCCCAGTTGATCTTGTTGACCTCGTTTGACATTGTTGCTCCTCCTTAATAATAGTGTCGTAGTGGATCGTGGTGCGCGGCACGTCAGCAAACGGTACGGATGGCATACCGCTTCGCGTGCCAAGCGATTACGCAGGTAGGTATAGGTTTGGCCCCTCTCCCACAAGTTGCCTTTGGTATACCTTTCAACTGCAATATATCCTAAACGAGCGGTTTTGTAAAGAGTAAATTGGCTGATTTTTATAAAAAGCACCAAAATTTGACAGTATTGATGATTTTACAATTAAAAATTTGGGCATAATAACCAACTGCGATGCCGGTGTATCGTATACCAATTGGCCGGAAATTGCGAAAGCAGGACCTTTCTGCGCTTGAATTTTCACAGAAAAGGGAAATAAAAGACAAAACGGGAGAAAAGTGTTTCGGTTTTTTCATGGAATAAGATTTGCACTGTGCGTTTTTCGGAGCTTTCTGACGGGAATATATGAAAAGAGAGTTAAAATTGCGAAAAGTTCTTTTCTTTTTTGAGAAAATGTGTTACACTCCAAATAGGTATACGAGTTCACGCGGCGCGATGCCTTTGGGGGGACTCCCATAAACGTAAAATAGAGAGAGGAACGTTTTTTATGGCAGTGAATAATTCTGGACCGCGTCATTACGAAGTGGTGATCGATGACATCAAGGCAATGATCCTGCGAGGGGAACTGAAACAGGGGGAGAAAATCCCCTCTGAACGGGAGTTGGCTGAGAGATTTAATGTGAGCCGTGTCCCGATCCGGGAGGCCCTGAAGATCCTGGAGTATATGGGGATACTGGACAGTACCCAGGGCGACGGCACGTATGTGAAAAACTACACGCTGGAAGATTTGATACGAAAACTGGATTTCGCGGTTACGACCACCACTGATACGCTGCGGGATCTGTTGGAGCTGCGTATAGATCTAGAGTGCTTTGCCGCCTATAATGCGGCCCTGCGGCGCACCGATGAGGACATCGCCCGGATAGAGACGGCGCTGACCAATATGCGGGAAGCCCGGGCTAATGCCGATATGGATGAGCAGACGCTGACAAAGCTGCGCAGTCTATCCCATGAGTTTCACAGGATGGTGGTGTCCGCCGCCCATAACTCTGTGCTGACCAGTGTTTACGATAATCTATATGAGCTGTTGGACATCTCACGGCAGTTTACCATTGGTACCAGCGGCATTTCTGCGGACTCCACTTTGGCCCATGAGGCGATCTTTTCACGCATAATTCTGAAGGATGCCAACGGCGCCCGAAGCTATATGGCTGAACACCTGTCTGATGTGCGCGTTAAGCTCCAGGATCTGCTCCGTGAAACGGAAAGCAAGACCGATGACCCCTCCGCGGGGAAGTAACCCTGCGCCCCTCTCCTACAAGCTGCCTCCACTATGAAAAAGGAGGCAATCATGCAGACGAAGATACTTGCGGAGTTTGCACTGGCGCTGACCTATCAGGACTTGCCTGCCCGAGCTGTGACCATGGCAAAGCAGTGCGTGGAGGATCTGATAGGAGTCGCGCTGGCCGGCTCTGCCACAGAACAGGGCCGCATTTGGCACACCTATTTTTCCCGGCGCACAGACGGCTTACAGGCTGCGGCCTGGATGCCCGGCTTTCCCGGGTTGGCCTGGCGCGAGGCTGCCGCGCTGAATGCCGCCTGCGGACATCTGCTGGATATGGACGATGTTCACAGCGGCTCGATCACACACCTGGGCGTTATTACGATCCCGGCGGCTTTGGCTGCGGGCAGTGCGTTCCACCGTTCCGGGAGGGAGGTGATCGCGGCCATAGCGGCGGGGTATGAGGTGGGGGCTCGCGTGGGCGAGGCAGTCAACCCTGGGGCATATCATTACTGGCATACCACAGGCGTGGTGGGCGCGCTGGCCACCGCCGCCGCGGTGGGAAAATTGTTGGGTTTGGACGATGACCAATATCTGAGCGCCTTTGGCTCGGCGGGGACACAGGCCGCCGGCCTGTGGGAGTTCTTGCCGGACGGGGCGATGAGCAAGCCGCTGCACACAGCCAATGCGACACTGTGCGGCATCCGTGCGGCAGAACTGGCACAGCTTGGACTGACTGGCGCTGGGCGTATATTGGAAGGGCCTCGCGGATTGGTGAGGGCACTGTCGCCGACGCCGGAGCTGTCCATGTTGACTGCGGATCTAGATACCCAGCGTCTCCGTATTTTGGAGAACGCATTTAAGCCCTATGCCTGCTGTCGTCATCTTCACGCCGCCTGCCAGGCACTGGAGGAGTTGGCGGCGGGAGGGTGTTTGCGCCCGGAGGATATATGTGCCATCCGTGACAATACCTATGCGGTGGCAAAGGATACCATTGATTGTCCCGCGCCGGAGACGCCTTACGCCGGTAAATTCAGTGCACAGTATACACTTCCCGCGCTGCTATGTACCGGTGAGCTGACGGAGTCCTCCTTTTCCAAAGAGACGCTCGCTAACCCAGCACTGCGCCGGCTGATGAGCCGCGTTACCGTAACAGTAGACCCGAAGCTGGAGATGGTATTCCAAAAAGACCCTACCTGCTGGCCGCATCGGCTGGAGATCGTCATGAAAGATGGGCGGGTCTTGGAAAAGACTGTCTACTTTCCGCCAGGCGATCCGAGAAACCCTTTTTCCCAGAAAGAATGTGATGAAAAATTCCAAAAGATGACGGTACTACTCCCAATAGAGGCAAGAGAACGGTTGCTGTGTAAGCTCCATGCCTTGGAGCAGCTGGAGGATATTTCTTCGTTGTTTACGGCGGTGTGACAGAACTCTGTGTGAGGAAATAAAAGGCCCTGCATCACGAACGATGCGGGGCCTTTTCCTATGCTTGGTGCGCTGTAAGTGGGCGTAGTAGGCAGACAAAATACAAATTTGCAAAGAAAATGAAAATAGGGCTTCCATTTACGAGGAAAGTATGATAGGCTTAGTTTGCAAATGGTATACCAATAGTCGGCGGCGTGCCACATTTCACTTCCCTCTCCCAACCCAATTACATTTAAAATCATGTTTGCCATCCATAGCAAAAGAAAGGTGATAAGAGCGCTATGACGAAGCAAGAGGCGATTTTTGAACAAAGCGTTCATGATGCGGTAATACGCGCAGTAACGGAGATCTCAGGCGATGTGAAGGCCTTGCTGGAGGATGCGCTTTCCCGCGAAAGCAACGACACGGCAAGGAGCATGCTGCGATCCATGCTGGACAATGTAGACATTGCCAAGGCGGCGGATAAAGGCGTGTGCCAGTCGCCGGGATACCCCTGTACCTGGATAACCTTCGGTGATGGGAATTTCCCGGCGCGTGCAAAGGAGATCATCAGCAGCGCGGTGGCGGAGGCAACGAAAAAGGGATACCTCCGTCCCAGCATGGTAGACCCGCTGACCCGAGAGAACTCGGGCAACAACACGGGAAAAGGCGTGCCAAACATCGAATATGAGTATGTGCCCGGACAGGAATACGTGGATTTTATTATCAGCTTTAAAGGCTGCGGCGCTGAGTTGGGCAACGCGCTTCAGATCATGACCCCGGCAAAGCTGGGAAAAAACCTGACGGGGATGAAGCGCTTTATCCTTGAAACAGCTATCAAAGCCGGAGGAAAGCCGTGTCCGCCCTTCGGTATCGGCATTGGTATTGGTGGGCAGATGGATATTTGCAGCAAGTTGAGTCGAAAGGCTATCAGCACCCGCCGCTGGGACGATGTGAACCAAGACCCGGAGCTGGCGGCCCTGGAGCATGAGCTGAAGGATGCCATCAACTCGCTGGGACTGGGGGCTGCCGGTACAGGCGGCGATACGGTTTGCTTGGCCGTTAAGATCGAGCGGGCACATACCCATACGGCCATCGCCCCCGTGGCGATCAATTTCCATTGTTGGGTGGCCCGCCGTGCCGGGATCAGGATCTACGACGATGGGCGCGTGGAAAAACTCTTGTAAGGAAAGGGATCTGACAATGAAAGAGTATGTTTTGACAACGCCGCTGCGGGACGAGGATGTCCGTCAGATGCGGATCGGAGATGTGGTATATCTTACCGGGCATATTTTTACCTCCCGGGATATGGCCCACCTGAAATATAAGGAG
Source organism: uncultured Clostridia bacterium (assembly GCA_945878665.1). Classification (GTDB taxonomy): domain Bacteria; phylum Bacillota; class Clostridia; order Oscillospirales; family Oscillospiraceae; genus Vescimonas. The sequence goes on along the minus strand of CAMDUN010000014.1, from coordinate 5,002 downwards.
CTGCTTGCTTTGGGGCAGCCGCTGCCCAAGGATTTCCGGGGGGCTGCCGTGTTCCACGCCGGGCCGGTATGCCTGAAGCAAGCGGATGGCACATGGAAGCTGCAGCTCATTGGCCCAACGACCTCTATTCGTATGGAACCCTATGCAGACATGGTGGGGAAAATGGGCGTGAAGGCGGTGCTGGGCAAGGGCGGCATGGGAGATGATACACAGCGAGCCTGCCGGGAGTACGGGTATGTGTATCTTCAGGCCGCACCTGGCTGCGCGGCGAAGTTGAGCCAGGGCGTAAAGCGCGTAGCCGACGTTCATTATCTTGAAATGGGTATGCCTGAGGCGCTGTGGGATCTAGAGGTGGAACGCTTCGGCCCGCTGGTGGTGGGTATGGATACCTGCGGAAGCAGTATTTATCACGATCTGCGGGAGCAGGCCTACGCGGTGCTGGATAAAACCTATAAGGAGGGATGAACATGGACTACCGTATCGAGCATGACTCCATGGGTGAGGTGCAAGTACCGGCGGACCGGTATTGGGGCGCACAGACGCAGCGTTCACGGATGAATTTCCCCATTGGGGTGGGCATTGAGACCATGCCGCGGGAAATCACCAGGGCTTTCGGTGTGCTGAAGAAGGCGGCGGCCATAGCCAATCATCAGATGTGCCCGGAGAGAATGACGGCGGAGAAGTGTGATGCGATCTGCCGCGTTTGCGATGAGGTCATGGCGGGGGCGTTGGACGAGCATTTTCCCCTGGTGGTGTGGCAGACAGGGTCCGGCACGCAGTCCAACATGAATGCCAACGAGGTCATCGCCAACCGGGGTAATGAGCTGTTCGGCAAGAAGCTCCTTCATCCAAATGATGATGTGAATATGTCTCAATCCTCCAACGATACGTTTCCAACGGCTATGCACATCGCTGCCGTGTTGGCTTTAGAGGATCGGGTACTCCCGGCCATCGACAAGCTGGCGGATACATTCCGGCGTTTGGAGGAGGAAAATTCGGATGTGGTGAAATCGGGCCGCACTCATTTGCAGGATGCCACCCCCATCACCTTTGCCCAGGAGATCTCCGGCTGGCGTATGAGCCTGGAGCGTGATAAACAGCAGCTTTTGTTGGCGCTGACCCATCTAAGGGAGCTGGCCCTGGGCGGCACGGCGGTGGGTACGGGACTGAACGCTCCCAAGGGCTTTGATACGCAGGTGGCTGCGGCGGTCTCGAAAATCACGGGCAAAGAATTTATCACAGCGGGAAACAAATTCCACGCGCTGACCAGCAAGGACGAACTGGTATTCGCCCACGGAGCGCTGAAGGCGCTGGCCTGTGATCTGATGAAGATCGCCAACGATGTGCGGTGGCTGGCCTCCGGCCCGCGCTGCGGCCTGGGTGAGATCAAGATCCCGGAGAATGAGCCAGGCTCGTCCATTATGCCCGGAAAGGTAAATCCCACCCAGTGCGAGGCGGTCACTATGGTGGCCGTGCAGGTCATGGGCAACGACGTGGCGGTGGGAATGGCGGCTTCTCAGGGGAATTTTGAGCTGAATGTGTTCATGCCGGTGTGTATCTACAATTTCCTACAGACGGCGCGGCTGTTGACAGAGGCGATGCTCTCCTTTAATGACCACTGTGCTGTGGGCATTACCGCTGACCGAGGGAAAATGGACGAGAACCTGCGTCGATCCTTAATGCTGGTAACAGCGCTGAACCCTTACATTGGCTATGAAAATGCCGCCAAGGTGGCGAAAAAGGCGTATCACGACGGCTGCTCCTTGCGGGAAGCCTGCTTGGAGTTGGGCTTTTTGAGTGCGGAACGGTTTGATGAGGTATTCCATCCCGAAAAGATGGTCTGATAGGAGGACGGTATTATGGATTATGCAAAGGAATCGCTGCGGCTGCATGAGCAGTGGCAGGGAAAGATCGAGGTCGTGGCTACCGTGCCGGTGAAGGACAGGGAGGATCTGTCCCTGGCGTATACACCTGGTGTGGCCCAGCCCTGCCTGGAGATCCAAAAGGATATTGACAAGAGCTATACTTTGACCCGCCGTCACAACCTGTGCGCGGTGATCACAGATGGCACGGCAGTGCTGGGGTTAGGCGACATCGGCCCGGAGGCCGGTATGCCGGTAATGGAGGGGAAGTGTGTGCTGTTCAAGGCCTTTGGTGGTGTGGATGCGTTCCCCTTGTGTGTTAAGACCAAGGATGTGGATGAATTTGTCAATGCGGTCTACCTGATCTCCGGCAGCTTTGGCGGCATCAACTTGGAGGATATATCCGCCCCTCGGTGCTTCGAGATCGAGCGGAAGCTAAAGGAGAAGTGCGACATCCCCGTGTTTCACGATGACCAGCACGGCACTGCTGTGATCACCTTGGCGGGCCTGACCAACGCCCTGAAGGTGGTGGGGAAACGAAAGGAGGACGTGAAGATCGTTACCTCCGGCGCAGGCGCTGCCGCCGTCTCCATCGTGAAGCTCCTATTGGCAGCGGGATTTCGCAGCGTGACCATGTGCGACCGTCATGGCGCGATCTATCAAGGGCGTGAGGGGCTGAACTGGATCAAGGAGGAGATGGCCCAGGTGACGAATCTGGAGCGCCGTGCCGGCTCTTTGGCAGAGATGCTGGTGGGTGCAGATGTGTTCATCGGGGTTAGTGCGCCCGGCATGGTCACAAAAGAGATGGTTCAAACCATGGCACGAGATGCTGTCATATTTGCCTGCGCCAACCCCACGCCGGAGATTTTCCCGGACGAGGCCAAGGCCGGCGGTGCCGCGGTGGTCTCCACAGGGCGCAGCGATTATCCCAATCAGATCAACAATGTGCTGGCCTTTCCCGGCATTTTCCGCGGTGCGTTTGATGTGCGGGCCAGTACCATCAACGAAGAGATGAAGATGGCGGCGGCTCAGGCCCTGGCAGGACTGATCAGCCCGGAGGAACTGAATGCGGACTACATTATCCCGGCGGCTTTTGATCCTCGCGTAGGCCCGGTTGTAGCGAAGGCCGTGGCCGAAGCGGCACGGAAGAGCGGCGTGGCCCGCATCTGAGGTATCCGGCCATCCTGAGCGGACAAATGCGCTGTATGCGGGAAAGGAAAAAACTATGACACTGGAAGCGATCAAAAAAGTCGGCGTGATCGGGTGCGGTACAATGGGTGCGGGTATTGCGGTGTGCTGCCTCCGGGCGGGGTATCGGGTGACGGCCCTTGAAATTAACGAGGAGCTGCTGCAAAAGAACCTGAAGGTGATCCGCGGCATAGCTCAAACTGCCGAGACATCCGAAAAGACCGTCGTGCCGCCTATGGCGGAGGACGCTGTGACGGCACAACTGACGGGGACAACGGACTATGCGGATTTGGCTGACTGTGATGTGGTCATTGAGGTCGCCCCGGAGAAGCTGGAGCTGAAGCGGAATATTATGCGCCAGGTCGAGGCCGTTGTGCGGCGCGACACCCTGGTGTGCACGAATACCTCCAGCCTGCCTATTATTGATATTGCCGGGGCGCTGACCTACCCGGACAGATTGGTGGGGCTGCATTTCTGCTATCCCGCCCAAACTATGATGCTGGTGGAGCTGATCACCAGCATCCGAACATCGGATGACGCGGCGGAGTTGGCGTATGCATTCGGCAGTTCCCTAGGCAAAACGCTGATCCGCGCCAAGGATTATCCCGGTTTCATTATCAATTATCTGCAATATCCCTTCCGGCTCAACGCCATTCGTATGGTGGAGCGAGGTATGGCCAGTCCGGCGGACATTGATGCTGCGGCACGGTTGGGGTTAGGACATCCTTACGGGCCGCTGGAATTTCAAGATATAGTGGGGTTGGATGTGACGTACCATGCCTGCAAGGCTATTTATGAAGCCACAGGCGACCCGCTGTTCCATCCGCCAGTTCTGATGGCACAGATGGTGGAGGCGAATATGCTGGGACGGAAAACGAAGAGGGGCTTCTACACATACGATAATGCTGGATAAAATACGCGGTGTATGGGAGATGCGGCCCTGCGGCGTATTTGGCGGTGACCCAAGGAAAAACGCCCTCATGCCGGTGCATGAGGGCGTTTCAGTTTGTCGAGAAACCCGGTTGTGCGATTCAGGGGGCAACCGGGTTTCTGGCGTATTCAGAGTAAAAGAGACGGAAAATCAAAAGATGGAAATGGCGCCTCCAATTCCACATTGCTAGTTTTTTTAGATTCATGGCAGCAAATTTGAGCTTCACCCAATTCGTGACCTGAGCCAAGCCTCTATATCGTGTATAACGCATATACATGAGAAAAAGCCCAGCATTTGCTGGACTTTTTCGACAGCCTGCGGGCGGGCCTTGAAAAAGGCCCGCCCTGTCTTGTTGGGGAGAGTAGGAAGAAGAGAAAAGAAAACGGTACAGCAGCTTATCAGTCCGCGAACAGCGGGGTGGAGAGGTAGCGGTCGCCGGTGTCGGGCAGGAGCACCACGATGTTCTTGCCCGCGTTCTCCGGGCGCTTGGCCAGCTCGATGGCCGCCCACAGGGCCGCGCCGGAGGAGATGCCCACCAGCACGCCCTCGCGTCTGCCGACCTCCTTGCCAACGGCGAAGGCATCGTCGTTGTCCACGGGGATGATCTCATCGTACACATGGGTGTCCAGCACGTCGGGGACGAACCCCGCGCCGATGCCCTGGATCTTATGCGCGCCGGCCACGCCGGTGGACAGCACGGCGGAGGTCTTGGGCTCGACCGCCACCACCTTCACATCGGGCTTGTGCTCCTTCAGGAACTTGCCCGTGCCGGTGATGGTGCCGCCTGTGCCCACGCCGGCCACGAAGAAGTCCACCTGACCGTCGGTATCGGCCCAGATCTCCGGGCCGGTGGTCTCGTAGTGGGCCTTGGGGTTGGCAGGGTTGACGAACTGCCCGGCCACGAAGCTGCCCGGAATCTCCTTGGCCAGCTCGTCGGCCTTGGCGATCGCGCCCTTCATGCCCTTCGCGCCCTCGGTGAGCACCAGCTCCGCGCCGTAGGCCTTCATGAGCTGGCGGCGCT
>CAMDUN010000013.1:0-56769 GCA_945878665.1 uncultured Clostridia bacterium | reverse complement strand
GCTTTTATGCGGTGTTCGTGGTTACCGTGAAGTCACTGGGTGCTTTTATGCGGTGTTCGTGGTTACCGTGAAGTCACTGGGTGCTTTTATGCGGTGTTCGTGGTTACCGTGAAGTCACTGGGTGCTTTTATGCGGTGCTTACGGTTGTACTTACGATTGCGCGTACCCGGTTGCTCTTGCAGCGCATGAAGGCGAACAGGACTTCTCGCACCTCCTGACAGTGTGTCCCAGAGAAGACATCTGAACAATCTGATACAGTCGCCCAGTCTTGCCATCAGACCTGCAACACCGGGCCAGTGTATGACCGAGGCAAAGGGCAGGCAACAGCGGCAAGGCTGGGCGGCGTGTCACACCAAACCAGAAACTTTTTCGAGGGAGTTCTATGGATAACGAATATTTATATGAGGATGAGCTGCCTGAAGTCCAATACGGCGAGGACGGCGACGTAGAGCTTCTGCGGAAAGAGATGGCCAGTAGAGAGCTGGCACGGCGGTCGTTTAGGCATTATTTGTACTACGTACACGGCGCGCAGTGGAAGCGGACGCGGATGTCGGACTTCCTCGCGGACAAGGTGCAGGAGTTCGTGGAGACGGACACCGGGAACGCCTTTGACATACTGGTCATCGAAACGAGCCCGCAGCACGGCAAAAGTTTGACGATCACGGAGAGCTTCCCCAGCTGGTATCTGGGCAGGTATCCGCGCCACCGGATCATCGAGGCCAGCTACAACGACGACACGGCCAAGCGGTTCGGGCGGAAGAACATCGAAAAGATCGAGCAGTTCGGGTCGAAGCTGTTCGGCATGGCCAAGGGGAGCATCTGGACAACGAACGAGTTCGAGCTGGCCAACGGTTGGGGCAAGATGATCAGCCGGGGCATTATGTCCGGCATCACGGGTAACCCGGCCAACCTGATCATCATAGACGACCCCATCAAGAACGCCGAGGAGAGCGCGTCGGAGACGTACCGCGAGAAGCTGTGGAGCGAGTGGCAGCACACACTGAAGACCCGTCTCGCGGCCAAGGCGAAGGTCATCGTCATCGCAACGCCGTGGTCAGAGGACGACCTGCTGGCGCGCATCATCGCCCGGGAACAGAACGTCACACTGATACGCTTGCCCGTGGAGGCAGAGGAGAACGATCCGCTGGGCCGGCGTATAGGTGAGGCGCTGTGCCCGGAGTTGGGCAAGGACAACGCATGGCTCAAGCAGTTCAAGGAGTCCTACCTGAACGACATCTCCCACGGCGGCGGACACCGGGCGTGGCAGGCGCTGTACCAGTGCTCACCGCGCGTGGAGGGCGGCAACCTCGTCCGTCGCGAGTGGTGGCGGTTCTTCAACCCGAAGGACATCACCGTGTTCGGCACGACCATTATCTCCGTGGACGCAACGTTCAAGGACGGCAAGGACAACGACTACGTAGCCATAGAGGTCATAAGTAAGCTGGGGAACAACTACTACGTCCGCTACGTGCTCAAGCGGCATATGGACTTCCCGGCCACGGTGCAAGCCATCGCCATGGTGAAGCAGCTCTACCCGGAGACGCGGTACATCGTGATCGAGGACAAGGCCAACGGCAGCGCTATTATCCAGACGCTGCGCAGCAAGTACATCGGCGTGATCTCGGTTACGCCGAAGGGCGGCAAGGTCAGCCGTGTGAACGCCATCAGCCCCGCCATCGAGAGCGGGAACGTGCTCCTGCCGGAGGGAGAGCCGTGGGTGGAGGAGTTCATCGACGAGTTCACGGCCTTTCCTGCCGGCGCGCACGACGACTGCGTGGACGCTTGCAGTCAGGGCTTGGGCTATCTGATTTTCAGCCCCGGCATCGTGGCAGCCCCGGAGGCAGACGATGCGTATGGCAGCCGTGCAATCGCGGCACAGGAGCAGGAGCGGTATCTGGACGGTTCGCTCTACGACGTGTACGCCACGCCGGAGTTCGAGGTGTATTAAGCAATAAACAAACGGGGCTCCGGGTGATTTCCTCCTTTTTCACCCGGAGCCAAGCTATATCGCGCGGTGGTGTAAAGGTAACATTCCGGGGTCATGTCCCGGAGCTTCGGGTTCGACTCCCGACTGCGCAACCAGACAACAGAAAGACGGAGGTACAAGGTATGTCTTTTATATACGGTGTCCTTGGCACACTGGCTGTTCTGGCGCTTGTTTTCCTGAGCGCCTTTGCCGGGTACAAGCTGCGGGGCAAGGTGGACCGATACATGGCGCCGAAAGCAGAGCGTCCGGGCGAGGATGAGATTCAGAGGATGCGGGAGCAGCAGAAGGCGTTCGCGGAGCTGCAAAACTACTCGGCAGAGATGGCCTATGGCCAGACGAACAGACCCTATGGTGACGAGGGGAGTGAGGAGATTTGAACCAGATCAAGAACCAGATGACCAACGTGTGGAAGTACTACGAGCGCGGCAAGGCGTACAACAACTCCCTTGTACCGAACCAGTACAACGTAGTGCGCACCAACACGGAGTTTTTCATCGGTAACCAGTGGCAGAACCTGCCGCAGACACCGGCGATGTCCCGGCTGCCGAAGCCCACATTTAATATTCTCAAGCGCGTCGCCAGTCTGTTCATTGCGTCACTGTCCTCCAGCGCGGTAACGGTACGCCTTGAACCACTGGCGCATTATGATGGCAGCGGCATTGCGGGGCCGGACGACGACGTGGCCGCTTTCGCCAACGCCTCGGTGAACAACCTGCTGGAGAAGCTGAACTTCGACTACCGACTGCGTGAGGCACTGTATGACGGTGCGCAGACCGGCGACTACTGTGCGCATTTCTACTGGGACGCGACAGCGCAGCCCTTCGGAACGAGACTCGGGCCCCACCGTGGCGAGATCGGCATGGAGCTGGTAGACGGTATCAACGTGATGTTCGGTAACCCCAACGAGTTCGACATCCAGAAGCAGCCCTACGTTATCGTGGTGGGGCGTGATACAGCTATGAACCTCCGGCGCGAGATGGAACAGTTCCGCCGGACACGGAACGGCATGGCGTCCGGCACGGCGGCAACAAAGAGCGACGAAAGCCTTGTGCAGGCCGACAGTGAGAACTGGGACTTTGCCGGTGTCGGCGGGCGCACCGAGGCGCAGGCCGATGATGATGTGGGCAAGGTGCTCTACTGCTACATGTACACCAAGGTGCAGAAGGAGCAGGAGATGATCGACCCCAAGACGGGGCTGACGGTGATGGAGCCGGAGCTGGGCCCGGACGGTATGCCTAAGTATGAAGAGGACGCCAATGGACTTCTGATACCGAAAATGGTTCCGGCCAAGGAAACCGTGACCACCGTGCGGGTAACAAAGGCCACCCGCAGCACGATCATCTATGAGGACGTGGACACCGGGCTGAGCCTGTACCCCATCGCGTGGGGCAACTGGGAGCGTCAGAAGAACCAGTACCACGGGCGCGCGTTGGTGACCGGGCTGCTGCCGAACCAGATTTCCATTAACAAGCTGTTCGCCTCGGCCATCCGGCACGTGGATCTGATGGCTTTCCCGAAAACCGTATACAACGCCGACCTGATCTCCAGCTGGAACAACGAGATCGGACAGGCCATCGGTGTACACGGTATTCAGCCCGGGCAGAGCATACAGCAGGTGGCGTATAATCTTCAGCCCTCCGACATGTCTAATCAGGTGTTCGCCCTGATAGACAAGGCGATGGCGTACACGAAGGAGTGCCTCGGTACGACGGATGCCCAGATGGGTAACGTGAAGCCTGAGAACACCTCGGCGCTGATGGTGCTGAACACCAACGCGGAAGTGCCGCTGGAGAACATCCGGGCGGGAGAGTATGAGTGGCTGGAGGACTGCTGCAAGATCATACTGGACATGCAGGGCACGCTGTACGGTAAGCGTCCGGTCATCATGAGTAAGGTATTCAAGGACTTGGTGATCGGCGATGACGGCGTACCCGTCATCGACCCCATGACCGGGCGGATGAAGACGCAGGAGGTCACGTACAAGGTCGTGGAGGAGTTCGACTTCAGTCAGCTGAAAAATGTGGCATTGAGCATGAAGATTGACGCAGGCGCGACCACCTACTTCAGCGAGATCGCCATGACGCAGACGCTGGATAACCTCCGCCGGGACGGCACACTGGACGTGATCCAGTATCTGGAGCGGCTGCCGGACAAGCTGATCCCCCGGAAGAAGGAGCTGATCGACGAGCTGCGCGGGCGGATCGCGCAGGGCACGCAGGCGAACGCCGCAGCAGGCGCGGCTATCCCGGAGGCGGGTACGCCGGTGTCCGTTGGCAGCGACACTGCACCGGCGCAGGGTGGGCCACTGAGTCAGGACAAGATGGTTCAGGGGCTGCCGACGCAGATGGAGCAGCGCTTTGATGAGCTGCCGACCATTGCAAAGAAAACGGCTCTGGTCATGGGCAACGAGAGAGCCTCAAGATAAGGAGTGAGTACACATGGCGATGCAGGGTGATGCCTATTATCTCCCCCTTTCCGGTTCGGGATTTACGCTGGACGAGGTGGAACTGATCGAGTTTGTCATTGGGCAGCTTCGCAAGACGTACCCCGGCGAGGTGGGCTACGATGAAGATAACGCGCTGTTCCTGTTCCCATTGACCCAACAGGAGACATATCTCCTGTCGGGCCCGGTTACGGGTCAGGCACGCGTTAAGTTCAAAAACGCGCAGGGTGTGCTCGGTACGTCGTTCTATGTGGATGATGTCCGGGGATCTGCGGTAAGGACGGTGCTGTGATATGGCTGTAACAAATTTCAATATCGAAACCCCGCGCACCGTTACCTTCGAGGTGGTGACCGATCTCCGGTACATCAAGGGCGATAAGGGAGATAAGGGCGATAAGGGCGACACTGGCGCAACCGGCCCGCAGGGGCCGAAGGGCGATACCGGTGCGACTGGCCCGCAGGGGCCGAAGGGCGACACAGGTGCGACTGGCCCGCAGGGGCCGAAGGGTGATGCTGGCGGCCCGCAGGGGCCGAAAGGCGCTGACGGCATCACTCCGACCATCGGTGCAAACGGCAACTGGTATCTGGGGACTACGGACACTGGTAAGCCGTCACGGGGCGCCACAGGAGCAAAGGGCGACCCCGGTGAGCCCGGTGAGCCCGGCGCAGCGGGAAAGGACGGCGCCACGCCCCACATTGGGGCGAACGGCAACTGGTATGTCGGCGATACAGATACAGGGGTGAAGTCAGCGGGTACCGACTACGTCCTTACCTCCGCCGACAAGTCCGAAATTGCAGCGCTGGTGTTAGCAGAGATTCCTGATGGAGACACCGTTTCATACGGAGAATGACGCGGCGGGCAAGCGGAAGGAGGTGTGCGCGTGATTCAGAAAATGGAAAACGTACTGGAACTGGAAGTAACAGACGGCGGCAGCCCTGTGGATTTCACCGATGCCGCCAATGTTTTGCTGGTGCTTTCCCAAAAGCAGTGCGGCGTTTACGTTGAGCTCCCCGCGGTCTGGAAAGATGGGAAGTTGATTTGCACGTTGTCGTACAAAGACGCCATGCGGCTGGGGGCGTCAACGTGTGAGATCCAGCTGATGTGGACGACAGCCGACGGCTCCAAACGCGCTACTGCGGTGGAGCAAATCCCGGTGGATCGTCTTATCCGGGAGGAAGGCTATGACTAAGTTGCGGCTATCTGTTAAAAGTGATGCGGCTTATCGCCTGTCTGCATCCAGCCCAAAGTACCAGCTCTCCGCAATTCAAGCGCAGCTTGTTTATACAGGCGGAGAAAAATACGACGGAGAGTATCAGGTAACCCCAAAGTTTACAGAAGAAATCTTAGAAACTAAGGACAAGCTCATGAAGGAGAACGTGACAATTTCTCCTATCAGTGTAGCGAGAGTTAGTAACCCCAGCGGGGGTACAACAGTATATATTGGAGGTTAATTATGGCTAATCAGTACGTAAACAAGGTAGTTCTTCAGAGCGGTGAGACACTTATTGACTTGACCACTGATTCCGTAACCCCGGACAAGCTGGCAGAGGGCATTACGGCGCACGACAAATCCGGCACACCTATCACCGGTACGAACACCTACGACGCGGACACCAGCGACGCCACGGCAGGTGCTGCGGAAATCCTCAAGGGAAAGACCGCCTATGTCACCGGCCAGAAGGTCACCGGCACGATGCCCAACAACGGAGCCAAGACGCTGAATGTCGTTGACAAGAACGGCGTTACCATCCCACAGGGCTTTCACGATGGCAGCGGCAAGGCGCAGATAGACCCCACCGAGGCGACCAAGATCATCGCGCAGAACATCCGCGAGGGCATCACCATTCTGGGTGTTGAGGGTTCCATGTCCGGCACCGAGGGTGCAAAGCCGCAGGCCAAGACCGTGACGCCCTCGTTTGAGGAGCAGGTGATCGCTCCCGATGAGGGCTACAACTATCTGTCTCAGGTGACGGTTGCAAGAATCCCGGTCAGCTATGTGGACAATGCGCAGGGCGGCAGGACTGTAACGATCGGCTAACGGAGGGGCATTTGCCCCTCCCCTGAAAAGGAGGTGTGCTATGGCAAACAATAAAGTGCAGCTTTCGAATGGAACGGTCTTACTGGACGTTTCCGGCGACAGCGTAACACCGGATAAGATGATAGCCGGATCAACCGCCCACAACGCATCCGGTGAGCGCATTACCGGCACGATCCCCAATGGTGACGAGGTGGCGTATGGCTAAGGTAGTGGTAACAAAAAGCAAGCTGGACAGCCTTGCCCAGCACATCAACACAAAGGCCGGGACTACCGGTGCAAAGACCATCGCCCAGATGCAGGCGACGGTGGATGGAATCAGCACGAAGATGTCCGTCACATGGCACCAGTGCCCGGAGGCGGTGCGTAACTACCTCGCCAATGTGACCTACGACCCCAGCAATTACAGCAATTCGCAGATTGCCAACTACGCACCGGCCACGCCTGTCACCTCCAATACAAAGCCCATCGGTAAGACGGTGGGCGGCGTGACGTACTACAACGATGTGCCCAATGTGGAGACACCGTTTTCAGCGGACAGCGCGGCGGGTACGTTGAAGCCGCTGGATGCTCTGCGGTGGCTGAACACTGTCACGCCCAACGTGCGCGACATTGGCGGATGGGCATGCGACGGAGGAACCGTCAAGTACGGGCTGCTCATCCGGGGCGGCTCTCTCCGGGCGGATGACAGAAACGTGCTTGTCGGGCAGCTGGGCATCCAACACGACCTTGACCTGCGTGGCGCCTCGGAAGCGCCAGTTCTAACAGAATCGCCGTTGGGCAGAGACGTATACTACACCTGCGCCCCGCAATACGCCATGTATGCGCTCACACCAGTCGACGCGTGGAAAGTAAATCTGCGGACAATATTTGATGCGGTCACTCACAATGAGCCTGTGTACTTCCATTGCTCAGCTGGCGCTGACAGGACAGGTACGCTGGCCTGTGTATTGGAGGGCGTCCTCGGCGTAAGCCAGAGCGACATCGACAAGGACTACGAGCTGACATCGTTTTACACGATGCGGGCGCGGAACGGCAGCTATCAGGGAGGTGGCCCTACATGGGCAGGACTTATTTCTCAGATCAACGCTCTGTCCGGCAGCACATTTAGAGATAAATGCGTTAATTTCGTGGCGTCGCTGGGCTTCACGGCAGCGGAAATCAACGCCTTCCGTGTGGCCATGATAGACGGCACACCGGGGGCGGTGACGCCCAGCATCGATACTTACACCGTTACAAACACGCTGACCAATGCGACCAGTGACAACAGCGCTGCCAGTGCCACGGAGTATCAGCCATACACTGCAAAGATCACTCCCGCCAGCGGCTATGCCATCAGCTCTGTGCAGATAAAGATGGGCGGCGCAGATGTGACCGGAAGCGTGTGGAACGGCACACAGACTGTTTTGCGGCGCAAGGTGACAGTCAGCCTAACCCATTGCACCAGCGACAACAGCAGAGCGTCCGTTATTGATGGGCAGGGCTACGCAGCCACGCTGACGGCAGCGGAGGGTTACACGCTGGAGGGTGCCAGTGTAACTATTTTGATGGGAGGTGTGGATGTGTCCACATTTTACAAGGACGGCGTGATCGCCATTCCAAACGTAACGGGCGATTTGGAAATCACGGTGACGGCGGTGAAGTCCGCGCCGAGTTATACCAACCAGATACCGATTTCTACCGACACGGACGGTAGCATCTACAACAGCATTGGATATATGCTCGACATGCGGCTGCCCAGTAACGGTGTTCCAACCGCCAGAACCGGGTGTTTGGTGACGGGGTTTATCCCCTTTTCTGTGGGAGACATCATCCGCGTAAATAAGTTTTGTTCGATAAAATCCTATCAGAGTGACACTAAGGCGGTTTTTTATAAGGCGGATCATACGAAAATTGCGGGTGAATCAGTGTCCACTCTCTCGCAGTCCGGGAAGTACACAATTGGACAGCCGCTGGTATGGACTCCGGGTACGACAATTACCGATTCTGGAAGTGGTAGCGCCGTTAACATATCCGAGGCTGCATACCTACGGTTGTCTATCGGCGGTTACAACGATGTCGCGGCAGACATCATCTGCACAATCAACGAGGAAATCACCTGATGGACACCTGTGTATGCTGCGGGGCGGTGATCCCCGAAGGGCGGATGGTATGCTGGGCGTGTGAGAACAGACAGGGCGTAAGCCCGGAAAGGAGAGCGAATGGAACCGTGGGTACAGCAGATCGCCGTACCGCTGGCGGTAGCGGTGCTGACAAGCAGCGGCTTGTGGGCACTGGTATCGAAGCGGGCGGACAAGAACGACGCGGAGCGGAAGATGCTTGTGGGTCTGGCACATGACCGCATCACCCATCTGGGCATGGCGTACTTGACACGGGGGTACATCACGCAGGACGAGTACGAAAACCTCAATGACTATCTGTATCAGCCGTATGAAAAGATGGGCGGCAACGGCAGTGCAAAAAGGATCATGGAGGAAGTGAGGAAGCTGCCCATCAAGAGAGAGGCGTAAAGCCGGAAAGGAAATAATTATGGACATCAACACTATAGGAGTGGCGACTGTTGCCGCTATCATCGTCATCTGCTATCTGATCGGCATGATCGTGAAGGCCACGGCGCTGGATAACAAGTGGATCCCCATTATTTGCGGTGTGTGCGGCGGCATCATCGGTGCGCTGGCGCTGGCGTTCCACATGCCGGACTTCCCCGCCAGTGACTACTTTACGGCGGTTGCCGTGGGTATTATGTCCGGCCTGACCGCAACGGGCGTTAATCAGGTGTTTAAGCAGATGAAGTCTACCAACGACGAGGAGGCCATGTAAATGGCCGCCCCGAAGGTATATCTGTCCCCGGCTATGCACAGGGCAAACCCCTGTGTATATCCGCGCCCGGACGGGAAACAGTGCTATGAGGCACTGGAGAACAACGAGTACATCGACATTCTGGAGCCGATCCTGAACCGCTGCGGCATCGAGACAAAGCGTGGTTATCGGCGTACACCCATGAATGGCGACAATGGCGACGCTATCATGAAACAGAACGTGCGGGAAAGCAACGCATGGGGCGCGGACGTGCATTACGTAAGCCACACCAATGCCAGCTCTAACGGCAAGGCGCAGGGCTGCCACCCCATGTACTACACCTACTCCAAGAACGGCAAGAAGCTGGGCGAGATCATGGTGAAGTACCGGAAGCAGATTTACCCGCGCACGGTGAAACTGGTGGCGCGGAGCGACCTGTACGAGCTGAAAAAGACCAACGCTGTGGCGTTCTACGAGGAGCACGTGTTCCACGACAACATGGAGGATGCCACATGGTTCCACACCCACATGAAGGAGATCGCCGAGAGCGCGGCCAAGGGTCTGTGTGAGTGGTTCGGTATTCCGTATGTGGAGCCGGAGAAGCCTGCGGAGCCGGAGACTCCGGAGGCCACCGCCGTAACCGAAACGTACACCGTGAAGGTGACACGGAGCGCGGACGGGAAGAGCGGCACGTGGGAGCTGGTGAAGTGAGGTGAGGGCGAATGACAAAGATCGTCTATAAGAACACGAAACCCAAGTACATGGACCAGTACATCAACTGGCCCAATGTAACAGGTACCTTCCTAAAGGCTGGCACGCCGATTGCGGAGAACGGTACCGTAGCGAATAACGATGCCGCACTGGGTATCTTGGCCAATGATGTCAGTAAGTCCGACGAGCTTCAGCTGTGTCAGCTGATTATCGCCGGGCAGCTGAGTCTGGATGCTGTGGAGTCCAGCTTCGGCAGTAAACTGACAACGGCCTGCAAGGACGCGCTGGACAACATCACGTTCGTGCAGGGCAACGGCAAGCCCTACGCACCCATTGAGCTGCCCGCCGTGACTGCTGCCGACAACGGCAAAATCCTGAAGGTGGTCAACGGTGCTTGGGCGGCGGTTTCCCCCTGAAGCAACATCTGACAACCCGATACAACAAGAGGCATGGCGGCCAACGCCATGTCTCTTTTTGTAAATAATTTGATCCCCTCACCATGGGGAGAAAGGAATACCCCTATGAACGAAGACGTATTTGGTAACACCTCGATCAGCGGCAACGACAGTATCGCGCCCACTGACGGTTTGGAGCGCGAGGACGATCTGTTCGCCGGTGCTGAACGACCGGAGGAGCTGCCCCGTGACCCCGCCGACGGGCTGAGTGACGAGGCGTTTCTGCTGGCGCAGCTCAACGAGGAGAGCACTGCTGAGGCCGACCCCACCACGGACGCGCCGGAGGCAGATGAGCCAAACGCCGAGGCAGCGGAAGCCCCCGCCACCGAGGAGCCGTCCCCGGAGCCGGTGCGAAAGCAGTCTCGTATTTTGACGGCCAAGGTGAACCACAAGGACGTGGAGGTCAACGTGGATGAGTCCACGGACGACGACATCGCAACGTGGTTCCAGAAGGCCGCAGCGTTCGACCGTATGCAGGAGGCCAAGGCCAAGGAAACCTACCGGCGCGTGTATCAGGAGCAGCTCGACTCCGGCATGTCGGAAGGCGTGGCCAAGCTGGTGGCTGCCGCCGCCTCTGACGGCAAGGCGTACCCGCTCACGGATGAGGAGAGCGAGGAGCCCGAGGCTCCGGCCACTCCTGACGATGACCGGATCGCGCAGCTGTTCGAGGAGCTCGGAGCCATGAAGGATCGGATGAACGCAATGGTCAAGCAGACCAACGAAACCGTCGCCGCATATCAGAAGGAAAACAACATTTTGAAGCAGAACGCCGCAGCCGCAGCAAAAGCCCCCGTGAAGCCCGTAAGCGGTGGGGGCGATGTGACACCGGCCAAAGAGGATCCTTGGCTGAAAGGATTCGACATGGAGCGGTGGTAACTCCACGCGGACGACGTTCGGCTTCCTGTCAAAGAAAGGAAATGAACTATGTCTGTTAATCTCGCTAAGAAGTTTTCTCCCAAGGTGGACGAGCAGTTCACCCGTGAAGCGCTGCTGGGTCTGGTCACCAACAATGACTATGACTGGAACGGCGTGAACTCCATCTATGTCTACGACATCCCCGCCGTGGACAACCACAATTACAGCCGTTCCGGCGCGAACCGCTACGGCACCCCCGACGAGCTCCAGAACGACACCCAGCAGTTCACCATCCGCCGTGACCGCGGCTGGACGTTCACCATCGACAAGCTGAACAAGAGCCAGTCCATGATGGTGATGGATGCCTCCCGTGCCGTCGCCCGTCAGATGTCCCTGAAGACCATCCCCGAGGTGGACACTTACACCTTCGGCCAGATCGCCGCTAACGCCGGCGCGTACAGCTCCACCGCTGCCACCACCGCCAATGCGTACTCTCTGCTGCTGAAGGCGCAGGAGACGCTGGGCAACGCCAACGTGCCTAAACTGAATTGGGCAACCGTGCAGTAATGCACGAGTCAGTTCTGCCTTAATTGCTGGGACATCTCATCGAGACAATCAGCAGGGAAGGCTTTTCTACAACAAGTAATACTTTGAAAGGAATTACGCAATATGGAACGCTGGAAACCTATCCCCGGATTTAACGGTTGTTATGAGGTAAGTGATTACGGTAGGGTAAGGAGCGTACCGCACATCGTGCGCACCGGTATATCCGATCGGATAACGTCGCCGCGGATACTCTCTTTACAGAAATGCCGCAATGGGTACCTAACCGTTTCTCTCGGTAGGAAGCATAAACACGCTCTTGTACACCGTCTTGTCGCTGCTGCGTTTATCTCAGAGCCTCCGTTTCCGGAGGCTGAAATAAACCATAAAAACGGAATCCGCAGTGACAATCGGCTGTCTAATTTGGAGTGGGTTACTCGGTGTGAGAATATGCAACTCGCACATGCCGCCGGGGCGTATGACAACGCCGCGTGGAGAAAGCCCACTCTGTGCAAAGAGACAGGAGAGATTTTTCGGAGCAGCTATGCTGCTGCGGAGTGGGTAAACGCAAAGCGATTCCAGTATCGTGGGAACGTATCCCACATTTCCAGTAATATCCGTACCTCTACTCGCTTCGGCAGGTGTGCGTACGGGTACCACTGGGAGCATGTAGAAAAGCAACCTTCAACGACTATCCCGAAAGGGAGTACACCCAAGCGGGTGGAAATGGGCAGCCCCTCATAAAGAGGGTGGAGATATAGTCTAATCTGCGCAGCGATGCGCAGCGGTGCAACGCACCGGCTGTTGTGTAGCGAACAACAGTGGAATGTAAATGGATTCTGGTCGCGTGGCGCTGGTGAGCTACGCCTTTGCTGGTCTGCTGAAGCAGGATCCCGCGTTCATGCGCGACTGCGACACCGCTCAGAACGCTCTGATTAAGGGTCTGCTGGGTGAGGTGGACGGCTGCAAGATCGTGAAGGTTCCCGCCTCCCGTCTGCCCGCCGGCTGCCAGTTCATCCTGTGCCACCCCATCGCTACCGTGGCGGCCAAGGTGCTGTCCGAGTACAAGGTGCATACCGATGCCCCCGGCGTGTCCGGCTGGCTGTGTGAGGGTAGAGATTACTGCCCCTACGTAGCGTAAGCTACGCGGAAATAACCGACCAAAATCGGTGAAGCCGTAAAACTATTCACTTGACTCCTTCCGCTCCAATGTGGTATCATTAGGTTATCCTATGACTCGTTTAAGGAGGCCGGCATGGGCGGGAGAGAAAAATTCACGTACGACTTTGTTAAACAGACTTTTGCGGATAGAGGTTGTACGTTGCTTGAAACTGAATATGTGAACGATCGTGTTAAGATGCGCTATATCGCGAAATGCGGTCATGCCCGCGAGAGCAACTTTAATAATTTCCGTCGAGGTAAGGGCGACCTATGCCCAGACTGTAGGCGGAAAGAGATCGGACAGCGCCAGAGACTTGGGAAGGACGCTATTAAAGAAGCTTTTGAATCGGCTGGGTGTAAAGTTCTGAATGATGACTTCTCCACAAACAGAAGTCCAGTTCGATATATCGCGTTATGCGGGCACGAGAACGTGACAGACTACAACCATTTTGTTGGTCAGATGTCCGGCCGCGTTTGCAGTAAATGCAGTAAATCCGTCCTTTACGGTATAGACTATGTGAGAGAGCAGTTTGAACAGCGTGACTGTGTACTGCTCGAAAACGAATATGTCAACTGCAAGACGAAGATGCGATATATTGCGCAATGCGGCCACGAAAGCACTATTACCTTTGACAGCCTCTTAAACAAGGAGAAAGCGGCGCTCAGGTGTAGGGCTTGCCACAAGCACACATACCACGAGAACCCATCCGACAGGGATCGGTTCGCGTCTAAGGTGTGGCGGAAGGCCGTTTATCTTAGGGACGGCTACAACTGCCGCGCCTGTGGATCTCACGGCGGCGATCTGAACGCACACCATTTGGACGCCTACGATACCTACGAGGGGGCGAGGTTTTCCGTAGATAACGGGGTTACCTTGTGTGCGGCGTGTCATACAAAGTTTCACATAGCATATGGTTTTGGCGGGAACACCCGCGAACAGTTTCAAGAGTGGATAGAAGGTAATACCGAGGAAAGCTGATTCGTAATAAGGTCAGCCTCCGTAACGCGTAGGAGATGAAACTGCAATCGCAGAATATAATTCTCCCAAGAGTGGCCGGCATCCCACGTGGATGAAAATGTACGCTGAACTTACGGGAAACCGTAAGAAGTAGAGGATAAAAAGCCTCTACGGTAACATATTTGAGATTCTCCTATGACGCCTTTGTTCTGAAGAACAAGAAGGACGCCATCTATTACAGCGGCCCCTTCTCCGTCTCCGAGCGCACTCTGGTGCTGAACAAGGGCGAGAGCATCACTGTCGATGCTATCAACTTCGGCACGGCCACTGTGACCGCAGCCGTCAAGAAGGGCGCCTCGTCCAACACCGACCTGACCGCTACGGTGTCCGGTGGCGCGGTGACCATCGCGGCTAAGGCATCCGCTGCTGCCGGCACGGACTACACCGTGACCCTGACTGCGGGTTCCGATACCACCACCACCATCAACGTGACGGTGATCTGAGGCACATCTCACAGGGAGGCTCCCGGTTTCGGGAGCCTCCCGTCGTTTTTCAAAGAGGAGGTACGAATATGACATACGGTTGGGTTCAGGATCAGGTTCTGAAGCTGCTGAACCAGTATTCCATTGGCGGCACGAATGTGCCCACCACATATAACAATCAGGCCGATTTTATCAATCGCATCCCATCTTTGGTAAACGATGCGATCATGGAGATCGCCACAACTGCGAAGAAGATTCCCGCCTCGGTCGAGCTGACGGAGCTGTACTGCGACGAGGTCGGCGAGTACAAGCGGTACCGCCTGCCCCAGAATTTTTACCAGTTCCAGACCGGCTCTGTTATCCGGACAGCGGACGGGCGGCGCCTGCACACGAACCATTACCGGCTTGAAGGGAGGGACTATGTGCTGATACCGAAGGACGAGTCCGGGGACTACACCATCACCTATTATCGGTACCCGGCGCTGGTTCCGGAAAGCGCAAGCACGAGCACAACGCCGGACGAGATCAGGCTGGACAACACAGACGAGACGCACACGGCGATCCCGTTCTACGTTGCCTCCTTCCTGCTGGCTGACAGCGATGCCTTCCGGTGCTCGCTGTTCTATAACAAGTACGAGGATAAGCTGGCCAAGATGTCGGCGGGCATAAGCGCCGAGGCAGCGCCAGTAGAGGACATATACGCGACGAATTGGAGTGGTAGCGATGTATATTAACCTGTCGAGATACCCCGACCAGAACAAGACCTATTCCGTGAATTTCCCGGAGCTGAACGGCGGGCTGAACCTTCGTGACGCGGATTATCTGCTCAAGGCGAACGAGTCCCCCTATATGCTGAACATGTGGTGGAAGGACGGTATGCTCCAGTGCCGCCCGGGTCAGGAGGAGATCGTCACCGCCGTGGACACGGGTGAGCCGGAGCGCTCCGGTGTGACAGTGGCCGCCTACGCAGACACCTTCTACGACCACGCTTTCGTCCACATCGGGCGGGTCATGTATTATTTCGACCCGTCCACCACACCCGTCGTCTATCACCCGATGCTGACCGACCTGAACCCGGTGAGAGGTTCTTTTTTCCGTTACAAGGACGACCTGTTCTACAAGAACGGGCCGTGGGAGGAGACGATCATAGCGGGCGGCAGCAGCACAACGCTCCAGCACCACGGCGGGTTCTACCGCATCCAGTACATGCCGGAGGATCGGCTGAAGTTCGTCATGTCGCGCGTGGAGGACGAAGCGTATGTCCCCACCACCGTGCTGAACGCAGACCCGGCCACCGGCTCCGGCGATCTGTACCAGCCGGAGAACAGACTGACCGGGCGGAAGCGCGTGGTGTACAAGGCCGCGACACAGACGGAGACTAAGTCGTTCACCGGCAACGGCACGACAACGGCGTTCGCTCGTCCGCACGTTGCCGGTTCGCAGGCAGAGCGTTATGTCGGAGCGGTGTACATGAACGGCACGCTTACCCCGGCGGGTGACTACACCGTGTCATACGAAGGGGAGGCGCGGGTCACCGTCACCTTCAAAACGCCCCCTGTGGACGGCGCGCAGATAACCATTCAGTACACATACCGTGCAGCCACGTACCGGCTTCCCTCGGGGGGCACCGCGGAGTTTAGCGGAACGATCAAGGTTACAGTCGCGGGCAGCGAACTCGCCCAAGTCTTTAACGTGTGGGCTTTGGTGAAAGACAGTGAACAGCTTCCTGCGGGGGCTGCGGACTATCTAACCGCACAAACGAGCCTATTAAAGATTTTCAAGAATGGAGCGCTGACTGAAGCCTACACCAACACGTACCAGCAGGGAGCCAGCGTCGTAAGCGGGCACACGCGGAGCTTGACCACCAGCGTGGTGAAGCTCCTTAAAGCGCCGATCGCCTCAGACACCTTCGAGCTCTACGTCGGCGTGAGCTCCACATATTATAGCGCCCACGCCGAGCAGGTCTTCGTGGACGGTGTGGAGTACTTCGATCAGGACCCCATAGAGGTGGCGACGGTCAGCGACCAGAAGACGTATCAGCTGTCCCGGCTCGCCAGCGGGCTGTACCCGGCGGTCGGCAGAATGTTTGTCCGCCCTGAGATTTCGGCAACGCCCGACTTTTCCTATAATCGTGACACAGGCGTGCTCACCCTCGCCTCCGCAATAGCCGCGGGGCACACTCTTGTCTTGTCCCCGGCGTGCCAGTTCTCCACTGTGGACGCCGAATATGTGTGGATTGACCCCGCGCCAAAGCCCGACGATCCGGACAGCAGTACGGTGGAGATCACCTACAACTGCGCCAACCCGGATGCGTACAGCGCGGTCATGGACTGCAAATACGCCTTCTCCGGGGGCGGCAAGGATAGCCTGTGCATCCTGCTGGGAGGGTGCCCCAGTCAGCCGAACGCCGTGTTCTGGAACAGCAACGACAGTGTGTCCATGAACCCGGCATACTTCCCGATGAGCTACTACAATCTGGTGGGCGACACGGAGGATGCGGTGACAGGCTTTGGCCGCCAGTACAGTGACCTGATCGTATTCAAGGAGCGGTCGATCCATAAGCTGGAGTACGACACGCAGACGCTGGACGGGCGAGAGCTGATCTCCTTTACCGCGAAACCGGTGAACGCCAAGACCGGGTGTGACCTGCCGTGGACGATACAGCTGATCGAGAATAATCTGGTGTTCTGCAACACCTATACCGGGGCGCATATTCTGCTCTCCAGCAGCGCGGCCTACGAGAACAATGTGGCCTCCCTCAGCCTCAAGGTAAACGAGGGTCGGCACGAACTGCCCGGTTTGCTACCCTTTGTGCGGAACGGTGTCGATGACGCAGGCAGCTATGTGTACAGCTTTGACGATGACCACCGCTACTGGTTGGTTTATGGGGGCACCGCCTTCCTTTGGGACTATGAGGTGTCCTCCTACACCGAACCCAGCTGGTTCTGCTTCACCCAGCTGGGCGGCTCAGTGTTCTTCCGTGACGCCGCGCACAACACGTACATCGTCGGCGACATACCCAAAATGCCGGTGTCTACCGTCGGCGGGCTTACCCGTTTCAAGTCCGGCCTGTACTCCGACTACGGGCGTCCGATCTACAAGCATTATCAGTTCGCGGTGCAGACGTTGGGCAGCCTTACGCGGCAGAAGGACGTTGTGCAGGTCGTGTTTGCCCTTCCCGGTGACGTACCGGCGAGCGTCAACCTCGGTTATCTGACCGACCTCGGAGCCAGAGACGACACGACGCCGCTCGCCGTAACACCGCCGACGCAGATCACCGGCATCAATCCGCTCGGCCCCGTAATCGCCGTGCGCCGTCCGGACTGTCGGCACGTCCGGAGTTTTTCCATGACACTGAAGGATAACACCGCAGACAAGGGATTGGCCATCGTGTCGGCGCAGGTTTTCTATAAGTACACGACCCCCGAGCGATAAACGCGCCGTGTGAACACTGAAAATTGACTTCCCGAAGGAGGTAAGCAGATATGCCGAGGAAAGATAACGTAAAGACGCAAAAGCAGAAAACAGAGGAAAAGAAGGCCACGGAGCAGTCGAAGGCCAACAAGTACAACGACAGAAACAAGACCAAGACGAATATCTACGCCACCGGTGGCAATAAAACAACCGGCGGTACGACCACCAAGCCCACTACCAAGCCCACCGGGACGACCACCAAGCCTACCACCAAGCCCACCACCAAGCCTACCACCGGGACGACCGCCAGCGGTGGTACGAGCTCCGTCGGCAGCTCCGTGTCGAAGGGCGTGAGCGACATCTTCAAGGACAACAGCTCCTCCAAGAGTAACTGGGACAACACGAAGGCCGGAAGCACCGTAAACAAGACTACCGGAAGCGGCAATGCCGGCGGCGTCTCTTTGCCCAGCGTGAGCAAGGACAACAAAGCGGCGTGGGATGACTTCGCCAAGGGCAACGGGCCCGCCACCACGCCGGGGCTGCCCGCCACTGGAACCGGGGCGAGTAAGCCCAGCACCCCCAGTACGCCCAGCGCCCCCAGCGCGTCGGGGGGCTCCGGTGGCGGCTCCGGCAATGCGTCACCCGGCGCACCCAGCCAGACCACTCCCAGCACGAGCTCCTCCGGCTATGATAACGGCGGGCTGACCGCCGAGCAGATCAAAGCCATGCAGCGGTTCTACGGCACGAACGCAGACGGCATGTGGGGCGCGAACTCCACGGCTGCGGCAGGCGGCAAGACTGCGGCGGATGCGTGGAACGCCTACCAGACAGCGCTGCGCGAACAGCTGGAGCAAGAACAGCAGCAGCAACAGCAGCAGGGGCAGCAGCCCGGCACGGGCACTCCGGGAACCGGAACCCCGCTTCCGGGTGCGCCTGCGGGCAGCACCGGCAAAGTCACCGCCGATGTCTCCGGTATGCGCGACCTGCTCGACCAGTGGCTCAGTGCCGCAAAGCAGCAGCAGGAAGCCGCCATCAACTACGGCGTTGAGCAAGGGGTCAATGAGCTGCGTCGTGCCGAGGAGGACGCGCAGCAGCAGTATCAGGCGCAGCAGGATCAGATCAACATTGACGAGGCACGCGCCAAGGACAACCAAGCCCTGTACGCTGAGGCACGGGGCGACCGGGGCGGCATTGGCGCGGCTCAGTACGACAGCATCATGAACGCCGCCGCGCAGAACCGGCTGACGGTGAGTCAGCAGCAGACCAAGCTGTCCACAGATACCGCACGCCAGATCGCCGATCTGCGTGCGCAAGGTGAATATAAGAAGGCCGACGCGGTGCTCGAGCTGACACAGAGGTATCTCACGCAGCTGATGTCACTGGAGCAGTGGGCGCTGAACTACCAGATGGACGTTGCGCAGTTCAACCTCCAGCTGGAGAAGTGGCAGGCCGACTATGCGCTGTCGCTGGCCAGGCTGAAAGGTACGAGTACCGGAGGCACAATCTCCGGAAGCTCCGGAGGCTCCAGAGGCTCCGGCGGCACAAGCTCCGGAGGCTCCGGCGGCACGAGCTACGGTGGTTCCGGCGTTAATCCGTCTGCCATGACCTCTGCGGAGGTAAAAGAGTGGCAGCGCAAGCTGGGCGTGACGGCGGACGGCATCTGGGGTCCGAACACGCAGGCCGCGTATGACAAACTGATGAATCCGAACAAGAACCAAGACCCCCACATTGTGAACCCCAGCAGCACGAGCTCCGGGTGGGTGGCGATCCCGGGACACGGGCGCTTCTCGTATCAGGAGCTGAAGGTGCTGGTGGACAATGGGAAGGTGAAGGAAACCAAGAAGTCCGACGGCACATACGCTTACACGTGGGTGAATAGGTGAGGAGAAGGCCAATGGCAAGTGATTTTCTGAACAAGAGAGCCGCACAGTCGGCGGCTCGGATAGATGATAAGTACGGATCCGGCGCTTACGGCGGTTCCGAGTGGCTGGACAACGGCGGGCGCACCGAGAAGCTCGCTGCCATCAAGAGCAGCGACTTGGCCTACCACGGCGAGGATGAATCCTCTCTGTGGCGGCGAACGTGGAACGCGATCAAGTCGGGTGGCAAGAGCATCGCGGCGGACTTGGTGGAAACCGGTGCGCAGTGGTCGCCCACCACCGGTGAAACCAGCATGGGCCAGTTTGCCGGTTTGGGTCAGCTGGGTCAGGCGGTGCGCCGCGCCAAAGAGAACGGCACGACCATTGAGGAGGAGGACAAGGCGCTGACCGAACGGCGAAAGCAGCGGCAGCTGGAGCAGCAGAAGAAGATGTTTGAAACGTCCGAAAAGCTCTCCGCCAGTGCTGCCTCTGACTTGGCGAAGGCCAAGAAGGGTGCGAGCAAGCTGGGCTCCTTCGCACTGGACGCGGCGTCTCAGGTGCCGCAGCTGGCGGGCGACGCGGTTCTGAATTTTGTTGCCCCGGGTCTGGGCATGGCGTCCCTCGGTCTGCGCTCCTTCGGCGGCAGTGCGAGGGAGGCACGGGAGGCCGGACTGTCAGACGACGAAGTGCTGGGCATGAAGGGCGTAAAGACCTTCGCCAAGGGCGCCTCCGGCGCGGCCATTGAGATGGTTTCCGAAGGCCTGTTCGACGCCTTTGGTGGGAAAATCTACGGCAAGGGTCTGGCCGACGCGGGCGTGGAGGACGCCATCAAGGCCATGACCACCAACGAGGCCAAGCGCTGGGCACTAACTATGGTGAAGAACATGGTGGGTGAGGGCGCAGAAGAAGCGGTGTCCGACATCCTGAATCT
Source organism: uncultured Clostridia bacterium (assembly GCA_945878665.1). Lineage (GTDB taxonomy): Bacteria > Bacillota > Clostridia > Oscillospirales > Oscillospiraceae > Vescimonas. The sequence continues at coordinate 36,135 of CAMDUN010000013.1, read as the reverse complement.
GGGCGTGTCCGCCATGCTGGGGCTGAAGGATCAGCAGGGCAATCTGCTGGACGGCTATGACTCCGTCGGAGACGCTGTGAAGAACATCCTGTACGACTTCGCCATCGGCGGTGTGCTGGGCGGCGTCGGTGGCGGTGTGAACACCTCCCTGCGCACCAGAAGTGCCGTGCGCACCAACAAGATCGCCTCCCAGACCTACTCTGACACGGAAAAGTCCGCGGCCCTGCTGAACCGTGCGACCGAGCTGGACGTGGTGGGTCAGGCCGGGAAGGTGAACAAGAACATCACCAAGGCCATGGACACTCTGAAGGCCAACACGGAGGCGGGCAAGACCACGGACGGTGCAACACTCCGCGCTGTGGCAGAGGCCGTGGCAAAGGCGGAGGTGGAGGCCAAAGCCGCCGCGAACACAGAGCTGGCGCGGCAGCAGCTGGTGACGAACTTCCACCTGTCGGAGGCCAAGGCCAACGAGATGGCCAAGGCCATCGGCTACTACGCCACCCAGTCCCAACTCAGTCAGAGCAGCGACGTATTCCTTCAGGCGGCGGCACAGTACGCCATTGACGAGAACGTGAGCTACTACGAGGAGACGCTGCTGCGGGAGAGCCCGGCGGCGCTGTCCGTCATCAACATGGCCAACGGCGTGATGCCCGATACCGCCACGATGGAACAGCTCCGAACGCAGGAAGGCAACGAGGCACTGAGCCAGTCCGCCACTGCCTCACTGCGTCAGCGGCTGAAGGAGAAGGGCGTGGGCAAGAGCAGCGGGCAGCGGATGGCCGAGGGTCTTCAGCTGGCGGCGCAGGAAACTTTGCAGAACCGTCTTGCAAACGGCGTGGTTCACGAGTATACTGATGGTACGAGGACGCTGGGGCTGACCGGGCAGAACGGACAGGCCATCGAGGTCACCCGCGATGTGTTTATCCGGGCGGTCAAGGAGCAGGGATTCGCGGACTCTGAGAAAGCGTTGGGCAAGATGTTCGACGCCCTCACCAACAAAGCCGAAACGATAAAGGAGGACACCCCCTATGAAGGACGAGCTGACCAAGAACAGCGAGCTGCTGGACGCGGAGACGGACGAGGAGATGGACGATCCGTACGCGGACGAGTGGCTGTACGAAATGACGGACTATCTGGGGCAGCCGGTGAGCGTTCCGGAGAGTCTGGTGGACACGTTTCTGAAGCAGCAGGAGGAGCTGAAGGCCAAGTACGGGGACAAGATGTCGCCGGAGATGGAAGAGGCGATGGCAAGAAGCAGAGAGCTGACAAAGGGAATGGGCGCAGAATTTCGAGAGATGGCAATACGAGCCGGACTGATAAAGGACGAGCAGAAGTAAACCGCGCCGTCGTCAAAGCTGTATATGAAGAGCACCCGGATGCGTTCCTCCAGCAGGAGATACGCCCGGGTGTTTCCGTTTACACGCTGAAGGCAAAGGGCGTCCGGTATCTGGGCGAAAAGCTGGCGGGTGAGCTGCGGCTCCTCAAGGCCAGAAATGCCGCGGTCACCCGGGGCGGTGCTGCACCGGAGCTGCGGTTCATCAAAGACATGTTCCCGCTGGCCAGTGGCAAGGAGGCCAACGGCGCGCAGCGGGGCAATGAGATATTCGTATCTCTGACCGGTACGCGCAGCGCCACGGAGACGTATGAGCACGAGCTGGGGCACGTCATCTTCAAGCGAGACGCAGCGCTGCGGGATGGCTGGGTTGGACTCACTGAGGAGTGGGTCAGCAAAGATACCGCCCGAGACGAAGCCTTCAAGCTCGCCTACGAGCCGTACATCAAGATGTACGGTCGGGACATCAAGAGCCAGAAGCGCGTGATGGAGCGGGTGTACGAGGAGCTGTTGTGCGACCTGAACGCCGGTGTGAACCGGGGCAACTGGTGCAGTGACGAGGACTTCAAGGCAATGTCCACCGCCGTTCAGTCCTCCCTCAACAGCTGGATCAACGAGGGCGCGGACGAGCGTGCCATGCTGAACGCCGGGTACTCGATGGAGGAGCAGCTGGACAACCTGCAAGATGCGCTGGACGAGTACAAGGACGCGCTGAAGAATGGCGACCGGGAGGAGCGTGACGAGGCGAGGACGTACCTGAACGACCTGTCCCTCGCTATGCCTCACAGCCCGGAGACGCTGAAGGTCATCGGTATGCGCGACCTGAACTTCGGCCTGCGCGCCGGTCACGCGCTGATCGGCCACGGCATGGATCTGACCCCGGAGACGCTGGGTCGGGTCATGGAGGAGTTCGACGACAACGTGCTGTTCATCACACAGGGCGACGCAACCGGGAAGGAACAGGAGAAGCGGCTGGCCGCTGCCGATTATGAGTCCGCTATACGACAGCGCGATCTGTCGATGTCTCAGAAGGACACCATCGCCCGCCGTCGTATGGCGCGTGAACGTTCCGCCGAGCAGCTGGTGGAGGTCTACGTGAAAGACCCCACCGCCAACCGTGTGCTGAAGCTGCCCCTGTACCCCAGCTATCCGGCCAGTGAGGGTGTGAACTATAACCGCACCGACGGCCTGCCCCGGCTGGACAACTTCATCAAGACCGCGTTCGTGGTGGGCGACCCGGCCTACTTCGCGCAGAAGGCCATCGACGGCAAGAGCCTCGTATACTACAACGCGGCTAACCTCGCCACCGGCGGCTACGGTGCGTTGGCGTCGAAGATGGAGGAGGCATACAACAAGAGCGGAAAGGCCATCTACCGGGTGCGCGATGCACGCGAATACGCCATGCTTCCCGAGGAGTACGAGGCGCTCCCCAAGAAGGATAAGGAAGCCATTCAGGGCATCAGTGACCCGCTGGATCACCTGACCGACCTGATGGACGCTTATAACGCGGCCTATGATCACCCGGTGGAGGGCGCGCAGGACGTGGAGGCGTACTACCTTCTGACCCACGTGTTCCCGTCCGTAGAGGTGGCCAAGTTCGCTATTACCAGCGCCTACGAAAAGCAGGGCATCAGCGAAGTGGTGAGCTCCGGTGACAACTGGCTCGATGTGATAAACGCGAACACCGGAGAGGTCAGCTCTCTGTCAATCGCACCCACCAGCGGAGTGGACGCCCTGTTGGGCGACAGCACCAAGGCCAAGGGGTGGAAAATCTATCTGGACTTCGGCGAGTTGCCCATCGTCAGCACGAAGCTCTATACCCCCGAGGCGGAGAAGCCCACCGCCCCGGAGGGAGACATCAATGACATCATAGATACCGCCGATGATGATTTTGTCGTCGAGGATGATGATCTTGACGAGCTCATCAAGCTGGGCGAGGGCGTGGTCAAGGCCATCGACGAAGCTATGGCGGAGGAGGCAAAGCCCACCGCAGAACCCACCACGCACGACGACGTTGACCCGCAGACCTATCAGATCAAGAGCCAGCCGGTCAACCTGTTCAGCCTGCCTACACTGCGAGAGAAGAACGCGGCCAGAGCCAGTGACGGCAACGTGCTCACCGTGGGGCAGGCCGAGTATTTCGCCAACTCCTATGCCCGAGACGCAGACGGACGGCTGCTTACCATGTACCACGGAACCAGCTCCTTCGGCTTCACCGTGTTCAATGGTAATCCGATCTTTCTGGCCGACCGAGGTGATGCTTCCCTGACCTACTTCAACTACACCCCGGTCACGGAGAAGATGGCCGAGGAGAAGGCACGGGAGAAGGTGGGCAACCTGCCTCGCGGTGACGACACCATGGAAGCAGCTGTCAAAGACGAGCTTATTGACATGTTCAAGACAGCACCGGACAGGGTGACAGGCATGGAGAAAGCCGTGTCCGATCTGCGGGCGCGTACCGGGCAGCCAGAGCGTACCCGGTGGGGGGTAGCTCCTCCCGCACGCGGCATGTACTCTCTGTACGCCAACGCGACCAACCCGGTCATCATCGACTGCGACGGACGTGCGTGGAACCAACTCCCCTACCAGAGCGTCCAGAAGGAGGAAGGTCTGTTGCGGGGCAAAGGCTTCACGTGGGAAGGTACTCAGACGGATGACATCGTGGCAAAGGCGTTCAAGGACGGTTACGACTCCGTGATCTTCCGCAACATCCGCGACTACATGACCGACAACATAAACACCAAGAAGCCCCCCTTCACGGTGATCGTGTGCAAGGACTCCAATCAGGTCAAGAGCACCAATAACCTCGTGCCAACCGACGACCCGGACATCCTGTACATGCTGCCGGAGGGTGCTGACCCCCGGGAGTACTCGTCCTCCAACCGCCCGCTGACCGCAGCACAGATGGCGACCTTCGCCGACTCGCAGCTGCGGGACGATCTGGGCAGGCTGAAGAACATGTACGTGGGCAGGCAGTCCTTCGGGTATGAGTGGTTCGACCCATCCAAGCAGGCCGACAAGCGCAGCCTGTTCATGACGGACAACCCGTTTGTGGCCGCGTCCTACTCCGGGTGGCCGCGTTCCGTGCCGCGCCTGCGCGATCTGGTACACTCCATCGACCGGGACACCGACCTCTCCGCACTGTCTCAGCCCATAGAGGACGACATCTTTGGCGAGTGGGACGGCGACGTGGAGGGCGCGTTCCACGACGCGATCTTCGCCAGCAGCGAGGAGGACGACGGTGCGCAGGAGCGCAAGCAGGCCGCGACCTATTACCTCCTCCAGAAGGGCTTCAAGGTCAAGGAAACCGCGCTTACCCCGGAGGACGCGGCGGCGCGGCAGGAGAGCGCCATGGACAAGTGGGGCAAGAAGATCAAGACCCTGACCAAGGACGTGGTCGCCGAGGACAAGGCACTGCTGGACGTGTTCGAGGACTTTGGCCTGACGGACGCGCTGGAGATGTTCGAGGAGGCGGAGACGAGGGAGGAGAAGGCCGAGGCCATTCGCGGCGCGGCGGATGCCTTTATCTCCGTGGCCAACGACATCGACTCCTTCGAGGAGGACACGACCAATGTGTCGGATCGTCTGGCCAAGAAGGTGTTCCGGTACGCTGACCAGCTGGCCGCCGCAGCCGATCAGTTCTATGAGGGACTGTTCGAGGGTGACGATCTCGTACCCGACGGGCGCACCTTCCTGCGCGCTCTGCCCGCGGATGAGCAGGCGGACTTCATGGGTGTGGACACCTTCGGCGACACGAAGTTCTACGAGCTCAAGAGCCCGGATGACACCTTTGGCACACGGCTGGTGAGCGAGGACGAGCTGATCTATCAGGCTATCAAGCTGGAAATGTCCCTTCAGGATATGGTCTTCGGATTCGGAAAGAGCCGTCCCGGCATATACGAAGTATACGGCAACCTCAAGAACCCTCTGATCCTCAACGAGGGCGGCACGCCGGTCATGTGGAACGGTATGCCCCTGAACCTGCTGCCTGAGAACCTGCAAGGTCTGGGCAGACAGGTCATGGCGCAGCGGGGGCACACGCTGCTGAGTACTCGCGACACGTCCGAGATCGCCGAGCGCGGCGGGTACGACGGCGTGATCATCTACAACTGCATGGACGTGGGCGAGTTCAAGACGCACGGCGTCACGAACTACACGCCGTCCACCATCGCCGTGGCCTTCCGACCCGAGCAGATCAAGAGCACCAGCAACCTCGCGCCTACCAGAGACAAGCGGATCGCCTATATGCTGCCGGAGGACTACGCCGGTGAGTTTGCCGACCTGACCCCGGTTGTGGAGCTGGGACGCGCCCTGCTGAAGGCTGAGAACAGCTCTGTGGACGCCGCCATGCTCCCCGCCAACATCGGGTCTATCGCGGACATCAGCCCTGACGCAATGGGGCGTGTGATCCTGCGCCGCCGGTTCGACAACCTTGGCTCGGCACGGGCGGGCTTCGACCCCTATTCCGCGGCACAGATCAAGTACGGCTCCATGGAGAGCAGACCGGGCGCATACCGGTACGCCAACGCGCCGAAGAGCGTGGACGGTCAGAAGCCGGTCACGCAGTCTGTTGTCACGGTGGCCAGCTCTGAGGCCACGCCCGAGAGCCGTCTGAAGGACATCGAGGACGCTGTGCTGGACGGCAAGCTGTCCCACGAGGTAAAGACCGACCGTGCGGCGATGGCGAAGGCCAAGGAGTCCCTGAGCCGCGACGGCTGGAACGCAGCCTACGCCAAGTGGGTGGAGCAGGTCAGAAGCGGCAAGCACGACAAGGCAACGGTGGCCATGGGCGCACTGCTGCTGGATGTCGCTGGTAACAATGACCGGGCAAGCGGTAACCTTTACATTGACATCCTTCAGGACTACGCCGCCGTTCTCACCCGCGCCGGACAGATACTGCAAGCCGGTAAGCTCATCCAGCAGCTTACCCCGATGGGCAAGCTGTACGGCATCGAGCGCAGCGTGGAGCGCATGAACGAGGAGATCATCGCAAGGGCGGAGAAGGCCGGTGTGGAGACAGAGGGTATTCAGATCGACCCGATCCTGCTGGTAGAGTACCGCGACGCCCAGACCGACGCAGAACGGCAGGCGGCGCTGGAGAAGATCTACCAGAACATCGCCGACCAGATACCCGCCACGGCGATGGACAAGTTCACCGCGTGGCGTTATACCGCGATGCTGGGCAACTTCCGCACCCAGATCAGAAACGTGGCGGGCAACTTCGGCTTCCAGCCCATCCGCATCATGAAGGAAACCACCGCCGGTCTCATGGAGGCTCTGGTCAACACTGTTTCCGGCGGCAAGCTGGAGCGTACCACCTCTGCGTTCTATGACCGGGCCACCTTCAAGAAGGCCAAGGAGATGTTCGATCAGGACGCGGACATCATCATGGGTGGCGGCAAGTACAACGACCGCTCCTCCCGCGACCCCTTCAATCAGGAGGTGGAGCGGAGGCGGCGCATCTTCAAGACCAAGGCGCTGGAGGCATGGCGCAAGGGCACCAACTGGGCGATGGATAAGGGCGACCTTGTGTTCTGCTCCTTCACCTACGCCGACTCCCTTGCCCGCTTCATGAAGGCCAACAACACCACGTGGGACGAAGCCTCCCCGGAGTTGCAGGAGCGCGCCCGGCTCAAGGCCATCAAGGACGCGGCGGAGGCGACCTACCGTGACTCCAATGCCTTCGCTGACGCATTTGCCCGGCTGTTGCGGCAGCAGAACACCGAGGGCAATCCCGTCAAGAAGGCACTGAACCTCATCGGAGAGGGCATCCTGCCGTTCCGCAAGACCCCGGCCAACATCCTCCTGCGCAGTCTGGAGTACAGCCCGCTGAACATCCTCGGAGTGGCGGTGAAGGCGGCGCAGTACAACCTTGCCAAGGCGCGGCTCATCAACGAGCCCGGCAAGCTGGGTCAGCAGGTGAACAAGGCGATCTCCGCCGCGAAGGAGGCCGACGTGACCGGCGCGGATATAGTGTCCGCTCTGGCGCAGACCCTCACTGGATCGGCGCTGGTTTTGCTTGGTTTCTCTCTGGCCTCTATGGGTCATCTGGTCGGTAAGGCACCGGACGACGACAAGGAGAAGGAGTTCTGGGAGCTGATGGGGCATCAGGAATATTCGCTGGAGTACAACGGTCACAGCTACACGCTGGACTGGCTGGCACCTGAGTCCATTCCGCTGTATCTGGGTGCGAACCTCCACGCCGCCGCTCTGAGTAAGGGGCTGACGCTGAAGGAGGCGCTGGAGGCTGTCGGGTCGATCACCGACCCCATGCTCCAGATGTCCATGCTTCAGGGCGTCAATGACGCGCTGGAGAACGCCTCCACCTACGGTGACGAGAGCGCTCTGCCCCGGTTCGTCGAGAACGCCATGTGGAGCTACCTCACGCAGTTCGTGCCGACACTGGCCGGACAGGTCAACCGCTCCATCAACAACCAGCGCATGTCCACCTACGTGGACAAGAACAAGGATGTGCCTGACTTCTGGCAGAAGCTCTCCGGCAAGATCACCGGCAAAATCCCCGGCCTGAACAACATCACCGGCGCGCAGATCGCGTACATTGACGCATGGGGCAGAACGGAGAAGAACGCCGACTCCGCCACAGAGAACGTCCTGTATCAGCTGTTCAGCCCCGGCTATGCCTCGACCATCGAGGAGACGGCCATGGAGAAGGAGCTCCAGCGGCTGTATGAGGCCACAGGCAAGAAGAGCGTACTCATCTCCCGCGCGGACAAGTACTTCAACGTGGACGGTGAGCGCGTCGATCTGACCGGCGCGCAGTACCTGACCTACTCTCAGACGCGCGGTCAGACGGCGTTCCGGCTGATGTCCAACCTGACCTCCAGCGCCGAGTACCGGGGTATGACGGACGACCAGAAGGCCAAGGCTGTGGAGAGCGTGTATCAGTACGCCAACGAGGTGGCGAAGGAGACGACACTCCGCGACTATGAGATCACGGAGAGTTGGGTGCTCAAGGCTCGGGAGGCGGCGAACGACCACGACTTCCCCGTCAGTGATTACGTGAACCTGTACGCCAGCGGCATCAACTCCGTTCGTGGAATCGCTGACGCAAACGGCGACACCATCACCAACACGGCCAGTATGCGCAAGGCGCAGATGATCTACCAGATGTACCCTGATCTGACCCCGGAGCAGTACAACGTTCTGTTCGATGACTTCAACGTGGGCAAGACCGTTCGCGGTTGGGCTCCGGCACTCATCGACAGGAAGCTGGCCGCGCTGGGCGGATAACAAGAAACCCCCGGCAGGCTATCACGCCTGCCGGGGGATCAAACTTATCTGTTGCCGCTGCGTACCGGTTTTCGCGGCGGCTGCAAAACCTCAAGCTGCTTCACCGGTACGGAGTAAACGCAGCACCGCAGGCGGTGTTCCTGACCGGTGCGGCTCCTCTGGACACTGCAAGCCGATAGGTCAACCTCGTGGCCATACACCGCGGCCACATAGTACGTCAGATGATGCCACCTGACCAGCGTTCCGGGCTTCAACATAAATACCCACCTTCCCTTTCAAAAAAAAAAATAATCAACAGAATTGGCAGACACGCAAAATAACCCCCGGTGGGGCTGTACGTGCGCCAACTCTATTGATTGATTGTGGGCGGTGTTTTATGCTGTGCTGAACATTATACGACTTTGACCCGAAAAAAGCAATACCTTTTCAGAAATTTCCAACCTCACCGTAGAATACCCCCGGCAGGCGTAACAACCTGCCGGGGGATTTTTTTTTGTTCAGTTGAGATCGTAGCGCTTGTAGAACGCCCGCACCACGTTGTCCAGCCGAATGGGGAGGAACTGACGCGCCTGCTTCCACAGCGCGTCAGGCACGCCGTAGAAGCCCTCCGCGATGCTGCCGGTGATGGCGGCGATGGTGTCGCTGTCACCTCCGACGCTGATGGCGTTGCGGATCGCGTCCTCGAAGTCGGTGCTGTCGAAAAACGCCGCGAGGACAGCGGGCATCGTGCCCTGACAGGTTTCGTCGAACTCGTACCACGACCTGATCTCGTCGCAGGTGGGCACCTCGTACTCCTTCCCAGCGTAGGCACGGAGCTCGTCCTTGCTTCTGCTCTCACGACCCAAGAAGATCAGACCCGCCGTGATACGCGCCGCCTTGATGCCCTCGGGGTGGTTGTGCGTGACCTCTGCGGTGCGCTGGCCAAGCTCCTCCGCCTCCTCCAGAGAGGACGCGATCAGCCCGGCGGGGGAGCAGCGCATGGCCGCGCCGTTGCCGAAGCTGTTGTAGGGGTGCGGCTCCTCTTCGCGCAGCCACTTCTTGAACCGCCCACCGTAGCCGCCGTGGGGGTACATGTGGCCGAACAGCCGCATCTGGTACACCAGCTCCTCCGGGAAGTCGGCCTCGCCCTTACTGTTCATGAACGCTCGACCGACAGCCATCGTCATGATGGAGTCATCGGTGAAGAAGCAGTTGGGCGCGAACAAGGGGAAGTCCTTCGTCTTGATGTTGTGCCACTCGTAGATGGAACCAACGATGTCGCCGATAATTGCACCTTTCATTTTTAGTCCTCCCTTTTCCGTTGTTGTTTTCTGTTTCTTGACTTACTTGCGCAGGGTTTCCGCGATGCTGAAATAGGTGTCGAGGATATGATCCAACATCTTGGCGCCGGGGATGTTGTTCGGGTTGTGGTGCGCGATCTCTGCATTGATGCGGTCAACGTTACGGTAGCTCACGGGGAAGGGTACGGAGCCCACGTCCTTGTCCTCGGGAGCCGGTTTAACAGTGGCCCGTACGAAGCCGCGGATCAGACCGGAGGGGGTCGTGCCACGCTCAGCGGCGATCTTTTTGAACTCCTCCGCCAGCTCCTTCTTGACGTTCGCGCTCATGGTAGCCATGTTGTTCTTGTCCCATTCTTTACTCATAGTATGATCTCCTTTCATGACGGTGGTGTGGTTGATAGTTGTAACACGTATGGCCTGTTACGTTGCACATTATAATACGTATTTGCGTCTACGTCAATAGGGTTGGTGAAAATTTCTTGAAAAAATTTTTGCCCACCGACCGGAGGCGGTCGCAACGGGGAACACCCGCGGACGGGATGGGCAACTTTTGGCAACCAAAAGCAACCAAAGGCAGCCTAAATAAGCCTAAATACACCTAAATAACGCGCATCCATGCGTACGTCACGCTTCCAGAATCAGGAAGGAATTAGAGAGACGAAAAATCCCGAAGCCCTTGTCTGACAACGGTTTCGGGATTCTGCACTGTCTGCGTGCCCCACGCAGGAGGGTTACGGCGCGCATTGGGGATATTTTATTTTGCGAATAAAGAATCCAGTTTCCCGTAGCCCTTGTGCGCCAAGGGCTACGGGGTTTTTGTTTTGATACCGGGCAACCAAACGGCAACCTGCGCCCATCTTTCGGGACATCTTTATGCCTACATAGGCTGCTGTGGGCTGCGGTAGTCTGCGGGCGGAGGACAAAGCGGTGGCTCATCCGTTCAGGTACGCAACTGCCGCACGGGTCTGCTGCGCTGTTTCCTGCGCACGGGACTGCTTGCGGAAGTGCGTATAGACACGCAGGGTCATATCCGGTGTCGCGTGCCCGGCGAGATACTGTACCTGCTTCAAGTCCAAGCCGGACTCAAACAGCTGCGTGATGAAGGTGTGCCGGAGCTGGTGCGGATGGCACCGGAACGAGAGCACACCGCTGCGAGATCCGAGTGACCGGTTGTCCACTACCTGCCACAGGGCGTGGTAGGAGGCACGGGTCAGAGACGCGCCGTCCTTCATGCTGATGACGTAAGGGGAGGTCGAGGAGGCGTGCAGCTCACGCAAGTGATCGAGCAGAAGACCGGAGAGTGGTATCACGCGCCGGGCGGAGTCGGTTTTCAGGTGGGTGGTCACAGGGGCGTCGTTGCCCTTGGCAAGGAACACCTTGTTGTGGGTTACGGTGATTATTCCGGCATCGAGGTCTATGTCCTCCCACATGAGGCCGAGTATCTCGCCGCGACGCATACCGGTGGACAGGGCGAGGAGACAGAAGGTGTACGCCCGCGTGCCGGACACTGCCGCGAGAAGCTCACGCGCCTGCTCGTTCGTGAGGGGCACCTCCTCCTTCGGATTTTCCCCCGAGGGGCGGTCATTGCTGCGCACGGGGGAGCGGACGATCAGGCCGTTGTCCTCGGCGCTGAGCAGGATGGCGCGAAGCATCTGGACGCACCGCGACTGCGTGCTCCTGCTGAAACCGGACAGCGAGCTGAGGAACATCTGCACGTGCAGCGGCTTGATGTCACGCAGCTTCATGCTGCCGAAGAACGGAATCAGGTGCGTGTTGAGGCAGCTCTGGTAAATGAGGTAGCTGCTCTCCCGAACCTTCGGGGGCTTTTTATAAACCCGGAGCCACATCTCGCTGTATTCGCGGAACGTCTGGTCACAGGTGACGTCAACCCCGGCGTTCATGGCGAGCTTGACCTCTAAAACCTTGCGCTCCAGATCGGCCTTGTCCTTTCCTTTCACATAGATGCGCTTGCCCGCGGGCGTGGTAACGTGTGTCGCGTATACTTTTTTCTTCGTAGCCATAATTTCTCCTTGCTATTCTAACAGGTTTTGTTATAATAGAAGGGCAGAGTACTGCCAATCCTATCATGTGGTGTGGTTCGATTTGCGATTCTGCTCTCCGTCTCGGTGTTGGTAGCACCGAGGCGGATTTTTTTTTTTACAAATTGTCGAAGTCAATGTTGTCGAGAATGTACCGCAGTCTGCGCACCTCGTCCTCATTGAGAGAGATGCCCTTGAGCATGGTGCCGCCGGTACCCCACCGGCGAATGTCCAAGCGAAGTTCGCCCTTGTAGTCACAGATGCAGACACGCTTCTGCTCACCCTTCTTGGTGGGCTTAGATAAGTCCCCGAGGTCTTGGATCACCGAGTACGTGCTGCCCTGGCCGTCTTTCTTCTCTGCCATTTTTATGTCCTCCCTTTAATTTTCGCACGCGTGCGTTCGCGTGCGTTATTTAATAAGGAACGCGGGCGCGAGAGCTACGCGGAGATGCGGAACAGCGGGATCACCCCTGCCTTATCTGCCTCCCTCTCCAGCTCCTCCACCGGGCGGTCATCGTACAGATGGTCACCGGAGATGTGCGCCAACTCGTGGGACAGATAGCGCCGGCGCGCCTCCTCCGGCAAGTTCTCATTGAGATAGATGTTGTACGTGCCGTCGTCGTTGGGCGTAACCAGCCCATGCACCGTATACGGCAGCGGTATGGTACGGACGAAAACTTGTGGCATGTTTACCCCTTTCCTTTCAATGCCTCTATGATGGCCACCGCTCTTTCGACATCTTCTTTTGTTGCGTCCTTGGCCAAAGAGAACAACATCCTGCACTCCGGACGCGTGCGCAATACATCTAAATATTCGCGCAGGTCGTCATTCGTGTCCTCCGCGTATTTTGGCGCGTCATACCCGGCCAGCCAAGCCGGAGAAACACCGTAGGCACGAGCAATACTGGATAAGACCGGCGCTTTGGGCTCCCGCTCCCCTGTTATGTATGAGCCAACGGTGGACTTGGAAATGCCTAACCGAGAGGCGACATTCTGATAGGACTCACCGTCAATAAGCTCATGAAACCTTTGGGAGAAGGTGGTAACTGACTCCATGGGGATCACCTCCTTGTTACACAATATAACACACGGGTGGGCGCATTGCAAGCGCTTTCGTCCGGTTTGTGGAAATTTTTTTCACCAACCGGTTGACAACAGGGTGGTGAAGTGGTATTATATGACCACAATCAGGAAAGCGAGGTGGCTATATGACCACATTTAGAACGCTCCGACTGGCAATCCTCGGGGAATATAAGAGCGTCGCAGCCTTTGCAAAAGCCGTAGGCTGGAGCAACAGCAAAGCAAGTCGTATTGTGAGAGGCGAACAAGCCCCCGACTTGCCCGACATCAGGCGCATTGCTAAGGCGCTGCGCATAGAAAGTCCCCAAGAGCTCGATGAGCTTTTTTGTTTGGTTGAGCGCCCACAAACAGGAAATAATTGACACTGTAATTCCCGGCGCAGGACAACCGCTCTAACGAGGAGGCAGCTATGCAATCAAGAGACATCTACACCATAGCCCAGCTGGCACAGCGCTGGCAGTGCTCCCCCGACGCCATCTACGACATGGTGCGGCGGGGCGACATCAAATCCTTCAGGGTCGGCACGGCGATACGTTTTACCGCCGAGGCCGTTGCTGAATACGAAAAAAGATGAAAGGAGAACCACACCACATGTCAAGTACAAGCAAACAACCTAACAAGCAACCTAACAAGCCGGCGAATAAGCTAACTGCCAGAGGAGGTGGACAGCGATGACGAATGAGGAAAAGCGGCTTCGCATTGAGGCGTTGGAGAGCGAACTCCTGAGTGATGTCACTACCGAGAACTTCGCCGAGAAGACCGAGGCGCTGCTGGCCTGTGACCGGCTATATTTCTCCTACGCAAGCCGCTACATCTCGGGAGACCGCGCCAACGAGCCCGCGCCGGAGCTGACTCTCGACGCAACCGAACCAGAACCCGAACCAGTGGCCGCTCCCGAACCGGAGCCTGAACTCGAGGTCACCCCTGAACCGGAGCCTGAACCCGAGCAGGACACCGCCCCCACCAAGGACTACATGGTGAAGGTGTTGTCCAACGCAGCCAACGCCAAGGGCGTGGATGTAGGCGCGTGCATCGCCTCTCTCGGCTACAAGAAGCTCTCCGATATGCCGAGGGACAAGTACCGGGAGCTGCTGAAGCTGGCGGGGTGCGATGAGTAGTCCCGTACTGCACGCCGTGCTGGGCGCATCATCGGCGCACAGGTGGCTGGCCTGTCCGCCCTCGGCGCGGCTGGGCGAGCGCTTCGACAACCGCTTTGGCCGCCGGGAGTCCGAGTACGCCAAGGAGGGCACGAAAGCCCACGCACTGGGCGAGATCAAGATACGCAACGCCTACTACCATGAGGACAAGATGACTGTGGCCAAGCACTCCCGCATGAGTCCCGAGGAGCAGAGTGCCTACGTCGGCATCAACGACAACCGGTACAAGGCGCTGCGGGAGGAGCTGGGCGACATCCCCGAGGACATGGATCGCGCCACAGATGACTACTGCAACGTGGTCATGAACAAACTGGCGCGGGCGAAGGAGGCAGACACATCCGCCACGTTGTTGCTGGAGCAGCGGCTGGACTACTCCAAGTGGGTGCCGGAGGGCTTCGGCACGGGCGACTGCATCATCGTCAGCGACTCCCTGCTGGAGGTCTGCGACTACAAGCACGGCAAGGGCATCCCGGTGGACGCCCACGAGAACCCGCAGCTGCGGCTGTACGGGCTGGGCGCGTATGACCGGTTCTATCCCCTGTTCGGCTTCCCCAATGTCCGCATGACCATTATCCAGCCCCGGCTGGAGAACCTGTCGGAGGAGACGATCTCCACGGAGGAGCTGCTCCACTGGGCCACTGACACAGTGGTCGAGCGAGCCAAACTCGCTTGGCTGGGCAAGGGTGTATTCAGCCCCGGGGAGCACTGCCGGTTCTGCTCCGCCAAGGCCGTGTGCAGCGCGAGGGTGTCCAACGCACTAAAGCTGTACGGCTACGGCATGGAACAGCCTGGCACACTCACCGACGAACAGATCGCTGACATCCTGCCGTTTCTGGATGATGCGGAGGCGTGGATCAGCGACATCCGTGACTACGCGACAAAGGCGGCGCTTTACAACGGAACGCACTTCCGAGGCTACAAGCTGGTGCTGGGCAAGAAGCCCAATCGCCAGTGGGCCAATGAGGAGGAGGTCGAAGCCCAGTGGTTACGTAACGGTTACCCGGGGGCTGAGTTGTACGAGAAGAAGCTGAAGCCCGTCGGAAAAATTGAAAAAGCCGTGGGCAAAACAGCGTTCCGTGCAATCTTCAGCCCCCTCGTGACGCAAGGCGAAGGTAAGCCCATCCTCGTACCGGAGGATGACAAGCGTCAGGAATATAGTCAGGCCGCCACCGTGTTTGGTGACATGATAGACAACGAAAACGAAAACAACGACTGAGAAAGGAACAGTAAAACAATGGAAAACTTCAACAAGAAATTCACCGAAACCAGTCTCCGCATCGGCGAAGTCCGCTTCTCCTACGCCAACGTGTTCTCCCCCCGGAAGAACGAGGACGGCACGCCGGGCAAGTACTCCGTGCAGCTGCTGATCCCCAAGAGCAACAAGCAGGGGCTCAAGATGATCGAGGAGGCCATGGAAGCCGCCAAGCAGAAGGGCAAGATCGACAAGTGGGGCGGCAAGATTCCCGCCCGGATGCAGTCCGTGCTGCGCGACGGCGATGAGGAGCATCCCGACGAGGAAGTGTACGCGGGCATGATGTTCATGAACTGCTCCACCGTGAATCCCCCGCAGGTGTCCGTCCGCGAGAACGGCGCGATCAATGCGGCGCTGGATGCCAACGACTTCTACTCTGGCTGCTGGGGCGCTGCGGTCGTCAACTTCTACCCCTACTCCGTCAGCGGCAACAACGGCGTGGCCTGCGGCCTGAACTTGGTCATCAAGACCCGGGATGACAAGTCCTTGGGCGGCTCTGCGATGAGCGCCGACGCGGCCTTCGGCGACATGGCCGACCTGAGCTGCCTCGACTAACCTACCCACTCCTTTCCCCTTTTCCATAGCCCCGGCGGACACGTACCTCTGCCCGCCGGGGCACACACGGTGAGTTATCTCAACTGGTAGAGACGCCGGCTCATAACCGGACGGTTACGGGTTCAAGTCCCCTACTCACCACCAGCCCGGAAACGGGCGTACTCATTGAGAGTCCCCCCTAATACAAGCCGCGCCCGTAAGAAACGGCTCCGATGCAGCGAATCGGCTCCTGCTGGAATGCAGGCAGGGCACATACGCAGACGTAGCTCAGTCGGTAGAGCACCGCGCCAGGAGGGTATGCCGTTGGTTCGAGTCCAACCGTCTGCGCCAGAGATCAAAAAGTAAGGAGAACCACACCACATGAAAAGAATCTGCTTCTGCGACACGGAGACTTTCTCCGAGGTGGACATTGGCAAGTGTGGGTCGTACCGCTACATAGAGGACAACTCCACGGAGGTGCTGCTGCTGACCTATGCCTTCGGTGACGAGCCTGTGAAGTGCGCGGACTTGGCCAGCGGTGACCCGTGGCCGGAGGAGTTCCTCGCAGCCTACGACGACCCCGACACGCTGCTCATCGCCCACAACTGCTCCGGCTTTGAGTGGCCGCTGTTCAACCGCTTTCTGCACCCCCTGCCCCCGGAGCGGTACTTCGACACCATGCACCTCGCCGCCCAGTGCGGACTGCCTCAGAGCTTAGGCGGAGCAGGCGAGGCCATCGGTCTGACGGAGGAACAGGCGAAGATCAAGGACGGCAGAGCGTTGATCCGCTACTTCTGTACGCCCTGCAAGCCCACAAAGTCCAATGGCCAGCGGGAGCGCAACCTGCCGGAGCACGACCCGGAGAAGTGGACTCGTTTCAAGGAGTACGCGGTGCGCGACGTGGAGGCCATGCGCACCATCTATCACCACTTGGAACAGTGGATGCCGGATGCAGCGGAGCGCCGCTTCTGGGCGCTGGATGCACGCATCAATGCCCACGGCGTCAGGATCGACCGGAAGCTGGCCACCAACGCCGTGCTGATGGACGCGAAGAACAAGGAGGAACTGAGCGCCGAGGCCATCGCCCTCACCGGCATGGAGAACCCCAAGAGCGTCAGCCAGATCAAGAGCTGGCTGTACGATCAAGAGGGCAAGGAGTTCCCCTCATTAAACAAAAAGGTACTCGCGGACGTGATCCCGGCCCTGAAGTCCGAGGATGCCAAACAATTCATGGCGCTGCGCACTGAGCTTTCCAAGTCATCCACCGCCAAGTACAACGCCATGCTCCGCTCCATGAGTCCCAAGGATGACCACGTGCGGGGCTGCTTCCGTTTCTACGGGGCAAACCGGACAGGGCGCTTCGCCGGGGCACTGGTACAGTTCCAAAACCTGTCGAAGAACTACGATGCGAACCTCGACGGTATGCGAGAGCTGGTGAAAGGGGGTCACTACACCGCGTTAAAAGTCCTTTACGATGGTGTCGCTGACCCACTGTCACAGCTGGTGCGCACCGCCATCATCCCCGAGGAGGGGCACAAGATACTGGTGGCCGACTTCTCCGCCATCGAAGCCCGCGTGACCGCGTGGTTCGCCAGAGAGGAGTGGAAGCTGCAAGCGTTCCGGGATGGGCAGGACATCTACTGTGCCACCGCCAGCCAGATGTTCCACGTGCCGGTTGTGAAGCACGGCATCAACGGAGAACTGCGTCAGAAGGGTAAGGTCGCCGAGCTGGCGTGTGGCTATGGCGGCGGCGTCAACGCGCTGAAGGCTTTCGGCGCGGACAAGATGGGCATGACCGACGAGGAGATGCAGGACGTGGTGGACAAGTGGCGGGACTCCAATGCCAACGTCGCCGCATGGTGGAAGACGATGGAGAACGCCGCCGTCCGAGCCGTAGCCCGGCAGGTGGAAACCGTGGACAAGATCGGCGGTATCACCTTCTCCTACGAAAACGGCGTACTCTTCATGAAGCTCCCCTCTGGGCGACGCCTCGCCTACTGGGGCGCGGCATACGGTGAGTCACGGTTTCAGCCGGGTCGGAAGACACTGAGCTACATGGGCGTGAACCAGCAGACCAAGAAGTGGAGCCGTGTGGAGACATGGGGCGGGAAGTTGGTGGAAAACGCGGTGCAAGCTACGGCGCGAGACGTACTGAGGGAGGCCATGTTCGCGCTGGACGAGCAGGGCTATCAGGTGATCGCCCACGTCCACGACGAGTGCATCGTCACAGAGCCCATCGCCTCCGGACGCACCTATGAGGACATGGCCAAGACCATGTGCCCGGACATCCCGTGGGCGAAGGGGCTGCCGCTGGAGGCCGCCGGGTACGACGGTGCCTACTACTTCAAGGATTAACAGAGAACCACACCACACAGAGAACCACACCACACAGAGAACCACACCACATGAGGAGGACTGACATGAATAAAAATACATGCCCGATGAACAGGACACATCTGGTAAATCAGATGTACCCGGATCTGACCTATGAGGCGCTGCTGGAGAAGTACTGCGCCGTATGCAAGGAACGCGACGAGCTGCGCGCCGTGGTAGAACGCGTGCAGCAGTACGTAAAAAGACTGGAGGAGGAGTGCCGCCATGACTGAATGTCTGCACATGCTGCTCGACGGAGCCCAGAGAGGGCGCGTGCCGGTAAGCTGCCGAAACCCCCAGTGTGAGGACTGCGGATGGAACCCCGAGTGCAGCGCCCGCCGCCGCGAGGTGCTCCGGGAAAAGGAGGAGCGCGAGGAGCTGGTTGACCGGGAGCTGATGGAGCGCTCCCTCGCCGCGTTCGAGGCGGACGTGGACGCTTGCCGGGTCGACTGTGACGCCGCTGGACACCCGGTCTGGCGTGGAGGGCAGGTGTACAGATGAGGACGCGAAACGAACGGCGACGTGACAACCACGACCTGACTGTGTTCCTGCTCCTGTGTGCGGCAGGGCTGACGGCGCTCCTGCTGCGGAGCTGCGGCGGAGCGGAACAGGAGAGCACGCCCAGCGCAGCGAGCTGTGCCGCCGAGCTCACCTACGCCGGGACGCAGGAGGATCCTCTGGAGGCGGAGGCCATTGAAGCGGCGGTGCTGGCTACCATCGGCACCGAGTATGAGGAGGACGCCTTTGGGTACAGCTTCACGGAGCTGGCGAAGATCATATCCGCCGAGGGCGGCGAGGACTACGACACCTGCTGGTATGTGGCCACGTGCCTGATGACGGCGCAGCTGAAGACCGGCCTGCGGTTCACGCCGACTGAGGTGGCCGACATGCAGCGGTTCGCCGACCCAGCGGACACCTACACCGAGGCGGCATACAACGCCTGCGTGGAGGTGTTCCTGCGGGGCAACCGCGCCCCCGAGGTCAAGGACGCCACGGTGTTCCACTGCCTCGGGCGCGGCAACACCAACTACCACGACGGCGAGCTGTGCGAATGGGTCACGGAGCATAACGGCGTGGACTACTACACAGAGCTGAAAAACTGGGACGAGGAGGTAGCAAAATGGCAAAGCAGAAGCGAGTGAACCCGGCGCGCAGGCCGCTGTCAGAGGCAGCCCTGAAGGACGCCAAGGCGCGCTATACCTCCGCCGGGCTGAACGTGGGCATCGAGCTGATGCTGTGGGTGCTCATCGACAAGCACGACGCGCCGCTGGAGGACGTGCAGCAGCTTCTCAACGAGATGATCGACGTGGCCGACAGCATCACCAAGGGCTACGTTGACCTCCGCGACATCGAGAAGACGCTGCTGGAGGAGTACAACGTGGAGGTGGAGCTGGACACCTTCGCCCTGCTGAGGAGACGGTCATGACAGATTTTGATTACGACGTAATGCAGAAAAAGCGCCTCGCCCGCAACCAGTTCCACAACGCGAAGTACAAGCACGGTGGGTGTCACCTGCCCCACGAGGATCTGACACCGGCACAGATGAAAAGGAGAAATGGTCCCATTATGACGTACAGTATAAACCAGCCGATGAGCTGGAACGACTTCAAGAGTATGCCCCACGACTTGCAGCAGCAGTATCTGGACGGCCTGCACGCCCGCTTCGGCGTGGGCCCCAGCGATATAGCGAAGTACCTGTTCCTCCGCACCCCGAACAACCTGCGCCAGTCTACGGTTGCGATGGGGCTCACCGTGGCCAAGCGGGACAAGAACCTCGATCTCGACGGCTTCCTCGCGTGGCTGCGCAAGGCTGACGAGGACACCCGCGCAGCAGAGGCAGAGAAGGAGCCAGAGGTGAATACAGATGGTATTCACGCTGCACACCCCACACTCGACCGGCTGACGGTAGAGCTGACCGGGGACGATCTGCCCAACCTGTTCGATGACCTGTCCGCGAACATCACGCCGTACTGCGGTGGGCGCAGAGCACGGGTGCAGGTCACCGTTACCTTTGAGACGCCATGAAGTACGAACCGATGAGGCATCAGCAGCTGGGGTATGACTGGCTCATGTCTCACGAACACGCTGGTCTATTTATGGACATGGGTCTTGGGAAGACAGTGACCACCCTGACCGTTCTGGAAACCCGGCTGCACGATGAGTTCACCGTGCGCAAGGCGCTGGTGATAGCGCCGAAGAATGTGGCCGAGACGGTGTGGGCGCAGGAGACACAGAAGTGGGATCACCTCACGGGCATCCGGTGCCAGATCGTCACCGGCTCGGCGGAAAAGCGCCGCCGGGCTCTCCGGGCACAGGCCGACCTCTACATTATAAACAGAGAGAACGTGCTGTGGCTGATGGAGGAGCTGGGCGGGAAGCTGCCCTACGAGATGGTGATACTGGACGAGCTATCCTCCTTCAAGTCCACCACCGCCAAGCGCTGGAAGGCGCTGAAGAAGGCCATACAGTCTGTACGATACGTGGTGGGGCTGACCGGCACGCCTGCGGGCAACGGGTACCTCGACCTGTACCCTGAGATATACCTGCTGGACGGCGGTGAGCGGCTGGGTCGGACGCTGGGACAGTACCGTGACCGATACTTCACGGCGGGCGCGCACAAGGGCCACATCGTGTACGAGTACCGGCTGCGACTGGGCGCAAAGGATGCCATTGACCGCAAGCTGAAAGACCTGTGCCTGTCCATGTCGGCGGCGGACTGGTCGAAGGTACCGCCGGTCATCCTCAATGAGGTGACCGTGAACCTGTCCACGGCGGAGCAGAAGGAATACGACCGACTCAAGCGTGAGAAGGTCATCCCCCTGCTGGTGTCCGCCACCGGCGCAGAGAGGCTCGACCCACGCGACCCTGCGCAGCTGGCGCAGATGACCAACGCCATCCGGGGCGACACGGCGGCCACGGTGTCCGGGAAGCTGCTGCAAATGAGCAACGGCGCAGTGTACGACGACAACCGGAACGTCATCCACATCCACGACCGGAAGTTGGACGCGCTGGAGGAGATCATAGAGGCCAATCCGGGGCAGAACATCCTGCTGTTCTACTCCTACAAGCACGATCTGGAGCGCATACAGAAGCGCTTCCCACAGGCCGAGGTGTTCAGCCCCACGCAGGTGGCTCCGTGGAACGCGGGCAAGATACCCCTGCTGTGCTGCCACCCCGCCTCTGCCGGCCACGGGGTCAACCTCCAGAAGGGCGGGCACATCGCCGTGTGGTTCGGCCTGACCTTCAGCGAGGAGCTGTACCAGCAGGCCAACGCCCGCCTGCACCGCACCGGACAGGAGGAGTCCGTCATCATCCACCACATCGTGGCCAAGGGGACGATGGACGAGCGGGTCATGCAGGCGCTGAAGCAGAAGGATGAAGTACAGCGAGCCCTGCTGGACGCGCTGAAAGCGGAAATAAAGAAAGGATGAGAGTCATGACAAGCAACCTACCTATGATCATTCTGATCTCCGGCAAGGCCGAGGCCGGAAAGACAACGGCGGCCAATATCCTCAAGCGGCTCATTAGGGAACGGGAGCCGGATGCGCGGGTGGCGATTGTTCCCTACGCCGCCCACGTGAAGAACACCGCCAAGCTCCTGTTCGACTGGAACGGCGTGAAGGACGAGGCAGGGCGGCAGCTCTTGCAGTGGTGGGGAACCGATGTGGTGCGGGCGCAGTACCCCGATTTCTGGGTCGAGGAGGTCATGCGCTTGGTGGACGTAGCCCGCGACCAGCTGGACTACGTAATCATTGACGACGTGCGCTTCCCCAACGAAATCACCCGGTGGCAGAGGGCATGGTTCCCCATTCTGACCATCCGGGTGGAACGCCCCGGGCACGAAAACGCCCTGACACCGGAGCAGCGGCGGCATCCCAGCGAGACGGCACTGGATGTCTTTCCCCACGACTGCCACGTGTTCGCAAGAGACGTGGCACAGCTGGAGAGGAAGATGGAGGCTGTGCTCGATGCCATACCGACGAGGAAGGAGGCGCGGCGATGAAAGACTACACAAGCCTGTACCCGGGCTTGACCCCGCGGGATGCGGCCATCGTGTACATGCACGCGCTGCACGACCGCTATATGCGCCGCAAACCGGGTGTGTATGACTGCTGCCGACCCGAGAGCGAGCGGGAAAACGGCTGTGCCGGATGCAACCTGCGGAAGCTGCTGGGCCAGCCTGCGGGGTTCGGTGGCGGGTGCTGCGGCTGGGCTCTGTCCGGCGCACCGGCAGAGGTGGCCATAGAGATACTGGAGACGGCGCTGGCCGTGGAGGAGGAGAATGACAGCGAGTGCCTGGAGAAGCTGGCGGAGGAGATAAACGAAGGACGCATCAAGCGGAAGCACATCAAGGACGTGCTGAAGGACGAGTGCGGCGTGGTGTTTGGAGATTAGGAGGCGATTGAGATAAAACATTTGGGAGACATCTGCAAGATAAACGGCGCGGAGATCGAGCCGGTGTGGTGCATCACCGGCGGCAGCCCGTGCCAGGATTTATCCATCGCGGGGAAACGCGCCGGTTTGGCGGGAGCGCGAAGCGGCCTGTTTATGGAACAGGTGCGCATCGTAAAAGAAATGAGGGAGGCGGACAAAAGGAATGGACGGACAGGTGACATGGTTAGACCTCGGTATCTCGTGTGGGAAAACGTGGTCGGAGCATTCAGCAGCAACAAAGGAAAAGACTTCGCCGCCGTGCTTGAAGAGATCATCAAAATCGTCGAGCCGGAAGCCCCCGGTATTGAAGTGCCTGAAAAGGGCTGGCCTACCTGGGGAGGGTACCACGATGAAGTGGGAGGACGATGGAGCGTGGTGTGGCGAACTCACGACGCGCAATACTGGGGAGTGCCCCAACGCCGTCGTCGTATCTCGGTTGTCGCAGATTTTGGAGGAGACACCGCATCCGAAATACAATTTGACGGCGAAAGCGTGTCAGGGGATATTGCGGAGAGCGGAGCGTCGGGGGAAGGATCTGCCGAAGATGCTGAAGCAAGTGCTTCTTATGCAGTCCGAATCAGAGGGGGCTGTGACGGAGGAGGAAAAGGCGCGTTAGTGCAGACGGAGAAAAGCGGAACGCTGGGCACAGGCAACGATCAGACGATATTCTGTCTGCAAGGAAACGGCATCGACAGAGCTGACACCGCGGGATGCAACGGGAAAGGCTGGCGGGAAGATGCGTGCTATACGTTGAATACCATAGATCGCCCTGCTGTGGTTGCACCGGCGGTGGCACTGGACATGACACACGCCTGTGATGTCATCAGAGAGTGCGGAGAGAAGGTACCGGCATTGCAAGCGCGAATGGGAACAGGCGGGAACCAAGTGCCTCTTACATACCAGATGAATGGTTTTGGAGATTACCGCGCCGCCGAGGTTGCAAGCAGTTGCAAGCAACGGGACTTTAAGGACAGCACAGACCTTGCTATCACACACATGGTCGTGCGCCGCCTAACGCCGATGGAATGCGAACGGCTGCAAGGTTTCCCGGACTACTGGACCGACATCGGAGAGTGGATAGACGAAAAGGGAAAGAAGCACAAGGCCGCGGACAGCCCACGGTACAAGGCGCTGGGCAACTCCATCGCCCTGCCATTTTGGGACTGGATGCTGCGGCGCATGGCACGGTATTTGCCGGAGGGCGCGACGCTGGGGAGCCTGTTTGACGGCATCGCGGGGTTCCCGCTGATCTGGGAACGCATACACGGTAAAGGTACGGCGCGGTGGGCAAGCGAGATCGAGCCGTTTCCTATCGCGGTTACAAAAAGATGGTTTGGGGAGGAATGACATGACAAGAGATGAGGTCGTGACCGCGCTTCGGTGTGTTGCGGTGTGTGACTGGTGTGACTGCTCCGAGTGCGAAAGTAGGCATATTGGTAGCGGAACATGCGTTTTGGATCAGAATGAATACTTTTCCGCCGCCGCTGACCTGATCGAGAACCAGCAGCGGCACATCGAGGCACTGATGAAAGCCAACGACAGCCTGAAGGACGCCATTGCGCGGCGGGATAAGCAGATAGCGGTCATATGCCGGGAGTGCAAGCACTGTGACCCAGAGAACTATCACTGCGACCATCCCATGGGTACCGCCGCTCCTTTGAGACGTAAACCTGACGATTTCTGCTCCTACGGAGAACGGGAAGAAGGTGCTGACAATGGCAACGGTTAAGTGTGCGCTGGGCAAGCGAGGACGCCCGTCTCACGAATGGAACGACGGAAAGAAAGACCGCATCTACTGTCTCGGGCGTGTTGATCGTATGACAGATGACCCGCTACCGGAATGCTTGGATTGCCCCGATTTTGTCAACAAGGCGCAGGATGACTTAGAGGCGTTTTATGGGAGGGCTGACAATGGATGAATTGAAACATTGCCCGTTCTGCGGAGGGAAAGCACAAATCCGATATACCGGAAATGGGAGTGGTCCTATGGGCTACACCTCAAATATGATCATGAGAAGCAAACCCGGATTTGTGATGTGTTTGAAATGCGAAATTATGACACCGAGAAATTCCCGTGTGTGCAGAGCGATTGAGAAGTGGAACCGCCGTGCCGGAGAGGAGGACAAGCATGAGACTGATTGACGCGGATATGGCAGATGTTGTTATCATCTACTACAAGAGCAATGAGTTAACGCAAGTATCTGCGATACGAGAATACACTAAGAGGCAAAAGGCGTTTCTGGATAAGTTTCCTACCATCGACGCAGTTCCTGTGGTGAGATGTAAGGATTGCAAGCACAGGTTCAAAGATTCATGGTGCGAGTATGTGGATGATGATGATAACTTTTACTGTGCCAGAGGAGAACGGAAAGAAGGTGCTGACAATGGATGAATACATAAGCCGCGAGGAGACAATTAAGCGCATCAAAGAAGTTTATTGCGCAGGCTGCAACAGCTACAACGGAGTAAGATGCCGTGCGTGCGGCACCGGTGACGCAATCGACGTGATAGAAGATGCTCCTGTCGCCGATGTTGCTCCGGTGGTGCGCTGCAAGGGCCGCAAGCACAGCACACTTCCATCTGAACTTACGCAAAGGTACGGCGTACCGGGAACACTAACTTGCCACAACAGGTACTCCCCGTGCAACAGGCGCAATGTAGGCGGCGACGACTTCTGCTCCTACGGTGAGAGAAAGGACGGCACAGATGGATAAGTACTACGTGTGCAATGACTGCGGCGCGGTGTTCAGCGTGCCGGACAAGCACACCTACCGGGAGAATCTGGACGGAGAGAACGGCTTTATGACCGTGGTAGAGTTCCGCTGCCCCTTCTGTGGCAGTGATGAGATCGAGGAGGCTGACTGATGGAAAACAAAACGCCGAAATACGCTGTGGTGTCCTCCGCGCCGGACGACGACTTCGTAACCTTCATGAGCAAGCTGGCGGCGCGGAAGGAGGAAACGCCGGAGATGGCAGCAGTGGCCGTGCTGCTGCCCCTCGACCCGGACTCCCCTGTCCGCGTGCTGCACCACAACGCCACGCGGCAGGACATAGGCATGGCCGCGCAGTACCTGAACCTGTGCTTCCTGCGGGACGGTCTGGCCGGTGTAACCGGCGGCTGTCTGGACGCACAGGATATTGACGACGATGAGGAGGAAACCACAAATGCCGAAGATTGATAACGTAGAGATACACGGACTTGACCGCGTGTTCCGCACCGCCAAGTACCCCAAGGCCGCGGACACCGACAGCGTGAACAACGACCTGACCCCCGGCATACGCGCCTGCCTGACCTGTAATCCCGGAGAGGGGCACGACAACGCGCTCAAGGGCATCGTGGTGCTGTTCGACCTGACCTTCAGCAACAAGGCGTGGGTGGAGGCCGAGCGCTACCACTTCCTCGACTTCGTGAGCTCCCAGTCCACCATGCACCGGATCGCCCGCTTCGACCTGCGGCGGCAGTGCAACCGGTACGTGGATGAGCGGATCATCGCCATCGTGCAGGAGAAGATCGACCGGTACAATGCGCAGGAGGAGAAGGATCCCCAGCTGTATCTGGAAATCCTGTACAACGTGCCCAGCGGCTTTGAGCTGACGGCGGGCATGGTGACCAACTACCAGCAGCTCAAGACCATCTACCGGCAGCGGCGGACGCACCGTCTCCCTGACTGGCAAATGTTCTGCGACTGGGTGGAGTCCCTGCCCTACGCGGAACTCATCACGGGAGGGCGAGGGCATGACGCTACATGAGCAATACCCCGACGCGCGGCAGTTCCTCGAATCGGTGCGCACCAGTCGTGCAGCGGCCATGCGGTGCGCCCGGCAGACACGGGAGCTGCGCGCGCAGGTGGAAAACATCACCGCGCCGCTCAACAGCTCCCCGGTGAGCAACGGCAGCAAGGACGTACACGGGGACGCGCGTCTGGCGGCGCTAACCGATCTGCAAGACCGGCTGATCGCTGCCTCGAACGACTGGCTGCGCCGGGTCAAGGATGCGGAGGACTTTGTGGATCGCATCGGGAACGTGGAGTACCGGATTCTCCTTCAGCTGCGCTACATAGACTGCAACCGCTGGGACGATGTGCAGCGTATCATGGAGCGGTTCGGCCTGTATTACAGCAACCGGCAGATGTTCCGGCTGCACGGCAACGCGCTTCAGGAGGCGCGGAGACTATGGAACGAGGAGAGTGAGGAAGGATGAAGATTGCAACAGCCCGCAAGATGACCAGCAAGAACTGGGTCACGAAGGACATACCGTGGGAGGAGCTGCTGCAACAGCTGCGCACCCCGCTGCGGACGGGTGAGACGATGCGCGAGTACAAGGCCATGAGCCGGGAGGAGAAGGGCTACGCCAAGGGCGCCGCCGGTGGCTTCGTGGGCGGTGCTCTGTCCTGCGGTCAACGCAAGACGGAGAACGTCACGTGCCGCTCCATGCTGACGCTGGACGCTGACAACGCCTACGAGGGGCAGTGGGACAGCGTGACGGCGCTGCACGAGTTCGCCATGTGCTGCTACTCCACCCACAGCTCCACGCCGAAAGCGCCGCGACTCCGCTGGATCATCCCCACCGACCGGGAGATGACGCCGGACGAGTACCCCGCCGTGTCCCGGAGGGTGGCCTCGTGGTTCGGCATCGACACCTTCGACAGCTCCACCCACGAGCTGGCTCGGCTGATGTTCTTCCCCACCGTTAGCAAGGACGCCACCTACGAATGGCACGAGCAGGACGGGGAGCTGCTGCGGGTGGACGACGTGCTGCGTACCTACGGGGAGAACCCCGACGCATGGAGGAACGCAGCCAACTGGCCGATTGGCAGCAAGGAGGACGAGATCACCCGGACGGACATCAAGCGCCGTGGTGATCCCACCGAAGCACCGGGCATCGTCGGTCTGTTCTGCCGTGCCTACGACGTGCCCGCCGCCATTGACGAGTTCCTCAGCGACGTGTACACCGAGGCCGGTACAGGGCGCTACACCTATGCCAAGGGGTCATCCTTCGCAGGGGCACGGGTATACAACGACGGAGCGTATCTGTATTCCAGCCACGAAACTGACCCAGCGGCACACCGGTCACAGAACGCTTTCGACCTTGTGCGCATCCACAAGTTCGGCTATCTGGACGACACCAACGAGTGCGAGGGCGACGTGCCGGTGTCCAAGCTGCGCAGCACCCGCGCCATGACGGAGTGGGCGAGCGGGCTGGACGCCATCAAGCGGCAGCGGACGGATGAGGCCATCGAGCAGATGAGCGACATGGTGGCGGGCAGTGCAGCACCTGACTTTCCGGCAGAGGATCCCGACTGGCAGACGAAGCTGACCATTGACCCCAAGACCGGCACGGTGCTCCCCACCCGCGAGAACTGCCTGCTGCTGCTTCAGAACGCGCCGAACCTGCGGGGGCGCTTCGGCTACAACACCTTCTGCTACGCCCCATGGGTACGCGGTGATCTGCCGTGGCGCACCAAGCCGCTGGCGGACAAGTTCAGGGGCGACCGGTGGACGGACGCGGACGACGCTGGTCTGCGCACCCAGCTGGAAAAGGACTGGGGCTTCAAGGGGCGGGAGATCGTCACCGACGCCTTCCTTCTCTGCACCGAGGTGTACGGGCGCTACAACCCGGTGCAGGAGTACCTGCGCTCCCTGAAATGGGATGGCGTACATCGTATTGACGCCATGCTCTCCGATGTCTTTGGTGCGGAGGACACCGCCTACACACGCTGCGTCTCGCGTAAGTGGATGATTGGTGCGGCGAACCGCATCCTCCACCCCGGCTGCAAGATGGACTACACGCTGGTGCTGGTGGGCGCGCAGGGCATGGGCAAGTCCACCTTCGCCAGTGTGATCTCCCGCGGCTGGTACAACTCCAGCGAAATCGACATAGGCGCAAAGGACGGCTACCAGTCCCTGTGGGGCAACTGGGTCATCGAGCTGGCCGAGCTGTCCTCCTCCACCCGCAAGGAGGTGGAGACGGTTAAGAGCTACATCTCCCAGCAGAAGGACGTGTTCCGCCCGTCCTATGGCCGCCTGTTGCAGGAGTTCCCCCGGCAGTGCGTGTTCCTCGGGACGACCAACGCTGTGGAGTTCCTCCGGGACACCACCGGCAACCGGCGCTGGTGGCCGGTGGAGGTGGGACACCGCGCAGATCTGGACGCGCTGCGCCCGGTGGTTGATCAGCTGTGGGCGGAGGCGGTTCAGTGTGTTGACGCCGGGGAGCTGCCCTATTTCGACGCGGCCTCTGACCCCGAGGCGTTTGAGCAGTGGAATAGTCTGGTCAACACCCACGAGGAGGAAGACCCCAACCTCACACTGCTGCAAGAGGCACTGGACAAGCCCATTCCCGAGAACTGGAACCAGATGCCACGGGGCGAGCGCTACGCCTACATGCACGATGAGTTCACCGGGATGGTGGGCAAGCTGGTACGCCGCGACCACGTGTGTATCAACGAGGTGCGCTTCGACATCTTCGGCGAGGACTTCCGCCGGGTGCAGGCGGCCAATGGTGCAGGCCGCTACGTGTACTCCCGCCTCATGGCACAGATGCCCGGCTGGAAGAAGACCGGTTGCAAGCAGCGCTGCGGCGTATACGGCGCACAGTACGTCTACGAGCGCACGCCGGAGGGCAAGCGGGCGTGGGACGAGCAGCACGAATCCGACGACCAAACCACACCGGACTGGTTGTAATCGAGTCAGCACACCGCAAAGACATGGCCAGCCTCACCCGAACAGGGTCGGGGCTGGCCAAAACCGCCGTGAAAACGCCTGTTGCCGTTGTTGCCGTTTTTGCCAAAAATTTTGGAAACATTTCGTTTTTCCTTCCGGTCGTTTGCGGCGCACACCGACGGGGGCGGGCGGAAGCCCCACTGTGGCAGTGCTTTGTTGTCAAATTTAGAACAGCTTTTTCAATTTGGCAACGAAAATGGAAACGGTGAAACCCGCAGCAGGTCTCGCTTTTTCTATATATGTATCCAAAAAGTACATATTTTATATGTATAATAAAACCTTGCTGACGATTGCAAGTGAAAGTAAAGCCTACTTCTACGAAGCTCTCTCTAACTAACTATAAGGAGGTAGCCTGAAAAAGGTAGATTTTGGATAAAAAACCCC
The DNA here is from genome assembly GCA_945878665.1 of uncultured Clostridia bacterium. Lineage (GTDB taxonomy): Bacteria > Bacillota > Clostridia > Oscillospirales > Oscillospiraceae > Vescimonas. The sequence goes on along the minus strand of CAMDUN010000013.1, from coordinate 6,299 downwards.
GAAGCCGTTGTGGCACAACGGTTTGCGCGTATCCGTTCTTGGAAACGGCGCAATGGCGAGAAAAAACGGTACAAGGAGGTGTGTCACATGAACCATGAGCTTGAGAACGGCGTGGAGCGGTATCTCTGTCGGCGCGTACAGGAATCCGGGGGTCAGGCAGTCAAGCTGGACAGTAAAACCGGACTCCCTGACCGACTGATTATTCTCCCTCAAGGGAAGGTACTGTTCGTGGAGACGAAGCGTCCGAAAGGCGGCGTGCTCTCCCCGGCACAGCTGGTGTGGCTGTCCATACTGGGCAAGCTGGGACATGCAGCAGTGTCCGTGAAGAACAAGGCCGAGGTGGATCAGCTGCTGGCTGAGTACACGTAGGCGTACCCGTGTGGGCATACCCGTGTGGGCGTATCTGTGTAGGCGTACCAGTGTAGGCGTACCCGCGCTCCCACGTACCCGCGTAAAAAAATACCCCCGACACAGAAATTGTGTCGGGGGTAAAGTGTTTTATTGGGTCAGTGGTGTGGTTCGTTCAGCGTTGCAGCTTGCCGTCCACGTACAGGCGATACCCGGCGGCTTTCATGCTGCGGAGTGTTTCTTTCGACGGTGTGAGCTTCGGATCGTTCCAGCCTGCGTACGGTTTGTTGTCCTTCCGGATTTCAAAGCGGCAGGCGGCGGTTTTGGTGTCGGTCGGCATGTCGGTCACCGGGAGAGCAGGTCGTACAGCTCCGGCGACTCCCAGCGGTCGTGGATCGAGAGTGGGTACTCAGAGGGGAAGCGCGAGTCCGCGGAATACACGAAGTTCCCACCCGCCATAGGCCCGAGAACCGCGTCGGGGGCACGAGACGGATGCACGGGTGTCACGTAGGCGTGATCGCCGATGTGCTTGACCTCCATGACCCGGGGGTCTTCCTCCGGCATGTCACAGAAGCCGCCCGGCACGATGAGATACAGCGTATCCACACACGAGGATATGCCTCCGTTGGTGCAGTCCCCCAGCGCGCCAGACCGGTACACGTAGACCGGCAGTGTCCTTACGGTTTTGCTCATTCTTTCATCCTCCTTGTCAGTATGTTGGTCGTGGTTTCCCACTACTCCCTCTTTTGAGGGAGTTTCGGCCGGTTACCGTCCGGCACTCATCAGGTGGGCGAGGTCGGTGTGCTTCTCGGGGTTACGCACGTGGGCGAGGGATTTGCGCAGGGCATAGCAGCCCCGCAGACGGTGGCACATGTTGTCGCTGCACACGGTGCAGCAGAGGTTATCGTTCAGGTAGTCGATCTGAGCATAAGTATAACCGTCCCTGCACAGCGAGACCCACAGCAAACGGGCGTTCTCCCACAGGCGGTTCCGCCGCTCGCGGGCACTCATGCTGTCCAGCGCGGCGGCCTCGTCCGCGTAGCGCAGCAGCAGGGAGCGCGTGTCGGCGTGATACTCGGCGGTCAGACCGGCGGCGCTCAGTTTGTCCGAGTCGATGACAAAGTCCTCCGTGTACTCCCGCAGGCGGGGGCAGTCATCGCCGTAACCGTAGTCGTCCACAGAGCTGTCGAATCTGTTCTTATACATGAGTCGCCGTTCGGGTGACATGCTTACGGGGGTGTTGTCCTCCGCCAGCTCCAGCACGAAGAAGTCTCCGAAAACGTTGGCAACGAGTTCCCCGTGCCCACAGGTCACGCAGCCGCGGCGACGCTTGCTCAGGTCAAGCTCGGCGTGCTTGCGGCACACCAGCACGACGCGGGGGTCACTGAGCGGCCACAGGCGATCTATGTCCCCGCCGAGGCGGTCACGCAGGGCGGCGTACACGTCGTCCCCGTACAGCTTCGTAATTTCAGCCGGTGTGCTGTCCCCGGGTACGAACACAGCATAAATTTCGCTCATATTGGTCATCCTCCTAATTTTGTTTTGGGGAAATGGCTTCCCACAACGCCCTCTAAAGAGGGCGTTTCGGCTGGTTGCCATCCAGCACTCATCAGGTGGGCAGGGTCGTACACTCGGCGCGCAGCCCGGACAGGATAGCCCCGGCTGCATCGCCGCACAGGTGGTGGCAGTACTCTCCGGCGAAGAACGCTTCCAGCTCGTCCAGACGGTGCTGGTAGCGTGTCTCGTGCCCCCGATATACGGCGCGCTCCCCCGTGGTTCGCGTGCTGTCGCGGGCGATCTGGTGGGCGTTACGGTAGCCTGACGCAGCGGCGCGGTAGTCAACCGCGGCTTGCTCCACGATGGCGAAGGCAAGATTCCGCAGGCCGTCCTCGTTGTAGCCTTTCATTCTTTCTCATCTCCTTCCACATAATGCGCAGGTAGTCGAGCAGGTGCAGGGCTGCCAGTAGGTAGAAGCCCGCGAAGATCAGAAGAAGCAGCAGCTGAATGTGATCTGGCATAGTAGCTCCTTTCGGTCAGTTATGTTGTGGTTTCCCACAACTCCCTCGTATGAGGGAGTTTCGGCCGGTTACCATCCGGCACTCATCAGGTGGGTAGGGAGGATGAATAGAGAGGTAGCATGTTGGTTGTGGTTTCCCACTACTCCCTCTTACGAGGGAGTTTCGGCCGGTTACCATCCGGCACTCATCAGGTGGGTATCAGAGGGGCATGGGCAGGTCTTTCACGTCCGTCACGGGGAAGTATTCCGCGTCGTCCTCGTCATAGGCCGCGAAGGCGCCCTCCGGTGTGTAGGCGGTGCCGCCCAAGGGGTACACAGCGTCGTTGTCGTAGTCGAAGCCGTACACGTTCCCGTGCTCGTCGATGAGGCAGTCAGCAGCTTCATACAGGGCACCGTTGGTGTCGTCCTTAATGTAGCAGCCGTCCGGCAGCCAGCTGCACGCGATCCACGTGGAGGGCACGATGTCGTCCCACTCGTCGTTCTCTGCGAAGCAGTCGAAGGGGTACGTGGAGTACTTTCCATAGGTGTACCGGCTGTACCACTTCTCGTGGGAATGGTTGGAGTACAGCACACCGTCCTTCTCGTTGAAGTCGCCGATGGTGTAAATACGGCCTTCCTTAGTCAGGAAGGCCATTTTGCTGTCGATGGCGTTCTCGATGAGCTGCATGGCGTACTTGTTCTTGTAGAACGTCGGCAGAGCCTTTTTCAGCGGTGCAAGCTGAGAGAGAACGTACTCCATGGTATCGGAGATACCCTTTCGCGGGGTGATGGGTATGATCCCGTTATGCGCCACGCCCACGTCCGTGGTGGACTTGAGCTTTTTCAGTGCGCCCAGCGATTCCGTGATCGGGAAGGGGTGCGTGTTCTCGGGCAGCGTGCCCCCGTGGGTGGTGATGCGGAAGTGCATGACGACGGGCGTGGCGGTCAGGTCGAGGCGTGCGCCGACTTTCTCCAAAGCCTTTATGAAGTTCTTATACTTCATAAAGCCCTTCTCGATACGTACAGCGCCCTTTTCCACGTACATGAAGCCCGCGCCGTCGCTGTTGACGTTCCACATGGTGCGCAGGGTGTCGTTGTCCGGCATAGCAACTCCGGCAGGTTTAGCAGCAATTATGCACATATTGGTCATCCTCCTAAATTTTGTTTTGTGGAAATGGCTTCCCACTACTCCCTCTAAAGAGGGAGTTTCGGCCGGTTGCCGTCCGGCACTCATCAGGTGGGATACAGGCGGCCTTCAGGCCGCCTGAAGGCCGCGTTCGGTGCAGTACGCAGTCAGTTCTTTGTACTGCTCCACGCCCAGCACGTCCGCCCATGTGGCGTGTACACACGCCGTAGGTGTGTGGGCGGCGGCGTAGCGCGTCATGTTGCTGACTAACTGCAAGGTGGCCATGAGGGTGCTGCGCTTGAGCGTGCCCCGGAACATGCGGAACTCCACGGTGGCGTAGTTGGTCAGGTTGATGGCCTGATAGCGTCCCCGATCTTCCGTGGCGTAGGCCATTTCGATCAGATCATCGTCGTTGCCATCGAAATCACCTCTGGTGATGTCGTCCCACTCGCGAAGGTAGGGACGGGCAGACCAGCTTTCCAGCCTGTCCGGCTTCCGGCGGGAGAACGTCACCAGCTTGTCCCACAGCGCGTTCACCAGCAGCACCAGCTTGGCGCACCCGGCGCGGCGGCTGTACTCGTCGTCCCCGAACACGTTGCGGTTGACGTGGGTGTGCAGGCCGCAGGTGGTCGTGTTGTGGGACTTGTACCCGTTACTCTCGCAGGCATGGATGATCGCGCCCCACTTGAGCTCGTACTGGTGGTAGTTCAGCGTGCAGGGGTGCGTGACGATCTCCACGCCCTCATCGCCCAGGGAGCCGTCGTGCTTCATGTAGATGGGCTGATCCAGCCCGTGCAGGTCACGGCACAGGTCACCGGCGTCGTCGCCGTCGTCCACTTCCAGCTCTACACCGATGAAGAGCTTACGCTCTTCGTGCTCGGAGGTGCGGGCATGGAACTCGGGAGACGGCTTGTAGCTATAATCCTCGACACCCGTGCTGTGCTGGTGCGCCTCGTAGCAGGCATCGCAGTAGTACTCTTCGTCGGCCTCGCAGAAGTTACTGTTGTATTCATCCATCAGACGGCCACAGTCGGCACAGGTGTTGTAGCACTGTCTATCGTAGCAGTCATGACAGACTACGTTACCGTAGTCATCTGTGTAGACACGATCCTGAGTGTAGTACTCCCCGCACTCATCGCAACGGTAGTAGTCATCGGCGCAGGACTCGCAGACGTAGTTCTCTCCATCGTTGATGGAGATGAGATCCTCCGTCCATTTGCCACAGTCACCGCAACGATCCCATCCCATTTCGTACAGGCAATCCGCACAAAGGGTCTTTTCCTCGCCGTCAACCATAACGGTAAACAGTTCCTCATCAGTGCAGCCACAGTTCATGCAGTTAGTCAGCTCGTTGGTGTTAGTATTCATACTTTTCATCCTCCTAAATTTTGGGGAAGTTCAAGACATCCCACGACTACATATCCCGAGGGATATGTAGTTTCGTCCTTTTATCTTGAGAAAAGGACTCATCAGGTGGTATCGGAGGATACCAACATAGCTGACCCAGTCAGTATCTTGCTTTACGTCATCGCAGACTTCCCACACTCCCATAGGGAGCTCTGGTCTGCTTTAGCAGAGGATACTCAAGTCTCTTTTCTGGTTAGAGACAACCATTAACTTGTAAAGGTGCACACCGTCCGGCAGACCTCCTGTCGGCTCACGGCTGTCGGCCAGCGGCGCTGGCCACGGCCCTCATTGTGGCGCGCGATTGACAGCCCCTACTTCTACCCAAATAGAGTCAATAGGTTTTTACGGAGTATTTGAGAAAAATTTTCGTTGAAAATTTTTCTCAAATACTCCTAACGGTTGAAAAATAATCACCAGTGTGAGCACTGGTGATTATTTTTCTAACCTAAAACCTATTGACTCGTTCTATTTAATCTTGGTCAACGTTATACGTAACCTTGTCAGTGAATGTCAGTTACTGAGTGTGCTATTATATATACTGGATATAGACGAAGGAACGAAAGGAGATGGCGTTTATGTTGCAGAAAGGACAGAGGCCTAACAACAACGCGCTGTTAGATTATTATTCTAAGCTAACCCCCGAGGAACGGAGAGCGCAGGGAGTGAGGGCTGGCAAGGCATCCGCCGAGGCCAAGAGAAAATACAGAACACAAAGAGAGCTGCTGTCGTTGATCCTGTCGTCCCCCATAGACGATAAAGAGAAGGCCAAAAAGCTCAAAGAGGCGGGCTTTCCGGCCACATACGGCGGTGCGATGGCCTTTGCTGCTACTGCTAAAGCAGTAGACGGCGACATCGAGGCGGCGCGCTTTGTCCGTGACACGGTGGGTGAGAAGCCCACGGAGTCCTACCAGATGAACGTCACCGATAAACCGGTGAAGTCCCTCGATCTGACACAGCTGACAGACGAGGAACTGGAGGCTATGGTTGCCAGCAGGTTGCCTGACGAGAAGTGAAAACCCCCAGCAGCCCTTGATACACAAGGGCTGCTGGGTGTAGGGTGCTTAATCTATGTAGTAAGTAACCCTACTCCTACCGGGTATCTGCCCCTCCCCCGGGGGTGCCCCCGCCGCGCCAGAGCCGGGGAGGGGTACGAATAGCGGCTCGAAAATTTTTCAGATTTTCAATCCGTTACTTTAATCTGCTAAAGTGACGCTGCCACTGACCCACTAATACACTGACCCAGTGACTTCCCTGCCCCAGCAAAAGGGCGGTGAAGTCACTGGGTGCTTTTATGCGGTGTTCGTGGTTACCGTGAAGTCACTGGGTGCTTTTATGCGGTGTTCGTGGTTACCGTGAAGTCACTGGGTGCTTTTATGCGGTGTTCGTGGTTACCGTGAAGTCACTGGGTGCTTTTATGCGGTG
>CAMDUN010000012.1:0-62599 GCA_945878665.1 uncultured Clostridia bacterium | reverse complement strand
AGGCAAACTGCATGGGGATCAGCTCCGTCTCCGCCATCTCGGCGGCGGAGTGCTTCTCTTCGTCCAGCAGCACCCGCAAAATGCGCATCGCGTAGTCCGTCTCTTTGGTGATAATCATGCTCCGTATCCTCTTTTCGCTTGCTTGTTAGTCCCATCATATTAATCTTGACAAAATTTGTCAAGATTATTTTCAAAAAAATTATCGTTTTAACACAGACCGCCCCAGCCCGAGTCAGCTTCGCTTTCCATTCAGCGAAAAGCCATGTTCTTTCCAATTATAGAAGCCGAAAAAGCTGTGCCGTGGCAGTCCGCCGAAAGCAGAAAAGACTATGACTGAAAACCAGAAAACGGAAAAATTGGTTGGGGCTCGCAGGGGTCGCCCACCCAAGGCGGATGAGGCGATCCCTGACAAGCCTAAGCCGTCCAACCGAAACAAGCAATAAATGGGGCGTTTTTGTATGTCATAGGGAGAATCTATCGTGGTCGAGCTATAATTGATCCGCGGAGGCCGGGAAGAAATTGGTCCACGCCCAATAAACAGTTATCCTTTAAGCGTGTCGAAAACTGGAGGGGAAACAAGCCAAATAATTAGGAGTGGGCTAATACTTGTGATAAAAGATTCTGCGGAAAAAGGCGGAAACGCATATGCGATCGGAAAAGGATTCTCAACGATCATTTGACGGTATTGGCCAACTGCGTGAGAGCGAAAGATTTACGGCCGGCAATGGCCGGACAGGGGTGAGATTTACTCCTCCTCGGCTTTTGACAATCCTGAACGCAGAAGGATGCGCAGAGTTTGGCGTATCTTTTCCATCTGCTCTGGGCCGGCGTCGTTTTCTGCCAGCACCTTCAGGCCGATGAAATTGCCGATGCCCATGTTGATGAAGGACCAGAGCATAGGGTCCATTCCTTCGGGCAGGGCGCGGCTTTTGGTCAGCGCAGGCACATATCGCTGGGCGTACTGGTAGTAATATTGCAGGAAAAGATCCCGGTCAATGTACAGGGACTCGAAGATTAGGTTATAGCAGGCGGGATTTTTATAGGCAAAGCCAATGAACTCCATAATGTACTCCACCTGGCGTTCAATGAGGTCTCCGGTGATCTTTCCGGCCCGGGAATCCAGATAATTCTGAAGGCGAAAGGCAAAGCTTTGCATAATATAGACATATATTTGATACTTACTGCGGAAATAAATGTAAAACGCCCCCACGGACAGTCCGGCGCTTTGGGCGATATCCTTGATGGTGGTACTGCGATACCCTTGCTGGCTGAAAAGGTCCTCAGCGGCCTTGACCAATCGATCAAAACTGCGGCGGCCTTCTTCGCTTTCTGGGATAACTACTACCAAGTCAAGCTTGCTGTTCATTGGCTATGCTCCTTTTCTGTGTAAAGCTGTGTATAGGATAGCGTGTTTTGAGGCTGATGTCAACAAAATAACCTAAAAAAACAAGCAAAATACATAAACTCCAATTCACTTGAATTATTTGTCATATTATGCAATTACTTGACGAAAAATTTGTGCAAAAATTAAAAAATTCACAATGTTGTTAAGTTGATATTGACAAAAACGCCATATACAATATATTATAAAGCCACAATATGTGAACTATAATTCACCACATAAAGAAAAAGGAGGAGCGCACTCATGTTTGCCGCATTTTTGTCTACGGTTTGCGGATCGCTGCTGAGTATATGCGTGACGGCGCTGTCGGCGTTCTCTGTAACCATTATTTTTCGGACATCCACCACGGCCAATTTTGCCCAGGGATCTATCGCAGCCTTTGGCTGCTATGTAGTGGCAGAATGTCTGAACCGGTGGGGGGTCCCGGTTTACCTGGGCGTGCTGCCCGGCATGATCGTGGGTGTCGTTATCGGCCTTTTTATCGACCTGATGGTGTTCCGCAAGGGACGCCATGTGGGAGAGCTGGGAAAACAGATTATCACCATGGGATTTGTGTCCCTGTTCTACGGCGGCATTCCGCTGGTGTTCGGCAATCCTGAGTTCATTCCCTTTGAATCCTTTTATAATACCACCAAGGCAGGTGTGGAGTCTAATGTGGTGCTTCGTGCCTTTGGCGGGGAGATCGTGCTGACAAAACATGCGCTGATCTGTGCCGCTATTACCGCCGTGGTGCTGGCAGCCCTGTTCCTGCTGCTGAAATACAGCAAGTGGGGTCTGGGTGTCCGCTGCACAGCCTCCAGTGAGTTTACCGCCGAGCTTATGGGGATCAATACCCATGTCATCACGGCCATCTCCTGGGCACTGGCCTGTGCGTTAGGCGTGCTGGCCGCCGTGATGTATGCCGGCGGCGGCGCCATGATCAGCACCTCTTTTATGGGTACCATCCAGGTCAACGCATTCCTTGCCTGCATTCTGGGGGGATTTGCCACCTTCTACGGCCCCATTGTAGGAGCGGTTCTGATCCCGGTTCTGTCCAACTGTGTGGGCTTTTTGGCGAATTTCCCTGCCTTTTATGACATCAGCCGCTGGCAGATGGTCATTGTGTATGTCCTTCTGCTGGCCATCATCCTCCTCAAGCCCCAGGGCCTGTTTGGGAAGAAAGTGGTAAAGAAGGTGTGATTATGACGGACTTGAATGTTAAAAAGGAATATCTGAATCTGGTTTACAGCGATTGCGGCAAGGTGAGCGCCGGAGAAAAGATAAAGAAGCTGTTGGCAGTTCCCGGGACCCAATATTTGATTTTTGGGGTGATATTGGGCGTTTTTCCGTTGCTGGCACAGCTGGGCGTTCTGACCAGCTCCTTCGTCTTTGCTGTGGGAAACACCATGATTTATGCCATTATGGCCATTGGCTTCTGCCTGCTCATGGGCTACTCCGGTCTGGCTTCCCTGGGCACGGCGGGGTTTGTAGGAATCGGGGCATACATTGCCTACTATTTCATGCAGGTATACGGAGCACCTTTCGGCATCGCCTTTATCGTTACGGTGATGATAAGTCTGTTCAGCGGCGTGCTGGTAGGCTTTATCTCCCTGCGGATCGAGGGAATTTATCTGGCAATCCTGACGCTGGGCCTCTCGGAAATTCTGCGTAACACCTTCATTTCTCTGAAATCCTCTATCAAGCTGGATATGTCCAAGGTACGGCTCTTCGGTGTAAAGATCGGAGAGGAGCAGGTGTATCTGCTGATCCTGGCGCTGTTTGTCCTGCTGCTGTTCATTACCTCCAACCTTATCCGCAGTCCTATCGGCCGGGCGCTGCTGTCGGTGAAAAACAGCACCTCCGCCGCCCAAGCCATGGGTATTAATCTGATGAAGTACCGTGTACTGGCCTTCGTGATCTCCACGGTGTATGCCGCTATTGCGGGACTTATGTACATGATGCTCCTGCGGAACATGACTACCTCTACCTCCACGCTGCTGAGCATGGCAACCTCCCTGAACATTTTAGGCGCTGTGGTCATCGGCGGAGCCAAGTCTCTATGGGGTACCACTTTCGGGGTGTTCATCATCTACGGACTGCAGTCAACGCTCCTGAGCAAGATTCCCTTCTTCGTGGAGAACCCGGCGTTCATCACCATGATTACGGGTCTGCTCATCATCCTCATCGTAATGTTCTTCCCCGGCGGCATAGCTCAGATGATGGGGAACCTTATGCAAAAGAGAAAAACAGCAAAATTCGCTGCCAATACGCAAAGGAGGATGGACGGTTATGGCCAGAACTGACAGAGCGTACAGAAAAATGATGCGCAGAAAAACCATGCTCTGCGCCGAAAAGGACTACAGGGACATTCTCCTGCGGGACTGTCAGGAGCAGGCCCGGAAAAAAACGGACGCTTACCGCACACAGCTTATGCGGGAGCTGTATACCGCGCATCCCGATTGGATTCCGGCGGAGGAGGCCGGCAAGATCGTGTTCGACAGCCGCATGGCGCAATTCGATGCCGACATGGCATTTGTTCGGAAGCAGGCCTCCACCCGGGCAGCTAAGGCTATCTCGAAGGATCCTGCCTGTGCAGAGCGAGAGGAGGAGAAGCTGCAGCAGCTGCAAAAGGAGCATGAGGAGCTTCGGAATCAGTACAGCTGCCGATTACAGCGGGAGATCAGTGCCCAGTTGACGGATATGCCCGGTGACGGGGCAGAGCGGGAAGCGGCTGTTTCCGATATTGAGCGGAAGGTAGACGCATTTCGGGCAGAGCAGGAGAAGGCGGCACAGAAGCAGATGGAAACGATCCGGCAAGCGGAGGATAGCAAGATCCAAAAGCTCTCAGACGCCTTGGGAAAACTGCAGCTCGCTCCGGCTGACAGACCGGGGCTGCCGGAGGGCGTGGTGCTACGAGTGCAGGATCTGTGTATGTATTTCGGTGGTGTCCACGCTGTAGACGGCCTTTCCTTTGATGTGAAAAAGGGTGAAATTTTCGGCCTCATCGGTCCCAACGGTGCAGGTAAAACCACTGTGTTCAACTGTATCACCCAGTTTTATAAGCCTACCTCCGGCACACTGCTGTTTGAAAACAAGGCAGGCGAGGTCATCTCCTTGCCGGAGGAAAAGGTACACGATGTGGTGCTGCAGGGTATCGTCCGCACCTTTCAGAATGTGGAGGTGATTCGGGAGGTCTCCGTACTGGATAACCTGCTTATTGCGGGGCATCGGCAGTTTACGGCGGGGATTTTGTCTCAGGCTCTACACCTGCCGACGCTGAAGAAGCAGGAGCGCATTATAAGGGAGAAGGCCCTCCGTGTGCTGGAATTCATGGGCCTTACGGAGTACAGAGATTGGTATGCCGCAGGCCTGCCCTACGGGATTCTGAAGAAAATCGAGATCGCACGCACACTGATGTGCGACCCCCAGCTGATTATATTGGACGAGCCTGCCGCAGGTCTGAACGACACGGAGACTTTGGAGCTGGCGGAGCTGATTCGCCGCATCCGGGATACCATGGGCTGCACCATTTTGCTGGTAGAGCATGACATGGGACTTGTGATGAACATTTGTCAGACCGTATGTGCCATTTCCTTCGGGAAGCTCCTGGCAATCGGAACGCCGGAGGAGATTCAGAAGGATCCGCAGGTACAGAAAGCGTATTTGGGTGAGAGCGACGAGGAGGTGGAGAAGTAATGGCGCTGCTGGAAGTCAGAAACCTCCAGGTCAATTACGGACCCATTCAGGCAGTAAAGGGAATTGATCTGGATGTGGAGAAGGGGACCCTTGTGGCGCTGCTGGGAGCCAACGGCGCAGGAAAGACCACCACACTCCGGGCCATCACCGGTATGGTAAAGGCGTATGGCTCCGTTCATCTGGGTGAGACGGAGATATTGGGCCAGCGAGGATACAAAACCGCCCGTATGGGCGTGAATATGTCTCCGGAGGGCCGGCTGATTTTTGCCGGACTGACCGTGGAGGAAAACCTCAAGGCAGGAGCCTATTGCATCAAAAGTGCCAAGCAGTATCAGAAAAACATGGATCGGGTGCAGGAACTGTTTCCCATTTTGAAGGAGCGGCGGCGTCAGCAGGCGGGAACCCTCTCCGGCGGTGAGCAGCAGATGCTGGCCATTGGCCGGGCGCTGATGGCGGACCCGGAGATTCTGCTGCTGGATGAACCTTCCTTGGGCCTGGCTCCGCTGATCATTCAGGATATTTTCAAGACCCTCCAGGCCATCCGATCCGAGGGGACGACCATCCTCATGGTGGAGCAAAACGCTTTGGCCACGCTGAAAATTGCGGATTACGGCTATGTGCTGGAGCTGGGCAAGATCAGTATGCACGGCCCTGCCAGCCAGCTGGTCCGGGACGAGCGACTTATTGAAGCCTATTTGGGCAATAAAAAATAAACGGCTTACCGCTCTGAAAAGAGCCTGAGCATATAAAATAAAAAAGGAGAATGAACCATGAAAAAGTTTCTTTCCCTGCTACTGGCAGCAGCGATGCTGTGCACCCTTTTGGTGGGCTGCGGCAGCAAGAGCGACGATTCCAACGGTGATTATAAGCCCTTTGTAGAGGTGCAGGGTGTCAGCGACGACACCATCCTTGTGGGCAACACCGCCGCCACCACCGGCGCCTACGCCACCGTGGGCGTACCCTTCAATGCTGGCATGGAGGCTGCCTTCAAGGCCTATAACGATGCCGGCGGCTTCCAGGGCAAGAGCATTGTCCTCAAGCACTATGACGACGGCTTTGATGGTGCGCAGGGCATGACCTACACCAAGCAGCTGGTGGAAACCGATAAGGTGTTCGCCATTGTGGGTCACTTCGGCACCAATACCGTAGGCGCAACCTTGGATTATCTGAAGGAAAAGGGTGTCCCGATGGTCTATGCCGCCACCGGCATTGACGATCTGTATCAGGAAGGCGCCAAGGGCAATGATGCGGTCATCTACTCCGTACAGCCCATTTACAGCGCCGAGGGCCGTGTGCTGCTGGCCCGGGCTGTTGCCCCCAAGGCGAACGGCATGGGTCTGGGCGGTACCAAGGTGGGTGTCATTGCCACCACCGATGACGCAGGCGCCGGCCTGTTGGCAGGCGTAAAGCGTGAGAACGAGGACCTGAAGGCCCAGCTGACCGTGCAGGAGGTGGAGGCGTCCGCCACCGATTTCTCCGCTGCTGTGAATGTGCTGAAAAACGCCGGGTGCGATGTGGTGATCGCCTGCATGAATCAGAACCCCCTGGCTACGCTGATGAACACCATGCGGGATGTGAACTACAATGTGAATGTAGTCACCTCTTATGTTAACGCTTCTGCCACTACCCTGGGTGCCTTTGTGGACAGCGGTGCCATCACCGACAGCCGTATGGTCTACTGCACCGCCTGGCTGGATGTAACCACCGAGGCAGGTATGGCCGATTATACCACTTTCTATACCGCCATGAGCGCCTGGGAGCTTGCCAACGGTGAGTCCGGCAGTACCTACGCACTGAACTCCTATGCCATGGCCGGATACATAGCCGGCAGCATCTTCGTGCAGGCTTTGCAGGCTGTGGATAAGGCGGGCCTGGAGCTGAACTATGCCAACTTTGCCAAAATCATGGAGGAGACCGAGTTCTCCATCCCCATGGGCGGAACCATCAGCTATGCCGGCGGCGACCGTTTGGGCGTTACCGCTCTGGCACTGAACTGCGTGAGCCTGAGCAAGAATGACGCCGGGGTATATGCCCTGACGCCCGTGAGCCCCATCATGTCTCTGGCGGATGTGGTGGCTGCCACCAAGTAAGCGACATATTATTGAGGTCAGTGGCCGCCATAGGCGGCCGCTGACCGGAAAGTGAAAGGATGGTGTCCCTTATGCCTACATTTGAAATGGACGGCAGACACATCTATTTTGAATCCCATGGCCAAGGCAGGCCCCTGGTCCTGCTCAACGGCATCATGATGTCCTGCGTAAGCTGGCAGCCCTTTGTTGATGCCTTGTCTGTAAACAATCGACTGATCCTGGTGGATTTTCTGGATCAGGGAAAGAGCGAAAAAATGGTGGGCCAGACCTACGACCACGGCATCCAGGTGCAGGTGGTTCGGAGACTGTTGGAGCATTTAAACCTGCAAAGCGCCTGCGTGGCGGGCATTTCCTACGGCAGTGAGGTAGCGCTGGAATTTGCTGTTACCTATCCGGAAATGACCGACCGCCTGATTCTCCTCAACGCCACGGCTGCTACCGGCTGGTGGCTGGGAGATATTGGCCGGGCATGGAATTTGGCTTCCGACAGCGGTGAAGCGTATTATCACACCGCTATTCCGGTGATCTATTCGCCGGACTTTTATACTAAGCGCCATGCGTGGATGGAAAATCGAAAAAAACTGCTGATCCCGCTGTTTGAAAATTCGGATTTTATCGGCGCCATGCGTCGCCTGACGGACAGCTCCGAAAGCTATGATCTGCGGGACAGACTGGACCAGGTGCGGTGTCCCACTTTGGTGGTGTCCTGCCAAGAGGATTATCTCACCCCCCTGAAGGAGCAGGAGTATTTGGCCGCCCATATAAAGGACTGCCATCATGTGATCCTGCCGAATTGCGGTCATGCCTCTATGTACGAGCAGCCTGCGCTGTTTACCTCGCTTATTGCGGGCTTTGCGGGGCTGCCGCAAGTGAAGTTTGACATCTGAGGAGCGAAGCTATGAGTTTATCCTATCATACAATTACAACGCCACGGCTTACCACGGCTTATCTTTCAGCCGGCACACCCGGTATGCCTCGCCTGCTGTTGCTCCACGGCAATGTTTCTTCCGCTGTTTTCTATGAGCATCTGATGGAGCGTTTGGCAGATGATTTTGAAATGCTGGCACCGGACTTCCGCTGCTTTGGCCATTCCTCTGCTCTGCCCATTGACGCCACCCGGGGAATGCGGGATTTTTCCGACGATATTGCCGAGTTTTTGCATGCTGTGGGCTGGGATCGCTTTCATCTTTTCGGCTGGTCCATGGGTGGAGGCGTGGCTATGCAGTATGCCATTGACCACCCCCGGCAGGTGCAGAGCCTGATCCTCCAGGCGCCGCTTTCGCCCTTCGGCTTTGGCGGCAGCTACGGGGAGGCGGGTACTCCGGTGGAGCCTGCGGGACTGGGCAGCGGCGCGGCCTGCACAAACCAAGCCTTGCTGCAGGCTATCCGCACCGGTGACCGCACTCTGCCCGGTCAGGTCATTGACAGTGTGTATGTGGCCGCCGGGTATAAGCTCCCGGAAGCGCAGCGGGAAAAATACATTGACTCTATACTCCTGTGCAAGACGGGAGATGATATGTGCCAGGGCGACAGCATTCCCTGCGCCCAATGGCCATACGCTAAGAGTGGCGCCAAGGGCGTGTCCAACACAATGTCCGTGCAATACTGCGACCTTTCCGCCCTGGCGGATGTACAGCCCCAAATGCCTATTCAGTGGATTCGGGGCGACAAGGATGTGATGGTATCCGACCACAGTGTATGTGATGTGGCGGTATTGGGGCAAATGGGAGTCCTGCCCGGCTATCCCGGAGCGGATCAATTCCCCCCTCAACCCATGGTAGAACAGATGCGGTATGTGCTGGAGCGGTATCGCGCAGTTGGCGGCCGGTACGAGGAGCAGCTGATCTCCGGCAGCGGCCACGGCTGTATGTTGGATCACGAGGATCGGGTGGTGGCTCTGCTGCAGAAATTCATTCTCTGAACACAGGAGGAATACATATGTTATTTGAAAAGACTGCTATTGTTACCGGCGCTGCCAGCGGTATCGGCTATGCGGTGGCTCAGGCACTGCGTCAAGAGGGCGCGCAGGTCGTCATGGCCGATGTGAACGAGGCTCTGCTCAATGAGTCTGCCCGCAAGCTGGGCGGCGTACCCTTTGTGGGGAACCTGACACAGCGGGAGGATTGCCGCCGCCTGGTGGAGTTTACCGTGGAGCGTTTCGGCGGTGTGGACATTCTGGCCAATGTAGCGGGCGTGCAGCATGTGTGTCCCATTGAGGAGTTCCCGGAGGATAAGTGGGACTTCATCATCAGCCTTATGCTCACAGCACCTTTCCTGCTGACACGGTACTGCTGGCCCTATATGAAGGAAAAGGGCTGGGGACGCATTATCAATATGAGCTCTATCCACGGCCTGGTGGCCTCGGAATTCAAGAGCGCCTATGTGTCCGCCAAGCACGGGCTCGTCGGCTTTACCAAGACGGCAGCCATGGAAGGTGGCCCCCAGGGCATCACCTGCAATGCCATCTGCCCTGCCTATGTTATGACTCCCCTTGTGGAAAAGCAGATCGCAGCGCAGGCTCAGACCCACGGCATCCCTGAGGAAAAGGTCATTTCCGATATCATGCTCTCCAAGGCGGCCATTAAGAAGATGGTTCCGGCGGAGAATATCGGCGCTATTGTGAAGTTTCTTTGCTCCGACGCGGCAGCGTCCATTACCGGCATCGCTTTGCCCATCGACGGCGGTTGGACAGCCAACTGAATCGTTTGATTTCACTCTCTTTTATAGACAAGACCCGGTGCCGAAGCACCGGGTCTTGTCTTGGTATAGAGAGGTAAATCACCAGATATGATTCTTCTCTGCTTCCTCCAGCAGCCAAGCTCGGAAGTCTGGGTGGGCGATTTTCGTGAGCGCCTGCACACGCTCGGCGATAGTCAGACCCCGAAGCCAGGCAATGCCATACTCGGTGACCACATAGTCCACATCATTGCGGGAGGTGGTCACGGCAGCGCCAGGTGTCAGCATGGGGACAATCTTGGAATGGAGCTTACCGTCCCGATCTGTGTAAGTGGAGTGCATGGCAAGAATGGACTTGCCGCCGGGGGACATTTGTGCGCCCTGAATGGTCTCGGCCTGGCCGCCGGAGCCGGAGAACTGCACCGGGCCCACGGATTCGCTGGCAGCCTGACCGGTTAGATCCATCTCCAGCGTGGCATTGATGGACACGAATTTATTGTTGCGGCCGATGGTGTAGGGGTCATTGGAGTAGGTACTGGACTTGAAAAGCACCATGGGGTTATCATCCAAAAAGTCATACAGGCGGCGGCTGCCCATGGTGAAGGAGCATATACTCACGCCGTCATTAAAGCCCTTTTGGGTGTTGTCCACGGCACCGCACTCAATAAGGTCCACCATGGTTTCGGTGAACATCTCTGTGTGGATGCCCAGATGTTTTTTGGACTTCAGCTCATTGGCAACAGCGTTGGGAATGTTACCGATGCCCAACTGGATGGTGGAGCCGTCCTCTACCAGGGAGGCCACATATTTGCCGATGGTGGCATCTACCTCCGTATAGGGGGCGGGGTCTACGCAGAGAATGGGGCGGTCAGACTCTACCAGTGCCGTTACCTGAGAGATGTGCACCATGGTGTCACCGAAGGTGCGGGGATAGTTGGGGTTTACTTCCACAAGAAGGACAGCTCCGGCCCGCACCACATCCATTTCGTAGATGGAGCTGATGGAAAGGGACATATAGCCCCGTGCGTCCATGGGAGATACGGTTGTAAGCAGCACCGGGCGGCGGCCTTCATAGCGGATGCGATCCAGAGTCTTACGCAGGATGCTGGTGGAGTGCTGAGGTACGGCACTTACCAGACGCTGGGCGTTGGCCTTGCGCAGACCTGCGGTGAAGAACCAGCCGTGGTGTGCCATGACAGCCTTCATTTCCGGGTCGTGAAACACGGGATAGTCCACCGAGGGGATGCAGCTCTGCAGAATGACATCTTTTACACCGGTGTCCTTAAGATGCTGCAGCTCACCCATCAGTGCGTCCGGGCAGGAGGCGGCCATGGGTGTGAAAACAAAGTCTCGGCTCTGAATGTTCTCCAGCACCTGCCGGGCGGACATTTTCTTGCGGTTGTATTCTTCCTGATATCTGTTCATAAGCGATCCTTTCCCTGCTTGGCAGAATTTATCGGGTTTTGTCCCTTTTAGAATACCCGGTTTTGCTTTGCCTGTAAAATACCCGTTATTTATTACCTATAACTTGAATTTATGAAGCAAAAACGGCCTCGATACCGAGACCGTTTTCTGAGCTCATGGTTTGCATAGCTCCAAAAAGAGCTGCATAGGGGTCGATAAAAACCGCTCCTTTCGATACGCCACCGACAGTATCCAGGGGGCGGCAGGATCCTGCAGATGCAAGCATACGGCCTCTGACCGGGGATGCTTGTCCATAAGCGCTTTCGGGAAGAAAGCCACGCCCCGGCCGTCCAAAGCCATCTCATAGAGCAGATCCCACTGGGAGCTTTCAAAGGCCACTTGGGGCGCAAAGCCTGCCTGACGGCACAGGCTCTCCACCACGCCGCTGAACATGAAGTCCTGGGAGATCATCAGTAGAGGCTCATCCCGCAGCCGGGACAGGCTGATTGTTCCGCAGCCGGCCAGCGGGTGATCCCGGGAGACCACCGCCACGATCTCCGACCGCACCACCGGCCGGGTCACATACGCTTCCCGGGATATGGGCTCCAGTACCACACCCAGGTCCAACTGTCCTTCATCCAGAAGGGAGAGGATGCGCCGGGACGGTACCTCCGTGATCTGCAGAACAATATCCGGGTAGGTCGCCTGAAACTGGCTGATGAGGGTGTGATAGTAAATGGAGCCGGAGGTGGGAGGAATTCCGATGTGCAGGGTGTCGGCGGCGCTTTGAATGCGCTGTCGGATCTCCCGGGTTTGGGCGTCTGTAAAAGCCAGCAGCTTTTGCGCATACTCGTAAAACAAGGCCCCGCTGTCGGTGAGCGCAAAGTCCTTGGCGTTTCGGTCGATGAATTCGGCTTCAAATTCCTGCTCCAGCAGGCGCACGCTTTTGCTCAGTGCGGGCTGGCTGATATGAAGCTGCCGGGCAGCCCGGGTGAAGCTGCGCTGACGCACAATCTCCGCGAAGTATTGCAGCTGGTGTAAAGTCACAGCTCCGCACCTCCTTAGAATATCTATATGTGTAGGTATTTATAAGATGATAACATCCGCATCATCGGCGAACTGCTTAATAGCAACCATTTGCAATCGAGGCCTCCTTGATTGGCTTCAAAAACTCCTGGGCGTTTGATATACAGACCGTTTAATATCGGGAGGAGGCCAATGTATTCCTCCTCGGGATGCGGGGTGTGGCGGTACTTGGCCATGACCACAAGATACCCATTGTCCCATTCCTTAACGGCGGTATATCGCTCTAATGAATACGGCGCTTTGAAGCGAATGACCCGATCTCCGTAGGAAAAGATGCTGAAGCCTGCATCGCTTCCCAAAGTGGCAATTTGATTCATGTGATCAAATTTCTTTCACTTTTATTATACCACGGCGAGTATTTTGGCGCAACGATAACCTTTCAGTGAAAAATCATCAAAGGAAGGCGATCCAATGCAATAGACAAAGCTCATCGTACCCGGTCAGGCCCAGATCGATTTTTTGCGCGCTCTTCAAGCTCTGTCACCTCCTTCGTCAGATCCTCATACGCTGCTGCGACCTTGCCGTTCCTGTCGTGAGAGAAGATGCTTTCTCCGGAAAGACTGCACTCCGCAGCTCTTACCGAAAAAGGAATTTCGGAACGGAACACGCGGATGTTCTCTCCCACGGTGGAACGAAGCGAGGAAATAATCGCCTTGGCGTTGTTGGTGCGGTTATCCACCATCGTCAGCAAAATGCCGTCAATCTTTAATCTCGGGTTGATCTGCCGCTTGATCTTTGAAATGGAGCGCAGAAGCAGGTTAAGACCTTTGGTTGACAGGAAATTCGGCTGAGACGGGATAATCACACTGTCTGCCGCAACCAACGCGTTGACCGTCATCATGCCCAGAGAGGGCATACAGTCAATCAGAATGTAGTCGTAGCTTTTTCTCATGCCGTCGATGGCATTCTTCAGAACATACTCGCGGCTCATAACATTGAACAGGCCCGTTTCCATACCGGAGAGCTCAATGTTCGAGGGGAGCAAATCCACCCCTTCCTGGTGCCGGATAATTGCACCCTCCGCAAGCGACTCATCATCAATGACTGACTGCATAAGGGAAGACAGCGATACATCCAGCTCGTCTGGGTTCTTTACGCCGAGGCTCACGGTTAAGCTGCCCTGCGGATCAGCATCCACCAACAGAACCCGTTTCCCGGAGCTTGCAAGTCCCACGCCGAGATTGACTGCGGTTGTCGTCTTGCCGACGCCGCCCTTCTGATTCGTGATGGCGATCACCTTACAGTTTTCCATGGGGTTTTCCTCCTTTCTCTTTATTTGAATCATTTCTGATCCACGAAAGCCTCAAAATACCTTTTGGGGCTTTCGTCGCTGCATTTCATTTTTCCTCGAACCCAAAATGCAGAAAAGGAAATCAACAGGCGTCCGGCTGCTGACCGAACTCATAGGAATCTCACCTCTGCCGGGTACTCCGCCAGCCCCATAGGGAAGTATCATTGTCCCTGAATCGTTTCATCGCCTTATCCGTAGCAATCGGATATTTCAGAATGGTTCGGAATCGCTACCAACCTTGCTTTCCGTGATAACCCTTGCGGACAGGAAGTTCGTGGCGCACCTTCATCCGGCTGGGGCCTTCGCCCCCGATCAGGAATGTACCTGTTGAATGTGTATTCGATTGTCAAGGAACAGGTGAGAGGTTTTTGCCCCTCAAGTGGTAGATCACGGGAAAGGGCAAAAATTAAGTCTCCGGAGAAATTTCTAAAAAAATTTTTCACGGGCTCCTCCTTCGAGCATTCATCATTGGAATATCTGAAAACAAAAAAGGCCCAGCTACCGCAATGGGTAACTGGGCCTCAACCATCCGTATATGGTATAAACGGGAATAAACTTCGCCAAAAGAATTCAAAGCAAAACAAAGATACTGGGAGGGGAAAATTGTCTCTATAGATGCGTCTCGCAGGGCTCGGAATGGAGGGGATTTTCCCCTATTTTTTAACCCATTCATCGCTCCAAACTCGGTTTTCCCCTATGGTTAACCCATTAAAAACGGGATAGAGAGCATCAAATTTCCTCAAAAGGAAACAGCAGAACCAAAAAGAAAAACCCCGGAAACCGTTGAGTTTCCAGGGTTTTTGGGCATTTTGAAGTCTCGATCAGCGCTTGCTGAACTGGGGAGCGCGACGAGCGGCTTTGAGGCCGTACTTCTTGCGCTCCTTCATACGAGGATCGCGGGTCAGGAAACCGGCCTTCTTCAGAATGGCGCGGTACTCGGGGTTCACCAACAGCAGGGCGCGGCTGATGCCGTGGCGCAGAGCGCCGGCCTGGCCGGACACGCCGCCGCCCTCGACGGTGGCAACGATGTCCACCTTGCCCAGGGTGTTGGTGGCGTTCAGGGGCTGACGGACGACCATCTTCAGGGTCTCCAGGCCGAAATACTCATCGATGTCGCGGCCATTGATGGTGATCGCGCCGGTGCCGTTCTCAAACAGATGCACGCGGGCCACGGAGGACTTGCGGCGGCCAGTGCCGTACTTGTAGGGGTTCTTGGACTGATACATTCTTCTTTTCCTCCTTACTTGACCAGCTCGGGCTTCTGAGCGGCATGCTCATGCTGCTCGCCGGCGTAAATGTGCAGACGCTTCAGGGAGTCCTTGGTGACGATGTTGCGGGGCATCATGCCGCGGACGGCCACGCGCATGGCCAGCTCGGGCTTGTCCTGCATCAGGATGCGGTACTTGGTCTCCTTCAGACCGCCCACCCAGCCGGAGTGGGTGCGATAGTACTTCTGCTCCATCTTGTTGCCGGTCAGAACGGCCTTGCCGGCGTTGATAACGATGACGTTGTCACCGCAGTCGGCGTGGGGAGTATAGGTGACTTTGCCCTTGCCGCGCAGCAGGTCGGCGACGATGACGGCGGTCTTGCCCAGGGGCTTGCCGGCGGCATCCACGACGTACCACTTGCGCTCAATGTTGGCCTTGTTTGCCATGAAAGTGGACATGGTGATTTTCCTCCAATTTATATAATGTATTGCTTTACTTTTCCGTGCGTCCTTGCTACAATCGGGACGGAGAAAGCGCGTGACCGCGCAAAGATATTTATACCACAGCCGTGTCACGTTGTCAACGACAATTTGATTTACAGCACACACATCTTGAGTTTTCTCTCGTTTTCTTATGAAATCTCTTGATTTCTTAAAACGCAATTTCGATTTTGCCATAGGAGGGCTGAACGTGCAGCATATTTTAGGACTGGTCCGCCGCTGTGTGGAGGACTACGATATGATCTCAGCGGGGGAGACGGTGGCCGTGGGCGTGTCCGGCGGGAAGGACAGCCTGCTGACGCTGACGGCGCTGGCGCACCTGCGGGCGTTCTACCCCAAACCGTTCCGGGTGGAGGCCATCACCCTGGAAACAGGGATGCCCGGCATGGACTTCAGCCCGGTGGCGGACTACTGCGACAAGCTGGACGTGCCCTATACCCGCATCGCCGTGCCGGTATACGATATCGTGTTCAACGAACGGAAAGAGAAAAACCCCTGCTCCCTGTGCGCCAAGCTGCGGCGAGGCAGCCTGCATACGGCGCTGACGGAGCGGGGCATTCACAAGATCGCGCTGGGCCATCACTACGATGACGCGGTGGAGACGCTGCTGATGAACCTGTTGTTCGAGGGGCGCATCGGCTGCTTCCAGCCGGTGACGTACCTGGACCGCACCGGCGTCACACAGATACGCCCCCTGCTGTACTGTCAGGAAGCGGACATCCGCCGCATGGCGTCCAAGCTGGCGCTGCCGGTGGTGAAGAACACCTGTCCCATGGACGGCCACAGCCGCCGCCAGGAGGTAAAGGAGCTGCTGGCCGAGCTGGAGCAGCGCTACCCCGACCTGAAAAAGAAGCTGTTCGGCGCGGTGCAGCGCTACCCGCTGTACGGCTGGGACTTGCAGGAGCAGCAGCGCTGAATTAAATAAGTACCCATTTCACCAGCAGCAAAAGCCCCAGCCCCGGCACGCCCAGCACGCCGATGGTCAGGGCGTTGAACAGGTTCAGCCCCAAAGACAGACCGGTGACGGCGGCGGTGGCGTTCAGCAGCCACAGCGCGCCGAAGCCCAGCGCGCTGTTCAGCGCCACCCGCAGCACCATTTTCAGCGGCTTCCGCAGCAGCGTGGCGCAGGCCACCGCCAGAAACAGCAGCACCAACCCCAACGCGCATTTTTCTACGACGGACATACGTCTCCTCCCTTCATGGCGGCGGCGGCCACGGCGGCCTCCGTCTGTACCGGCACGGCGTGGGGCACGCCGGAGGCCACGGCCTCCCCGCTGCGGGCCTTGATGCGCCGGAGGAGGTAGTTGCTCCGTGCCTTCAGCGCGTTGATCTCGTAAATGCAGGCGTCGATCAGGTCGCTGTCGCACACGCAGTCAAAGCGTGCGTAAGCGTCCTTCAGCGCCTGATTGGTACGCAGCAGCTCCTGCTGCATCTCGTGGGTAATGGGGTCGGAAGCGGTTTTTCGTGCCATGGATGACTCCTCCCTATCGTAAGTAGTGTACGGATAGTTTGGACAAATATGACAACGGTTAATCAGCGGCGGCGCGGTTCGCCCGGAAAGGACAGAATGGAACAGGAAATTTTTATGAAACGTGCGATAGAGCTGGCCCGTGAGGCGGCGGAGCACGGCGAAGTGCCGGTGGGCTGCGTGGTGGTGAAGGACGGACGCATCATCGGCGAGGGCCGAAACCAGCGGGAGGAGAAGCGGGATGTCCGCTCCCACGCGGAGCTGGAGGCCATGGCGCAGGCGTGTAAAACACTGGGCTCTTGGCGTTTGGAGGGGTGCGACCTGTACGTGACCTTAGAGCCGTGTCCCATGTGCGCGGGGGCGATCATCAACGGGAGGATGCGGAAAATTTTTTATGGGGCGCGGGACGAGGCCATGGGCGCTTGCGGCGGCGTTTTGAACCTGTTTATGGAGGATTTTCCCTGCAAACCGCAGATTTTTGGGAATATTTTGGGCGAGGAAAGCCGGGAAATACTGGGAGATTTCTTCAAAAAACTGCGTAATGACCGTGAAAAACCTTGAAATGTTTTAGAGTTTTTTAATAATTATATATGTAATTTTTTAATAAGCGGCGGATAGAATAGCACTGTAAGATATGTAAGAACTTTTTTCATTTCATCTTCCTGCCATATCCGCGGAGGGCCGAACCGTCCTCCGCTTTATGGTGTCCATTTTTGGAAAGACTGCCCCCGTTCCGCTGAACGGGGGCTTTTTATTTTTGGCGAAGTGTGCTATAATCCGTAGTAGACCATCGAAGGGAGGCGGCCGCATGGCGCGAAGCCTGAAAGACAAGCTGTACCTGTCCGGCATGGACGGGCAGGCCGCCGCGCTGGCGCGGCAGTGGCACGTGGGCTACGAGATCACCGCCTTTTCCTACGCGCCCATGCTGGACGCGCCGGAGACGGCGGAGCGGGTGCGCCGGGACATGGCGGGCGTGGAACGCTTCTGGCTGCACGCCCCCTTTGCCGAGCTGTCGCCCTGCGCCATCGATCCGCTGGTGCGGCAGGTGGTGGAAAAGCGCCTTTTGCAGGCGGCGGAGACGGCGTCCTCCCTGGGCGTGACGCGGATGGTGTGCCACGGCGGCTTCATCCCCCACGTGTACTTCCCGGAGTGGTACGTGGAGCAGTCGGTGCTGTTTTGGCGGGCGCTGCTGGACAAGCTGCCAAAGGGCATGACGCTGGCGCTGGAGAACGTGATGGAGTCCTCGCCGGAGACACTGGTGCAGATCGCGGCGGGGGTGGATGATCCCCGGCTGAGCCTGTGCCTGGACGTGGGCCACGCCAACACCTGCGTCAGCACCACGCCGCCGCTGGACTGGGTCGCGCCTATGTCCCCGTGGCTGCGCCACGTACACCTGCACAACAACGAGGGCGACACCGACCTGCACCAGCCGCTGGGGGAGGGGAGCATCCCCATGGAGGCGGTGCTGGACGCGGTGCTGCGGGAAGCGCCGGAGGCCACCTTTACCATTGAAAATCAGGACTGCCTGCCATCGCTTGTATGGCTGGCGGAGAAAGGCTATATCGAGGAGCACACATGACAGAGCAGGAGCTGCAAGCGTACATACAGGCCATCGCCCCGGCGGACGGGGCGGCCATGACCGCCGCGGAGAAACGGCAGGCGGCGCTGGCCAAGCCTCCCGGCAGCCTGGGAGCGCTGGAGACCATCTCCATCCGGCTGGCGGGCATCACCGGGCAGTTGTGCCCCGTTATGAACAAGTGCCGGGTGGCGGTGTTCGCCGCCGACAACGGCGTGGTGGACGAGGGCGTGTCCTGCGCGCCCCGCGCTGTCACGCGGCAGCAGGCGGTGAATATGACCCGCCGCGTGACGGGTATGTCCTCCATGGCCGCCTGCTTCGGCGACGAGGTGACGGTGGTGGACGTGGGCATGGCCCAAGACCCCCGCTGCGCCGCCATTTTAGACCGGCACATCCGCCGCACCACCGGCAACATCGCCCGGGAGGACGCCATGACCCGCCAGCAGGTGCTGGAAGCGCTGTCGGCGGGCACGGAGCAGGCCGCGCTGGCGGGGCGTGACGGCGTGACGGCGCTGGGCGTCGGCGAGATGGGCATCGGTAACACCACCACCTCCGCCGCCGTGCTGGCGGTGCTCACCGGGGCGGACATCGACACGGTGGCGGGCCGGGGCGGCGGATTGACGGACGAGGGCTTCGCCCGGAAGAAGGCGGTGCTGCGTCAGGCCGTGACCCGGCGGCCTATTGACCGCCGGGACGTGCTGGACGTGCTGGCGGCGGTAGGCGGACTGGACATCGCCGCCATGACCGGCGCGTTTTTGGGCTGCGCCCATGCGCGTATCCCGGCGGCGGTGGACGGGCTGATCTCCGCCGTGGCGGCGCTGTGCGCCGTGCGTCTGTGCCCCGCGGCGGCGGACTATCTGTTCCTGTCCCACGACTCCTGCGAGCCGGGCTATCGCCTGGCGGCGGCGGAGCTGGGCATGACCCCCTGCCTGCGCCTTGGAATGCGGCTGGGGGAGGGCAGCGGCTGTCCGCTGCTGTTCCGGGTGCTGGAGGCCGCCTGCGGCGTGATGCGAGGTATGGCCACCTTCGCGGAGGCGGCTATACAGGACGACTATCTGGACGAAATACGGGCGGCGGACGCCTTTACGGTGGAGGGAGCATGAGAGCGTTGTTCATCGGCGGCGGCAAGAGCGGCAAGAGTACCGCCGCCCAAAAACTGGCGGCAGCGCTGGCCGATGGCGGCCCGCTGTACTACTGGGCCACCATGACCCCCCACGACGGGGAGGACGAGGCCCGCATCCAGCGCCACCGGGACGACCGGGCGGGCATGGGCTTCACCACGGTGGAGCGGAGCTTCAGCCTGCCGGACGGCCTGACGGCCATCGCCCCGGCGGGGACGGTGCTGTTCGACAGCGTGACGGCCTGTCTGTCCGAGCAGATGTTCCCCTACGGCGGCGAAATGGACGAACGCGCCGGGGAGCGTGTGCTGGCGGAGCTGCTGACCGTCAGCCGCTGTCCGGCCCACTTCATCGCCGTGTGCGACGATATTTGGCGGGGCGGCGAGGACTACCGTGACGGCACGGAGGTCTACGTCCGGGCGCTGGCCCATATCTGCCGGGGGCTGGCAGCGGAGTTCGACGTGGTGTGCGAGATGGCCGGGGGGCTGCCCCGGATATGGAAGGGGGCGCTGTCCCGTGAGTGACTGGGTATACGGCTTTTTCATGGCCTGGGGGATGTTTTTGGCCATCCCCTGCCCGAAGAAAATATGGCGAGAGAGCGCCCGGCGAAAAATGCTGGCGTGTCTGCCGCTGGTGGGCTGCGTGGTGGGCGGCGTGTGGGTGCTGTGTGCCTGCCTTGTCCAGTGGCTGCCCGGCCCGCTGGCAGCGGCGCTGCTGGCCGCCGCGCCGTGGCTGGTGACGGGCTTTCTGCATCTGGACGGCTTCATGGACGTGTGTGACGCGGTGTTGAGCCGCCGGGATCTGGAGACACGGCGGCGGATACTGAAGGACTCCCACTGCGGCGCGTTCGCGGTGATCTGCATGGTGCTGCTGGCCATGGGCCAGTGGAGCGCGTTCCTGTCGGCCCGGTCGCTGTCCCTGTGGGGGCTGGCGCTGATCCCGGTGGCCAGCCGCTCCTGCGCGGCGCTGGCGGTGCTGACGCTGCGCCCGCTGGACAGCAGCCAGTACAGCGCCATGCAGCGGGGCGGCGGGCCGGTGTGGTTCGCGGCGGTATGCCTGGCGCTGTCGGCGGTGCTGCCGCTGTTGCTGGCGGGGAGCTTTGCCCCGGCCATGACGGCGGTAGGCTGCGCCCTGGCGGCGTGGTACGGATACCGGCAGCTGGACGGGATGTCCGGCGACGTGTCGGGCTTCGCCCTGACGGTGGGCGAGCTGTGGGGCGTGTTGACGCTGGCGGTTTGGAGGTAAGTATGGAATTGATCATCGGCGGCGCGTTCCAGGGAAAGCTGGAATACGCCATGGAGCGATATGGTTTGACGGACGCGGACGTGTGCGATCTGGCGCTGGGCGCGCCTGTGCCGGGGAAGCGGTGCTACCGGCATTTGGAGGCGCTGAGCCGCCGGGAGGACGTAACGCCCTACCTGCCGCTTTTTCGGGACGCGGTGGTCATCACCCGTGAGGTGAACGGCGGCATCGTGCCCATGGACGGGCAGGAGCGGGCTTGGCGGGAGCGCCACGGCGTGCTGGTGCAGCGGCTGGCCCGGGAGGCGGAGCATGTGACGCGGGTGCTGTGCGGATTGACGGAGGTGTTGAAATGAAGCTGACGCTGCTGCGGCACGGCGAGACCGAAGGAAGCCGCAACGGATTGTATTACGGGGCGGCCAATATCCCGGTGCTGCCCGAATCGCTGGAGGAACTGAAAAAACGGGCCGCCGCCGGGGTATATCCCGCGGGAAAGCGGTACTACACCAGCGGGATGCTCCGGGCGGAGCAGACGCTGCGGGCCATCTACGGCGACGTGCCCTTTACGGTGCTGCCAGGTCTGCGGGAGATGGATTTCGGCGATTTCGAGATGCGGCCCTACGACGGCGATCTGGAGCACGACCCATCGTTCCGGGCTTGGGCCCAGGACGCGGAGCACAACGTGTGTCCCCACGGCGAGAGCGCGCCTCAGGTGCTGGCGCGCAGCCTGGAGGCCATCGCGCCGGTGCTGGCATCGGGGGAGGACGCGGTGTGCGTCATCCACGGCGGCGTGACGTCGGGGCTGCTGATGCGCTGGTTCGGCGGCACGCGGTATGACTACGATCCGCTGCCGGGGACAGGCTATCAGGTGACGGTGACGGGCGGCAAGCCCGTGAGCTATGAAAAAATACCGAAGGAGTAAAAGCTATGGAACATACCTATAAGACGAGACAGACCTGCTCCAGCCAGATCACATTCCGGCTGGATGGCGACCGGGTGCGCGATGTGCATTTCCGGGGCGGCTGTGACGGCAATCTGAAGGCCGTCAGCAAGCTGGTGGACGGCATGACGGTGGCGCAGATCGAGACGCTGCTGCGGGGCAATACCTGCGGCCCGCGGCCTACGTCCTGCGCCGACCAGCTGGCCATCGCCGTGCGGCAGGCCTACGATGAGGAGCATCCGGCGGAGTAAGCGCGAGGCCGGAGAAAAGGGGAGAGGAGGTGCACCCTCTGGCGAACAGGACGTGTCCGGCAGGGTGCTGGCGTTGGTGTCCCTCGCAGAAGGGGACTTGACAACAGGTAGGAAATCGCTATAATAATAAATAAGGGGACGCTGCGACAAGCGGTCAGCCCTGAACTAGTTTAGGAAACTCAAAATGAGAAACCGTCACCGTGCAGGGTGGCGGTTTCTGCGTTTTACGATGATCGTGACCGTGAAAGGCCCGATATGTAACGTAATTCGCATGGCCTCACCCCCTTTCGGGTGGCGTGGCTGACCGCCTGCCGTTTTACGCAGCGTCCTTGCGGCCAGTATAACAGCGCAGGCGGGATTTGTCAAATTTCACCTGCCATCGGTAGAACGTTCGTAGGGGGCGATGCCCTCATCGCCCCGCACGTATAACGCATACGCCCTCGGTAGATGTGCGTAGGGGCGGACAGGGTCGTCCGCCCCTACGCACTGATCCTCCGCCGTGGTGCCTCACTCCCTGCGGTACGCGGTGGGGAGGAGGCCGTACTGCTCCTTAAAGGCGGCGGTGAACTTGCTCTGACTCTCATACCCCACCTGCCGGGCGATCTCCGCCATGGTCAGATCCGTCTCCCGCAGCAGCTGGGCCGCCTTTTCCAGCCGGTGCTCCTTCAGATGCGCGGCGATGGACGTGCCGTACACCGACTTGAACACCTCCTTCAAGGTGGTGGGGTTGATGGGATACCGATGCGTCAGCTCCTCGATGGTGATGCGCCGGTCCATGTGCTCCGTCAGATAGTCGTGTATCTCCCGGATGAGCTGCACCTGCTCCGCCTGGGAACGCCACTGGGGGCAGGCCACGTCCATGACCTGCTCGACCATCTCGTGGAGCAGCCGTGCCTGGGCGGTGTCGGCGGCGTGGTAATATACCTCCTTGCCGTCCCGCCGCGTTACCAGCAGCCCGCTGTCACGCAGCGTCCGCAGGTGGTGCGACACGGCGGGGCTGGACATATCCATCATGGCGGCGATGTTCACCACGCACTCCTCGCAGTGGCACAGCAGCCAAAAAATACGGATGCGGTTGGCATCGCCCAGCTGGCGGAAAATATCCGCCAAACGCTGAAACGTGTCCGCCCTGTTCAGCAGCTGGCGGATCACATCGGTGTGGGTGGGTTCTTCGCCGTGATAGTGGGGCAGCAGACGCTCATCCATGTGTTCTTCCTCCTTTTCGCCCGAACGGAAATGCTTTTCGCCCCTTTGGCAGAGAGTGGGACGGAGCGGTTGACTTTTGATCGTACTCACAGTATACTACGACCATGATGATTAAACAAGTGCTTAATGATTTGCACACAGGAAAGGAGCTCATCCCATGAAAAAGACATATAACATCGAAGTGGACTGCGCCAACTGCGCCAACCTGATGGAGGAGGCCGCCGGCAAGACCGAGGGCGTGGCCTCTGCCGTGGTGAACTTTATGACCCAAAAGATGATCGTGGAATTTGCTGAGGGCGCGGACGCGAAGGCCACCATGAAGGCCGTGCTGAAGGCCTGCAAGAAGGTCGAGCCGGACTGCGAGATCGAGCTGTAAGGCATATCTCACCTGCGCCCCGCGCCGCTGCGGGGCACGCTTTCTTCCGAAAGAGAAAGGAGCGGTACTATGACGAAGAAGCAGAAAAAGATGCTCTCGCGCATCCTCATCACCGCCGTCATGCTGGCGGCGCTGCATTTCCTGCCGGTGACGGGCTGGCTGCGGCTGGCGCTGTATCTGGCGGCCTATGGGATCATCGGCTATGACATCCTGAAAAAGGCCGGACAGGGTATCCTGAACGGACGGGTGTTCGATGAGAACTTCCTCATGGCCGTGGCCACCGTGGGCGCGTTCGCGCTGGCCATCTATGAAAAGAGCGGCGACTACAACGAGGCCATCGCCGTCATGCTGTTCTATCAGATCGGCGAGCTGTTCCAAAGCTACGCCGTGGGCAAGAGCCGGAAGAGCATCAGCGCCCTGATGGACATCCGCCCCGACTACGCCAACGTGGAGCGTGACGGCCAGCTGGTGCAGATCGACCCGGATGAGGTGGCCGTGGGCACGGTCATCGTGGTGCAGCCCGGCGAAAAAGTCCCCATCGACGGCGTGGTGGTGGAGGGCAGCTCCACCCTGAACACCAGCGCCCTCACCGGCGAGAGTTTGCCCCGCGATGCCTGCGAGGGCGACGAGATCATCAGCGGCTGCATCAACATGATCGGTCTTCTGAAGATCCGCACCACCAAGGCATTCGGCGAGTCCACCGTGTCCAAGATACTGGAGCTGGTGGAGAACTCCAGCTCCCGCAAGTCCCGCAGCGAGGACTTTATCGCCAGGTTTGCCCGTATCTACACCCCCGCCGTGTGTTACAGCGCCCTGGCGCTGGCGGTGCTGCCGCCGGTGATCCGTCTGCTGGGCGGCCTGGACGGCCAGTGGGAGCAGTGGGTCTACCGCGCCCTGACCTTCCTGGTCACAAGCTGCCCCTGCGCCCTGGTGGTCAGCATCCCCCTGAGCTTCTTCGCCGGCATCGGCGGCGCCAGCCGCGAGGGCGTGCTGGTCAAGGGCTCGAACTACCTGGAGACGCTGTCCCAGGTGAAAACCGTGGTGTTCGACAAGACCGGCACGCTGACGAAGGGCGTGTTCGAGGTCACTGCCGTCCACCACAGCGATATGGACGAGCGTAAGCTGCTGGAGTACGCGGCGCTTGCGGAGTGCGCGTCCTCCCATCCCATCAGCAAGAGCTTGCAAAAGGCTTACGGCAAGGCCATCGACCGCAGCCGCGTCACGGATATTCAGGAGCTCAGCGGCCACGGCGTCACCGCCTGCGTGGACGGCCACACGGTGGCGGCGGGCAACAGCAAGCTCATGGAGCGGCTGGGCATCCCGTATCACGACTGCCACAGCGTGGGCACGATCATCCACATGGCGGTGGACGGCCAGTACGCCGGCCATATCGTCATCTCCGATGTGGTGAAGCCCCACGCCAAGGAGGCGCTGGCCGCGCTGCATAAGGCCGGCGTGGAAAAGACCGTCATGCTCACCGGCGATGCCAAAAAGGTGGCCGACGCGGTGGCGGCGGAGCTGGGCGTGGACGAGGTCCACAGCGAGCTGCTGCCCGCCGGCAAGGTGGCCCAGGTGGAAGCGCTGCTGGCGCAGCAGAAGGGCCGGGATAAGCTGGCCTTCGTGGGCGACGGCATCAACGACGCGCCGGTGCTGGGCCGCGCCGACATCGGCATCGCCATGGGCGCGATGGGGTCAGATGCCGCCATCGAGGCCGCCGACATCGTGCTGATGGACGACGACCCTGCCAAGATCAGCAAGGCCATCAAAATTTCCCGCAAGTGCATCGGCATCGTGTATCAGAACATCGTGTTCGCCCTGGTGGTGAAGTTCGCGTGTTTGGTGCTGGTGGCGGTGGGCCTGGCGGATATGTGGGCCGCCATCTTCGCCGATGTGGGCGTGATGGTGCTGGCGGTGCTCAACGCCGTCCGCGCCCTGCGTGTGCACAATTTGTAATGACGGAACATAAAGTAAAGCCCCGGCCACAGGCCGGGGCTTACTCTATACACGTATATACCTATATAAAGGCAGTCTTACGCCTTCCGAATGAGTATCTCATTCTCCATCAGGTCGATCTTTTCAATGCTGCCCTCCACCACCGTGGGTATCCCCATGATGTCCGTAAAGACCAGCTTTCCGTCCTTCTGCGTCACGGCGGCCACGTTCTTGCACACCACCTGATGCTCCGTTGTCAGTACCGTGGAAAGACACATCTCATTTCTCCTCCTTCAGGATACGCAGCGCCTCCGCCAGCTTCTCGTTGCCCAGCGTCAGCTCCACCACCGCCTCGTGGAGCAGCTGCTGTGCCTCGCCCTCCACGCTGTGTGCCAGCTCGTGGAGCTCCTCCGCGTGGTGCTGGTTGTGCCCCACCATATACGTCAGCAGCGCCACCGTCTCCTCCGGGGAATGTACCTCGTGGGTGTGCCCGTGCTCGTGGGTATGCTCGTGCTCATGTGTATGCGCCATACAAAAGACCTCCCGTCCGATTTTTCTTTATTGTATCATGAACCGCCCCGTCCGTCAAATTTTCTCCCGTTTTCGCCCGAATTTCTCCCCAGATCCCGCCGTTATCAAACACATCCATCGAAAGTGTCCAACATCTATGCAAAAGCCACAATTTTATTGACAAAAAAGTGAAAATTATGTATAATTTTGCTGGATTATGCTGCGCTGACGCGCCGTTAAGGAGGACGAGAAATGAGGGATCTGAAACATCTGATTTACTTTGAGGACCTGCTGCAAGAGGCCAATAACGACCTGGTCAAACAGGCCAAGGACGACGGCAAGCTGGCCCTGGGCTACACCTGCTACTTTATGCCTGAGGTGCTGCTGGATCTGCCCGGCTGCTTCTCCGTCCGTCTCCGCGCCCCCCGCTGTACTTCCCCGGACATGGCCACGTACTATATGTCCTCCCGTACCTGCCACTACGGCAGAAGTCTGCTGGAGCGCGCCCTGGAGGGCGGCTTCAACTTCCTGGATGCCCAGCTGGCCACCGAGACGTGTACCGTCACCTGCCGCTTCCAGGAGCACCTGCAGCGGATGCCCGGCGTTATCAACAACCCGCGCTTCAAGTGCGAGTTCACCGACGTCCCCTTCAAAAAGACCACCAACAGCATCGACCATTACGAGGCCCAGCTCAAGGCCCATGTGGTGGACTTCCTCCACGATAACTACGGCGTGGACACCTCCGACGAGGCCCTGCTCAAGACCATCGAGAGCCACAACGAGCTGTGCCGCATCATGCAGGCCATCGGCGACTTCCGCAAGCTGGACGTGCCCACCATCACCGGCTACGAGTACCACGTGCTCACCCTGGCCACGCTGGCCTGTCCCAAATACCTGATCATCGACAAGCTCCGCGAGACGCTGGAGGAGCTGAAGACCCGCCAGCCCGATGCCAAGCCCCAGTACCGCTGCAAGGCGCTGCTGGCCGGCTCTGAGAACGACGACCCGGACTTCACCAAGCTCATCGAGAGCTGCGGCGCGCTGGTGGTGGCTGACCGCTACTGCTACGGCGGCATGGAGTCCCGCCAGCCCATCGAGATCATGGAGGGCGAAACGCCCCTCCGCGCCATCGCCCGCCACTACCTGCTCACCAGCCAGTGTACCCGCTTTATGGAGCAGCACGAGATGCGCCGCCGCAAGCAGCACATCGCCGACCTGGCCCGCGAGTACAAGGCTGACGGCATCATCGTGGCCTCCAACAAGTTCTGCGAGTACTGGAGCTACGAGCGTGTCATCGACACCGTGGTGCTCCAGCGCGACTTCGGCTACCCCGTCTGTTCCATTGAGAAGGAGTACATCAACTCCGCCAGCGGCCAGCTCCGCACCCGTTTCCAGGCGTTCATCGAGAGCGTGGAGATCAAGAAGATCCAGGAGGGCGCAAAGAAATGAAAAAGTTCGATCTGAAGACCGTGGTGGATAAGGTCAAGACCACCGACTATAAAAAGCTGGCCAAGGACTTTTGGTACGGCAAGCCCCACGGCGAGCGCCGTCTGGGCGACCTGTACTGCGACAAGACCGGCCTGTATAAGCACCGCGAGTGGCGCGGCGTGAAGGACACCTTCTACTACTTCAACAAGGTGTGGCTGTATAACTACGGTATGCTGGTCTACGATGTCATGCGCTACGGCGGCGTTTGGACGTTTGCCAAGGGCTGCTGGCGCTACCGCTGGATGGGTCAGACCTACCTGCCCGTGCTCCACTGGTTCGACCGCGGCATGGAGGGTCTCCGGGGCGAAGCGCTGCGTGCCTGCCCGCTGCACTACCGCGCCATGACCAACGCCACCATCTACCAGTTCATGCAGATGTTCCGCAACGACCTGAACACCAACAAGGGCAATAAGAAGGTGCAGGCCCGCCATGACAAGACCATCGCCCACGATGAAACGGTGTGGGGCGGCATCTTCTACCCCTTCAGCAAGGAGGTGGAGAACGTCCCCCTGCAAATGATCCCCTACTTCGTCACCTGTCACGTCAACAACCACACCGTGCTCAACTACATCGACGCGGTGCAGTCCCTGGGTCTGCCCGGCGACCCCTGTCCCATGTGCCAGGCCGAGGCCGGCCTGTTTGTGCTGGACGATGTGCCTGACTACTACAAGGCCGTCATCACCTCCAACGAGGCCTGCGACGGCTCTGTGGCCACCTCCATCATTCAGGACTGGCTCATCGACAAGCCCCTGTTCGCCATGCCCCAGCCCATGCAGTTCGACGATCCCCTGGTTCACAAGCACTGCATGAAGGAGATCGAGGAGGCCTGGAAGTTCATCGAGGAGCAGACCGGCGTTCCCTTCGACTATCAGCAGCTGTGCAAAAAGCTGGAGAGTCAGAACGAGCTCCAGCGCTTCGAGTGGGAGAAGTGGGACGTGGCGGCCAACACCAATTACTACCCCATCAACGGCGTGTCCCAGGCCCTCTACCGCATCTACCAGTCCCAGTACGGCGACCTGCCCATTTGGCACGAGACGGACAAGAAGGTCCGCAAGATCATGGAGAAGTGCGTGGAGCAGCGCATCAACAACTTCCCCCTGACCCGCCACCGTGTCATCGCGTGGAGCTGTGCGCCGCTGTACTACTCCAACTGGTGTACCTGGGCATATAACTGCTGGGGTCTGAACACCGTCATGAACATGGACTCCCTCATGTTCGACATGACCCTCCGCACCGATAGCTACGAGCACACCCTGGAGGACATGGCTACCTACCACGAGTGGGCGCCTATGCGCCGCATGGCCGTGGGCGGTATGCACCACATCTTCGAGCTGTGGGAGAACATGGAGCGCTTCCACTGCGACATGGTCATGATGTACGACCAGCTGCTGTGCAAGGGTATGCAGGGCGTTCACGGCCTGTTCGAGGACGAGTTCCGCGCCCGCAACATCCACGCCATTTGGATGCCCCACGCCCTGCCCGACAAGAGAAACGTCTCCCGCGCCGAGATCCGCAGCATCATCAACGACTACATGACCACCGTCATGCAGGAAGAGCCGCTGGACCCCTCTCTGCTGGAGTTCGACGATTCCATGAGCTGGTAAAAGGAGGAGCGGAAAATGAAAACTGTGTTCAAAATTCTCAAGAGGATCATCCTCATCGGCCTGGGTGTCTACGCCGCCCTGTTCGCCGTGTTCTTCTTCGACCTGGACGGCAAAGCCCTGTTCTACGGTGTCGAGCCCTTCCTGTGCCGCCACTACGACCGCATGGAGCGCCGCGACCCGCTGAAGCAGAAGTACGACATGGACAAGCCCCGGTACGAGTACAACAAGTAAATCTAGATAGAGAGAGGGAAGCATCATGAAATATTACGGCGGCTGCGATGTGGGCTCTACCTACACGAAGGCAGTTATTCTGGACGAGAACGGCAAGATCTGCGCCGACACCACCATCCGCAGCAAGATCAACTCCGAGGTCAGCGCCAAGCTGGCCATGGATGAGGTTTTGAACAAGGTGGGTTTGAAATCCTCCGAGGAGCTGGGCTACCTCATCGGCACGGGCTACGGACGCAACAAGGTGCCCTTTGCCGATGAGAACATCTCCGAGATCTCCTGCCACGCCATGGGCGTACACGTCACTGACCCCACCGTCAAGGCCATCATCGACATCGGCGGCCAGGACGTGAAGGGCATCTCCATCGACACGGACGGCACGGTGAAGAACTTCGCCATGAACGATAAGTGCGCGGCGGGTACGGGCCGTTTCTACGAGGCCATGGCACGGAGCTTTGAGATGAGTCTGCCGGAGTTCTCCAACCTGAGTTTGACGGCGAAGAACGTGATCCCCATCACCGCACAGTGTACCGTGTTCGCCGAGAGCGAGGTCATCACCCTCGTGGGCGAGGGTAAGCCCATGGACGAGATCGCGGCGGGCATTCAGATGGCCGTGGCCAAGCGCTGCTTCGTCATGAGCAAGAAGGCCGGCGCGACGGACGCTATCACCCTCACCGGCGGCTGCGCCAAGAACGCAGGTCTGAAGCAGGCCATCGAGCACGTGCTGAAGCTGAAGGTCATCGACCTGAAGACCGATCCCCAGCTGATGGGCGCGCTGGGCGCTGCCGAGTATGCCCGTCAGAAGGGCATGGCCCGGGCGTAAGACCCTGTATCCCAAGCCTGCCCCGGCCCAGCCGGGGCAGGCTTCCCCAAAAGGAGCGATACCAATGAGCGAGATCCACGACCACACCCACCCCCACCACCATTCCCACGCCCAGACCAAGGCCGTCCTCAACCGCATCTCCCGCGCCCAGGGCCATCTGGAGGCGGTGCGGAAAATGATCGAGCGGGGCGAGGACTGCTCCCAGGTGCTGGTGCAGCTCTCCGCCGTCATCTCCGCGCTGAACGGCACGGGCCGCGCCATCCTCAAGGACCACATCAGCCACTGCATCGTGGACGCGGTGGAGGCCGGGGACGACCGGGCCATCGAGGCCCTCAACGACGCCATCGACCGCTTTATGCGATAGACCGAAACCGCCTGAAAAGCGCCCCGGCGCGTTGACATCCCGCGCTTTTCGGGCTATACTATTCACAGAAAATACAGGGAGGAGCACACTATGATCACCGGCATCGTCTACACCTCCAACTCCGGCTACACCGCCCAGTACGCCCGCCTGCTGGGCGCGGCCACCGGCCTGCCCGTCACCGACACCGCCTGGGGCGCTGATCCCCATCCGGGCCGTGAGGTCATCTACCTGGGCTGGGTCATGGCCGGCAAGCTCCAGGGCTACGAAAAGGCCAAAAAGCAGTACACCATCCGCGCCGCCTGCGCTGTGGGCATGGGCCCTGCCAGCCAGGCCAACGCCGACAAGCTCCACGCGGCGCTGTCCCTGCCCGCCGATGTTCCCGTGTTCACCCTTCAGGGCGGCTTCGACATCCGCAAGCTCCGCGGCCCGTACAAGTGGATCATGACCCTCAAGTGCAAGCAGATACGCAAAACGCTGGAGGGCAAGGATCACCTCAGCGCCGCCCAGCAGCTCACCTACGACATGGCCACCACCGGCGCAAGCGCCGTCAGTGCCGAGAACCTCGTCCCCATCATCACCTGGTACGAACAGACGAAATAAAGGAGGAAGACCATGAAAAAGTTCCTGCACATCGCCTCCGGCGCGGCGAAGAAAACGCTGTACGCCGCCGTCAAGCTGGCTAAAAAGCTGACCTCCCTGGCGCTCCGGGCCGCCGGCAGCGCCCTCACCGCCGCGGGCAAGGCGCTGAAGCGCCCCATGACCAAGCTGCAAGGCGTTCTGTCTCCCATCTTCAGGATCGCCATGATCGCCTCCGCCGCGCTGGCGGCCCTGTCCTGCCTGGGCTGGCTGCTGACCCGCAAAAAGGCCGCCTGACAGCCTGAAACCGTATACCACAGGGAGATGCGCCACGCGCATCTCCCTTAAAACAAAGGAGTGTTACCAAACCATGAGCAAGAAAGAGTTCAAAGCGGAGTCCAAGCGTCTGCTGGACCTGATGATCAACTCCATCTACACCCACAAGGAGATCTTCCTCCGCGAGATCATCTCCAACGCCTCCGATGCCATCGACAAGCTGTGCTATCTCAGCCTGACCGATGACAAGGTGGGCCTCACCCGCGACCAGTTCGAGATCAGGCTGTCCATCGACAAGGAGCGCCGCCTGCTCACCGTCAGCGACAACGGCATCGGCATGGACGAGGCGGATCTGGAGAACAACCTGGGCGTCATCGCCTCCTCCGGCAGCCTCCAGTTCCGCAAGGAGCTGGAGGGGGCGGAGAGCGCCGAAACCGACATCATCGGCCAGTTCGGCGTGGGCTTCTACTCCGCCTTCATGGTGGCCGATCAGATCACCGTCGTCACCAAAAAATACGGCTCTGACCAGGCCTACCGCTGGCAGTCCGACGGCGTGGACGGCTACACCATCGAGCCCTGCGAAAAGGACGCCGTGGGCACGGATGTCATCATGCACATCAAGCCCGACACCGAGGAGAAGGACGAATACAGCCAGTACCTCCGGGAATACCCTCTCTATAAGCTGGTGAAAAAGTACTCCGACTACATCCGCTTCCCCATCCGTATGCTCATGCCCCACCCGGAACTGAAGGAGGGCAGCACCGAGGAGAACCCGGAGTACGAGGAAAAGTTCGAATGGGACACCCTCAACAGCATGATCCCCCTGTGGCAGCGCAAGAAGGGCGATGTCACAAAGGAGGAGTACGACGAGTTCTACCAGCAGCGCTTCTCCGACCCCAACCCGCCCCTGAGCGTCATCACCGTGGCCGCCGAGGGCGCGGTGACGTACAAGGCCCTGCTTTTCATCCCTGAAAAAGCCCCCCTGCGGTATTACAGCGAGGAATACGAGGGCGGCCTCCAGCTCTACTCCGCCGGTGTCATGATTATGGACAAGTGCGCCGAGCTGCTGCCGGAGTGCTTCAACTTCGTGCGCGGCGTGGTAGAGTCCCCCGACCTGAACCTGAACATCTCCCGCGAGCTGTTACAGCACGACCGCCAGCTCAAGCTCATCTGTGCCAACCTGGAGAAGAAGGTCAAATCCGAGCTGGAGCGCCTGCTCCGCGACGAGCGGGAGAAATACGAGTCCTTCTGGCAGAGCTTTGGCCGCCAGCTCAAGCTCAGCGCCATGGACAACTACGGCGCGAAGAAGGACGTGCTCCAGGATCTGCTGCTGTTCTACTCCTCCACGGAGAAGAAGCTCACCACCCTGAGCGAATACGTCACCCGTATGCGTGAGGAGCAGAAGTACATCTACTTCGCCTCCGGCGACACGGTGGAGGCCATCGACCACATGCCGCAGACCGAGCTGCTGAAGGAGCACAGCATGGAGATCCTCTACTTCACCGACAAGGCCGACGAGTTCCTCTCCGACATCCTGCGGACGTATCAGGATAAGCCCTTCCGCTCCGTCACCGACGGCGACCTGGAGCTTCCCGGCGAGGAGAAGAAGGACGGCGACAACGAGCGCTATAAGGAGGCGTTCGCCTTCATCAAGGACGCGCTGGACGGCGCGGTGGACGAGGTCAAGGTCTCCACCCGCCTCAAGACCCACCCCGTCTGCCTCAGCAGCGGCGAGGGCGTCACCTTCGAGATGGAGAAGTATTTCAAGGCCGCCCAGCCGGAGCTGGGCCTGAAGGCCAAGCGCATCCTGGAGCTCAACGTGGATCACCCCGCCTTCCTGGCCTTCGAGACCGCCCGCCTCACCGACCCGGAGAAGGCGAAGAAGTACGCCCGCATCTTCTACAACCAGGCCCAGCTCATCGCCGGCCTGCCCATCGACGACCCCTCCGCCTACACCGACCTGCTCTGCTCCCTGTGGCAATAAGCGGGATACGCAAATAAATACGCAAAAGAATAATCCCTTTTACCTTTTGTGTTGATATAAGCCTATCCGCCAAATCCTTCGTCGATTTAACGGAACTCTAAGCACATGAAAAGGAGCAAGGTATATTTCAACCTTGCTCCTCCTATGGGATATATACTATTCAGTTCGACAAATTGAAGTTGGCTAATCTATTTACTCAACATTGTTATAGACTTCAATGCCAAGGATTTTTACTATCATTCCCTCAAGGTAATCATTTTCGGACGTGGCTTCTGGGTCTATTCTATGCACATTCTCAACTTGATACAGGATAGCATTATATACAACTGTGCCGCCGTCTTTCAGACGCATAGGAATGGGTATCAAAAGAACGATAGCCAACAAGATGCAAATATCTGTAACTACTTTTTTTCTCATATTGTCACACTCCTTTGTCAAATTTGAATTTGTCTAGCTGCTTCATTATTTGTATAGGCGGAAAAGCCAGCAAATTGTTCCGACTTTTCTATATTATACAATATTTTTGTGTTACTTTCAAGGTATGAAAAGATGCCAAAGTTACCTTCGGCTCTTTTCGGTATCCAGTATCGGTTAAGTGCGTGATTTAGTGAAATCACCGAAGTTCTACCCTATCCACACAAAAGGTAAAAGGGAGAAAGAATATGCAAAAGGAAGCGCCCGTCCGGCGCTTCCTTTTGTATATTAAACGAACCCACCCTCGATAGACCTTCCGCAGGGGGCGATGCCCACGCAGCGAAGTAAGTACCCTTGGGGTATCCCGCCCGCCGTCCATTTTACCATCGCACCTCTTGTCCTTTCGTAGGGGGCGATGCCCACATCGCCCCGTATGCCACGGCAGCGCCGTGGCATCAAGCCTCCCTTGTGTAAAGGCGGCCCAGCGCTCGCCGCGAAGCAAGTACCCTTGAGGTGCATCGCCCCGCACACCGCGCAGCGGTGTCATTCCGAGCCAGTGACCGACGTCACTGGCGTGGGAATCCGTTCTCCTTTTTGCCTCCGGCGGCCCTTGGCCGCCACCTACCTTTGCCGCAAAGCGGAAAAGGCGCGATTTGATAATCGCCACCCCACGGGGTGAGGTTTCCAAAGGGGAGGGGTCGCAACCCCTCCCTTTTGGTCGTTTCAAGGAAGGGGGATTTTCAAGGGGGAAGGGAAATCGAAATCCCTTCCCCCTTGAATGGCGCTTTTGGTTACTTTTGTCGCTATTGACAAAAGTAACCCGCCGGAGGCATCCCGCGCCGGGGTGCGGAACACCCCTGCCTTTCGGAAAAGAAAGTATCCCGCCGTAGACAAAAAGAAAATATTTCAAAAAACGACTCCCGCAAAAATTCACAAAATCCCACAACATTCTGTTGCGAAATTTGCCGAAAAGTGATAAAATACCCATTATGAGACCCATGAGCATCCCCATTCCATCACCGGGGCGCGTCCCCGTCCAAAGGAGTATTGCCCATGAAAGATTTACAGCACCTGATCTTTTTCGAGGAGCTGCTGCAGCAGGCCAACAACGACCTGGTGCAGCAGGCGGTGCGCGGCGGCCAGCTGGCCCTGGGATATAACTGCTACTATATCCCCGAGGTGCTGCTGAACCTGCCCGGCTGCTTCTCCAGCCGCCTCCGCGCCCCTAACAGCAGCACCGCCGAGATCGCCTCCTACTACATGACCAACCGCAACTGTCCCTACGTCCGCTGTATCCTGGAGCGTGCCATCGAGGGCGGCTATAACTACCTCAACGCCCTGTTCGGCGCGGAGGGCTGCGCCGCCATGGAGCGCATGGAGGAGCACTTCGCCCTCCTGCACCCCGTACAGAACGATCGCTTCTTCACCACCATCATCGACCCGCCCATGAAGGGCGACCAGACCAGCCTGGACTACTACAAGGCCCAGCTCCAGCTCAAGGTGCTGGACGCCCTCCGCGACCACTACGGCGTGGACACGTCCGACGCGGCCCTCCGCGCCGCCATCGAAAAGCACAACCGCCTCTGCCGCGTCATCACCGACATCGGCGACCTCCGCAAGCTGGAGAACCCGCCCCTCACCGGCTACGAGTACCACGTCATCGTCCTGGTGAGCCAGGTCTGTCCCCACGACCTGATCCTCCCCTTCCTGGAGGAGACGCTGGCCGAGCTGAAGACCCGCCAGCCGGAGGAGAAGTTCCCCTTCCGCGCCCGTGTGGTGCTGGCCGGCAGCGAGATCGACGACCCGGAGTTCACCAAGCTGCTGGAGATGTGCGGCGCGATGGTGGTGGCGGATCGCTACTGCTTCGGCGGCTTCCCCGGCAGGGAGGAGATCACCGTGCAGGACGGCGAGACGGCCTTCGATGCCGTCTGCCGCCACTACCTGCACCACAACCAGTGCGTCCGCTTCATGGACGGCGCGAAGATCGACCAGCGCCACCAGGAGCTGCGCCGCCTGGTGCAGGATTACCATGCCGACGGCGTGATCTACGAGAGCATGAAGTTCTGCGAGTTCTGGAGCTATGAAAAGGTGCTGGCCAGCCATGTGCTCCAGCAGGAGATGGGCATCCCCTGCTGCACCATCGAGAAGGAGTACACCCTGGGCTCTGTGGGCCAGCTCCGCACCCGCTTCCAGGCATTCGTGGAGAGCTTGGAGATCAAAAAACTGGGCGCTGAAAAGGAGGGGAGAGCGTGAAGCTGAAGGATCTGACCAACGCCGCCATCGGCGTCATCGACAAAAAGCTGGAGCGGTTCGACCCCAAGTGGCAGGCCGCCCACGGCAAGGGCGGCCTCCGCAGCCGCTACCACGACAAGACCGGCATCGCCCGTTACCGCGAGTGGCGCGGCGTAAAGGACACCATGGTGGACTACGCCGCCTGGCTGAACAACCTGCTGGCCATGGGCAAAATGGTGGCCTCCGCCCCTGTGCCTATCCTCAAGGGCTTTTGGGAATACCGCTGGATGGGTTCTTACCTCGGCACGTTCGCCTTTATCGACCGCCTTTTCGAGGGCTACCGCGGCGACGAGCTGAAGATCGCCCACATGAATATGCACTGCATCGTCAACAGCCTCACCCGCAAGATCGCCCTGGTGCTGGCCAACGACCGCCGCCTGGGCGGCGGCAGACACAGCGATGACATCGTCCCCATGGACGAGGTGCTGCCGCCCCTGTTCATGACCGGCTTCCCCGGCCTGATCCCCATCCCCATCCAGACGTTGCCGGAGTTCATCATCTGCGACATCGACCAGCACCTCGAGCCGTATTATATCGACGTGGCCGAGTCCTTCGGCCTGGCCGCCGATGTGTGCTCCCGCTGCTCCGCCGAGACCGGCGTGGCCATCAACGACGACTTCCCCCGGGTGGGCAAGGCCGTCCTGACCACCAATATGCCCTGCAACGCCAGCGAGGCCACCTCCATGTTCCAGCGCCGCCGCTTCGGTATGCCCGACTTCCCCGTCACCCTGGCCATGATCCACAACGAGCCGGGCGCGCACCCCTACTCCACCCAAATGCTCAAGGACGCCATCGCCTTCATCGAGGCGCAGTACGGCGTCACCTACGACTGGAACGCCCTCTTTGCCCGCGCCGAGCACATGAACGAGCAAAACCGCATCGAGCTGGAAAAATGGGAGCTGTTCAAGACCCCCTACTCCGCCCTCTGCGGCATCGCCGAGAGTTTGTACCGCCTGTACGCCTGGGCCTCCGTCAACGGGCAGGAGGATCAGTTCACCAAAAACGACCGCAAGGTGCTCAAGCTCATGCTGGATGCCTACCAGCGCCGCTATCAGCCCTTCGGCGGCACGACCCGCCACCGTGCCTTCCTGTGGGGGCCCTCCGCCGTGTACTACACCGATTTCCCCACCTGGGTGCAGAACTGCTGGGGCATCAACATCGTGCTGAACATGGACTCCACCATGGGCCACAACATGATCTCCACCACCGACCCGGAGCAGGCCATTCAGGACCTGGCCCTGTTCTCCGAAAAGGGTGTCATGCGCCACCACGCCGTAGGCGGCTGGGACAACGTCAACGCCGTCTGGGAGTGGGCCAGCAAATTCAACTGCGACATGGTCATCTTCAACGACAACGTGGCCTGCAAGGGCATGAACGGTGTCCACGCCCTCATGGAGGAGCAGGCCCGCGACCTGGGCTTCCACTTCATTTTCCTGGAGCATGACCTGGAGGACTGCCGCACCATCTCCCGCCGCGATATGCGGAACACCGTCAACAAGTATATGACCGTCGTGCTGAACGAGAAGCCCCTGGATGCCACCCTGGTGGACTTCGACGACAGCCTGGCCTGGTAAGGAGGGAAGCCCATGCGTTTCATCGGAAAACTGCTGAAAAAGCTGCTCCTGGCAGCGCTGCTGCTGTTCGCCGGCACGTTCGCCGTCTATATGCTGAACCTGGAGAACAAGCTGATCTATAACGTCGTCTACCCCTTCCTCCAGAACCACTATGACGCCCAGCAGCGCGACCGCCGCATCTAGAGTGCGAAAAGAGCATAGGAAAAGGGAAGCACCGGGAGTGCTTCCCTTTTTGCGGCAAAAAACCTGCCATTCCGCCCCTACACTCGTCTGCCAAAGCCTCGCCGGAAACAAAACGGAGGGGGCGCACCTGCGCCCCCTCCTCTCAAAACTCCGGAT
The DNA here is from genome assembly GCA_945878665.1 of uncultured Clostridia bacterium. Lineage (GTDB taxonomy): Bacteria > Bacillota > Clostridia > Oscillospirales > Oscillospiraceae > Vescimonas. The sequence continues at coordinate 24,689 of CAMDUN010000012.1, read as the reverse complement.
ACCCGTCCTTCAGCGCCTCATCATAGTGCGCCCTTTCCCCGCCGATGAACTTGGGCCGCGTCCGGGCCGCCAGCAAAATAGCGTCCCCGATGTGATCCTGGGCCAGCCGCACCGGCACAGCCACCTTCTTCAGGTGCATCCCGATCAGCGTCCCGCCGATGTCCAGCCCCGCGTCGGCCCTGATCTCCTCCGCCGCCACCGGGTGAGCGCACGCCTCATACACCGCCGTGGCAAACGAGCTGCCCGCCTTGGGCTGGGGCACAACGTTCACGATGTCCAGGCCCGGCACGGCCTCATGCTCCGTGATGATGGCCCGGTTCAGATGCTCGCAGCACTGGGCCGCGATGTATACGCCCATAGGCGCGAACACGCTGTGCAGCCCCTCGAAAATGGCCCTGGCCACCTCCGGCGTAGACCAGCTGCCCACCTTGCGGCCTACCACCTCGCTGGTGCTGCATCCCACCACCACGATCTGTCCCTTCCGCAGCCGCGCCGCCTCCGCCAGCTCCTTCGCCGCGTCCGCCGCCTGCTGCCGTACCTCGTTCAATAGGTCTCTGTTCTCCACCTCGTGTACGATACCTGCCATGCTCCACACCTTTCCTTTCTATATTATCATAATAATTATACGGTAGGGGCGATGCCCTCACCGCCCCACAAATCAAACAGGGGCGGACGCGCTGTCCGCCCCTGCCTCTATTTTACCACTGCACCGCCAGCTTGTCCAGTGCCTTGCTGCCCTTCAGCAGCGCCATCAGCACCAGCGCGATGACCAGTCCCACCGCGCCCTGGCCCACGTTGGCCAACACGCCGGCTGCCGCGCCCATGCCCAGCTTCAGCGCCGCCGCCTCATAGACGAAATACCCCGCCACCATAATGGCCTCACCGGCGATGCCGCCCAGCACATAGCTGTACGTCCGCCGCCCCAGCGCCTTCACGATCAGCGCCGCCGCCATGGCGTCCAAAAACTTGATGACCAGCGTGCCGGGCACAAAGGACATATACCCGCCCAGCAGATCCACCAGCATCGACCCGATACCGGCAGCCGCGCCGCCCCACCACGGGCCTAAGATCCAGCCGCACAGCAGCACCAGGCCGTCGCCCATGTGTACGTACCCGCCGGTGGGCGCGGGAATACGCACCACCGTGGTGGCCACATACGTCAGCGCGGCCATCACCGCCGCCGTCACCATAAAACGAATTTTCTTGTCAGACATACGCCCATCTCCTTTTTTTAATTCCCGCTTCGGGGCGGCGTTCCCGCGCTGTCATTGCGAAACCGATCCGCTTTCCAAAGCCGGGGCAGGGAAGACCCCCTTGCTTTTTTCTTCAAGCCGTATTATAGTAGGAACTGGTATGATTAAAATATCCATTTTGATTTTTCTTATCAATACCAGATGGAGGCGCTATGCTCACCTATACCCTCACCAAACACACCGGCGTCAGCCTGTATGAGCAGCTCTACCGCGCCGTCAAGGCCGACATCCTGTCGGGCCGCCTTCCCGGCGGCACAAAGCTGCCCTCCAAGCGCGCCCTGGCCGCCCATTTGGAGGTCAGCGTCATCACCGTCAAGACCGCCTACGAGCAGCTCATGGCCGAGGGCTACCTCACCGGCGTGGAGAGGAAGGGCTACTTCGTCTCCGCCGTCCAGCCGCCCCTGACCGCCGCCCCGCCGCCGCCCGCCGCCGCGCCCCAGCCGGAGGAGCGCCGCTGGTTTCTCGACCTGGTCACCAACTCCATCGACGCGGAGGATTTCCCCTTCACCGTCTGGGCGCGGCTCATGCGCCGCACCATATTAGAGCAGGGCACGGGCCTGCTCCACCCCACGCCGCCCCAGGGCGCGCTGGCCCTCCGCCAGGCCGTGGCCGCCCACCTCCGCCAGTTCCGAGGCATGGACGTAACGCCGGAGCAGATCGTCATCGGCGCGGGCACGGAGGTGCTGTATAGCCTGCTGGTGCAGCTCCTGGGTCAGGATCGCCGCTACGCCGTGGAAGACCCCGGCTACGGCAAGATCGCCCGCATCTACCGCAGCAACCGCGCCGCCGTGTCCTTCGTCCCGCTGGACGAGTCGGGCCTGTCCGTCTCCGCCCTTCGTGACTCCCGCGCCGACGTGGTCCACATCTCCCCCAGTCACCACTATCCCACCGGCCTGGTCATGCCCATCGCCCGCCGCCAGCAGCTGCTGTCCTGGGCGCGGGAAGCGCCGGGCCGCTGCATCCTGGAGGATGATTACGACAGCGAGTTCCGCTTCGTGGGCCGCCCCATCCCCACCCTGTTCTCCATCGACGGAGGCCGGCACGTCATCTACCTCAACACCTTTTCCAAGACCATCGCTCCCTCCATCCGCATCAGCTTCATGGTGCTGCCTCCGTCGCTGCTGGCCGACTTCCGGGAAAAGCTGGGCTTCTACGCCTGCACCGTCTCCGCCTTCGAGCAGTACACCCTGGCCCAGTTCCTCTCCGGCGGCTACTACGAAAAGCACCTGAACCGTATGCGTAAGCGCTACCACCAAAAGCGTGACGCGGTCATCGCGGCCCTCCGCACCGGGCCGCTGGCCTCCCGCGCCCACATCACCGAGGAGGACGCGGGGCTGCACTTCCTCCTCCGGCTGGACGGCGCGCCGCCGGACGCGGAGCTGCGCCGCCGCGCCGAGCAGCAGGGCATCCGATTGGCCATGCTCTCCGACTATTACAGCGACCCGGCCCACGCGCCGCCCCACGTGCTGGTGGTGAACTACACCGGCATCGACCTGGAAAAATGGCCCGCCGCCCTGCGCTGGCTGGCGGAGATATGGGAGGAATACCATCATGTATGACGAACTGACCCGCAGCGACCTGCAAAAAATGCAGGAGGAGATCGACTACCGCGTTCAGGTCCTCCGCCCCAAGCTCATCGAGGACGTGCAGACCGCCCGCGCCTTCGGCGACCTGAGCGAGAACTTTGAATACAAATGCGCCAAGCAGGACAAGAACCGCAACGATGCCCGCATCCGCTACCTCCAGCGCATGATCAAGACCGCCAGGGTCATCGACGACGCTGCCCCCTCCGGCGGCGCGGGGCTGTACGACCGGGTGGAGATCTTCATGGAGAACCTGAACAAGTCCCGCACCATCACCCTGGTCACCACCCTGCGTCAGGATGCCCTCAAGGGCTGGATCAGCAAGGAGTCTCCCGTGGGCCGCGCCGTCCTGGGCGCGAAGGCGGGCGACCGTGTCTATGTGGACATGGGCGGCGGCAAGGGCTACTATGTCCAGATCAAAAGCATCGAAAAGGGGCAGGACGACGGCTCGATCCCCATCGGCAGCTTCTGAGCATATTCGGTGAAACTTGAAAGAGGGACGCTTCCGCGCCCCTCTTTCAAGCTCTTATAAGGTTTTTCCACTTTTTTTCGAGGTGTTTCAAGTTTTTTTCAAGTAAAATTCAAGCAATTTCACTGTAAAAATCTGCCAAAAATCGCCCGTTCGGCGAAATTTCGCAAGCCGTCTTAACGCTCACAGCAGCTCGTCCCACCCGGCGATATAGCGGTCGCACAGCGTCTTCATGTCCCCCTCCGTCCCGGCGAAAAACGGGTCGTGTACACCCACGGTCTTCATCCCGGCAGCCTTCGCGCCCCGGCATGCCGCCACGGAATCGTCGAACACCACGCATGCCTCCGGCGCGACCTCCAGCGATTCCGCCACCGCCCGCCACAGCGCCGGCTCTTTCTTCTCCATGCCCAGCTCCTGGGCGAAAAACACCCGCTCGAAATAGCGGTCCAGCCCCAAATGGGCCAGGGCCGATTTGCAGTGTACCGGCACGGCGCTGGTCACCACCGCCATCCGCTCACCCCGTGCCTGCATAGCGTCCAAAAACGTTGTCACACCTGGCTTTGCGGCCACATCCGTGGCATAGAGATCCCCGGCCATCTCCATCCATTCCGCCATGATCTCCTCCTCGCTTTCGGGGAGCTGACAGAACGCTTTGGTGAATTTGGCCGCCAGCGGGAAGATGGTGTGGGCCACGCCCTCGTAGTAGTCCTTGGTGTAGGGGATGCCCCGCTTCGCCAAAAACGCCGTGTCCACCTCCTGCCACACGCCGTTGGAGTCCAGCAGCGTTCCGTCCATGTCAAACAGCAGCATAAAATTCTCCTTTTCCCGGGAAATATTCCTTGCCATTCCGGCCCGCAAGTGCTATCATAACTCACATCATATCATGGTTATTCCCGGCTGTAAATGGGCTTTTTCCCCGATTTCCGGCCTGAAAGTGAGGCAATACGTATGCAGACTGTGGATTACAGAAAGGGCCTGCCCGCCATGGCCGTCTGCTTTTTGCTGTGGGGCTTCCAGCCTCTGTATTGGTATATGTGTACGGCCCTCTGCGGCGAGATCGACACCTTTTTCCTCATGGCCTGCCGCATCACCTGGGCCGCCGTCTGCTGTCTGTGCATCCTGAAGGTGCAGGGCAAGCTGCCCCAGCTTTGGGCCGTGTTCAAGGATAAGCAGGTGCTCAAGCGGGAGATACCCGCCTCCGTGCTTCTGTTCGGCGACTGGATGGTGTACCTGTGGGCGGTGCAGAACGGGCGCGTGCTGGAGTGCAGTTTGGGCTACTATATCCAGCCTCTTGTGGTGTTCGCCCTGGGCGCGGTGATCTTCAAGGAAATGATGAGTTGGCGGCATCTCGTCATCATCGCTATCGTAGTGGTAGGCATCGTTTTGTCCACCTCCGGCTTCGGCGGCATCCCCTATGTGACCATCGCCCTGGCGCTGATGTTCGCCGTCTACGCCGCCATCAAAAAGAGCCTGACCATCGACTCCATCGTGTCCACCACCTCGGAGATACTGATGATGGTCCCCGTGGCGCTGCTGTTCATCCTGTTTTTCCGCATGGGCGATAACGGCATGGCCAGCATGACCATTTTGAAGCAGGTGCTTATGATCGGCGGCGGCGTCATCACCGGCCTGCCCATGGTGTTCTACTCCATCGGCGTGCGTAACCTGCCGCTGATGACCACCGGGATATGCCAGTATATCAGCCCGTCCCTTTCCATCGTCTGCGGCGCGATCATGGGCGAGGCCCTGACCCACGAGAAGCTGGTCAGCTTCCTGTTTATCTGGGCCGGCGTCATTTTGTACGTTTTGAACACGTTTTACGAGGAAAAGCGGCGCAAAAAAGCCGCCGCAAAGTAAAGAAACAGAGGGTCGTCCCGGCGGGACGGCCCTCTTTCCGTCTATGATATGGACAAATCGGGAAAACTGTGGTACAATGCAATACATCATGGGACATTATGTCCTGAGGAGGAGAACGATATGCAGGGAAAGCTCATCGTGTTTGAGGGAACGGACGGCTCTGGCAAGGCCACCCAGTCATCGCTGCTGTGCGATGAATTGACCCGCCGGAACATCCCCTTCCGCAAGCTGGAGTTCCCCCGGTATCAGGAGGAATCCTCCGCCCTCATCCGGCTGTATTTGGGCGGCGCGTTCGGCGATAAGCCCGGCGATGTCAACGCCTACGCCGCGTCGGTGTTCTACTCCGTGGACCGCTACGCCTCCTATAAACAGGACTGGGGCGCGTTCTACGAGAGCGGCGGCCTGCTCATCGGCGACCGCTACACCACCAGCAACGCCGTCCACCAGACGGCCAAGCTGCCGCCGGAGCAGCGGGACGCTTTTTTGGACTGGCTCTTTGACTTCGAGTACCGTCTGCTGGGTCTGCCTGCGCCCACCCGTGTGCTGTATCTCGATATGCCCACGGAGGTGACGGAGCGCATGATGCGCCGCCGGGAGAGCGACACCCACACCACGGCGGACATCCACGAGCGGGACGCGGACTACCTGCGCCACTGCCGGGAGAACGCCGCCCATGTGGTAGAGCGCTGCGGCTGGACGCGCATCGACTGCGCCTGCGGCGGCGCGCCCCGCACCATCGAGGACATCCACCGCGAAGTGATGGACCGCGTGGCCGACCTGATCGGCTGACGCTTCTGAAAGGAGTATCTTATGGCAAATCGCAACGAACACAACGAATTTGAAACGGCGAAGTGGGACGCCGAGGAGGTGCGCCGTCAGGCATCGTCCTCCCAGCGCGGCACGTCCCGCAAGCGCCGGAAGGACAAGACCACCCGCACGCTGATCTATTTGGCCTGCGTGGTGCTGGCCTCCTGCCTGCTGGCGGGCGTGGGCTGGCTGCTGGTCAACGATGTCTGCTCCCTGAACAAAGACCCCGTGGAGGTCAAGCTGGTCATCGAGGAGGGCGACAGCCTGTCCGACGTGGCCAACAAGCTGAAGGACGCGGGGCTTATCAACTACAAGGGCGTTTTCAAGCTGACCAGCGGGCTTTTTGGCTATAAGTCCTACGTTGAGCCCGGCTCTTACGACCTGAACAGCGACATGGACTACCGCGCCCTCATCCGCAATATGCACGACTGGGAGGCGGACTCCAAGGAGGCCCAGGGCCTGGTCTCTGTCACCATCCCCGAGGGCTACACCGTCCGGGAGATCATCGACCTGCTGGCGCAGAACGGCGTATCCACGGCGGCGGAGCTGGAGGATGCCTGCGCCAACTTTGAGTTCGCGGACTACGATTTCCTGGATGACAGCCAGCTGGGCAGCATCGACCGCATGGAGGGCTTCCTGTTCCCCACCACCTACGAGTTCGACAAGAATAAGTCCGCGGTCTACGCGGTGGACACCATGCTGACCATGTTCAAGAGTCAGATCAGCCAGCAGATGTTGGCCGACATCAAGGCGTCCCCTTACACCCTGCGGGAGATCATCACCATGGCCTCCCTCATCGAAAAGGAGTCCATCGGTGACGACACGGAGCGCAAGAACATCAGCTCCGTCATCCACAACCGTCTGGAGAACCCCAGCAGCGAAAAGGGCGGACGGGCGCTCCAGCTGTGCTCCTCCATCAACTATATCATGAAGCACGACGGCGTTAAGACCTTCGACACGAAGATCGACAGCCCCTATAACACCTATATCAACCCCGGCCTGACCCCCGGCCCGATCTGCAACCCCGGTCTCAGCGCCATCAAGGCGGCCATCTATCCCGCTGACACCAGCTACTACTTCTTCGCCCTGGGCACGGACGGCAAGAGCCACTTCTTCACGGACTACAATGAGCACCTGAAATTCATCAACAGTGATGAATATCAGCCCATCTACTCCTGATGCGGAAGCCGGAGCTGCTGTCCCCGGCAGGGGACTGGGAAAAACTGCAAATGGCGGTGCTGTACGGCGCGGACGCGGTGTACCTGGCGGGCACGTCCTTCGGGATGCGCTCCTTTGCCGGGAACTTCGATGACGAGGCGCTGCCCAAAGCGGTGGCCTTTGCCCACGCACACGGCGTAAAGGTCCACGCCACCGTCAACACCATGCCCCGCTGGAACGAGGCGGAGCAGCTGCCCGCCCATCTGGAAAAGCTGGACGCGGCGGGGGTGGATGCCCTGATTTTAGCCGACCTGGGGGCGTTCACACTGGCGGGGAAATACGCGCCCCACTGCCAAAGACACATCAGCACGCAGCAATCTATCGCTAATCACGTCTGCGCCCAGGCTTGGTATGATTTGGGCGCGTCCCGTGTGGTGCTGGCGCGGGAGCTGAGCTTGGACGAGATCGCCGCCATCCGCGCACGGGTGTCGCCGGAGCTGGAGCTGGAGGTGTTCTGCCACGGCGCGATGTGCGTCAGCTACTCCGGGCGCTGCCTGCTGTCCAACTATATGACGGGGCGGGACTCCAACCGGGGCGAGTGCGCCCAGCCCTGCCGCTATCAGTACGCGCTGATGGAGGAAAAGCGCCCCGGCGAATACTTCCCGGTGTTCGAGGACGAGAAGGGCACGTACATCATGAACTCCCGGGATATGTGCATGATCGACCACCTGGATGACCTGATGGCCGCCGGGGTGGACTGCCTGAAGATCGAGGGCCGGGCCAAGTCGGCGTACTACGCCGCCATCGTCACCGGCGCATACCGCCACTGCCTCGATGCAGTGGCTGCCGGACAGCCCCTCGACCCGGTGTGGCGGGACGAGGTGGAGCATATTTCCCACCGCCACTACGCCACCGGCTTTTTCTACGGCCAGCCGGGCCAGTATTACGAGAGCGCCCGGTATCTCCGGGACTGGCAGATCTGCGCCGTGGTCACGGACTGCGATGCAAGCGGCCTGGCCACGCTGAGTCTGCGGAACAAGTTCGCCGCCGGGGATACGGTGGAGGTGGTCGGGCCGGACACCAAGCCCTTTACCATCACCGTGCCGGTGATGCGCGACGGGGAGGGGAACGAGCTGACCCAGCCGAAAACGCCGCAGATGGTGTTCACCATGCAGCTGCCCCGGCCTGTGCCGCCCATGAGCTTCGTCCGCCACGCGGTGGAGCTGAGCGGAAAATGAGCGAAAAAAGAACCGCCCGCGGGCGGTTCTTTTTTTCGCTCATACGCTGGGGTAGGCGGTGTTGTCGGGGATGGTCTCCGGCTCTTCCGCCAGCGCTTCGTGACGGCGCTCGCACACCGCCAGCACATAGCCCCAGGCCACGAAGGGCAGCACCAGCAGCCCGCCCCGGACGTGCAGCCAGTCCACGGCGAAGAAGGACACCGTTGCGCCGATGTGGAAGCACAGCAGCGTCAGGACGTAGAAGGCCAGCTTCCGCAGGTGCGCCCGGTCGCGGTCGCACAGGTAGTTGGCCAGGGCCAGGGACGCCTGCTTGGCGTTGTTGGTGGAGAAGATGGTGGCGCTGTAAAAGCCCCGTGCCCCGGCGAAGCTGCTCCACTGGATGCTCATGGCGAAAAAGACGGGATACAGCGCCAGCACGGCGGTGGTGTCCGGCGGCAGCAGCGACACGGTGACGGCGGCAGCGGCGGTGATCCACGGGGAGACCAGGTGCATATCCGCGCCCAGCCAGTGGGGCAGCAGCACCGTGGACATCGTGCCCAGGATGTAGATGACCAGTGCCCCGGTGTGGAGCAGGATGCCGTGGCCGTCGGCCCGGAGGAAGTCCATCAGCAGCTCCAGCAGGTTCACCGTCTGGGCGTTGCCCATGATGCCGCTGTGGACCAGAACGGCGTAGCCGCCGAAGAAGCCGCCGACAACGCAGAAGGCCAGGTGGCGGTACAGGTCGATATGGTCGTTATGGGAGAGCTTTTCCATGCAATTTGTCCCTTTCTGTGTAAACATGACGGGTATCAGTATAGCACAGCGGCGGGGAAAGACAAGAGGAAGGATACACAAAAAAGGGGAAAAGAACGGCATATTCGTGTTGACATCGGAAAAGTTTGTGGTAAAATACGTCTATAAAACAGGCGATGAGAAAGATGAGCTGCCGCAGCCGCCCGAAGCGAGACGGGGAGGGTGTGAGCCCGTTGGGAACGGCACGGCAGCAGCCCCTTTTGAGCCGGCTGCGATGAGCAGCACGGGACGCTCCCGTTACAGGGCGACTGAGAGGACGGCTGTGCCGTCAATTAGGGTGGTACCGTGAAGCTGCGCTTCGCCCCTATGCAGGGGGCGGGGCGTTTTTGTTTTAAGGGGGTGGACGATGCACTATCGGATCATTGATATGGCAAGCGATCCCCGCATCAACTGGGGCAAATATGTGACCCGGGACGGGCGGACGACGCTGCCTGTCACCCTGACGGTACACCACGCGCTGGCCGACGGCCTGCATATCTCCCGGTTTTTCCTGAACCTGGAGAAAGAACTGGCGGATATGACCCGCCAATGGAACGAGAGCGAAAAAGAATTTTAGTATACATTGTAAAGGAGACGAAAGACTATGAGCCATCCCTATCACGGCCTGAACGAGCTGCGGGAGCTGTTCCTGAAGTTCTTTGAAACGAAGGGCCACCTGCGGCTGCCCAGCTTTTCCCTTGTGCCGCAGAATGACAAGTCCGTTCTGCTCATCAACGCCGGCATGACCCCCATGAAGCCCTGGTTCAAGGGTGAGGAGGAGCCGCCCTGCAAGCGGGTGTGTACGTGCCAAAAGTGCATCCGCACCGGCGACATCGAGAACGTGGGCAAGACCGCCCGCCACGGTACGTATTTCGAAATGCTGGGCAATTTCTCCTTCGGCGACTACTTCAAGCATGAGGCCATCGCCTGGAGCTGGGAGTTCCTGACCAGCCCTGAGTGGGTGGGCCTGGAGGCCGACCGGCTGTATCCCTCCGTGTACGAGAGCGATGACGAGGCATGGAACATCTGGCATGACGAGATCGGCATCCCCGCCGAGAAGATCTTCCGCTTCGGCAAGGAGGACAACTTCTGGGAGCACGGCTCCGGCCCGTGCGGCCCGTGCTCCGAGATCTATTACGACCGCGGCCCGGAGTACGGCTGCGGCAAGCCCGGCTGCACCGTGGGCTGCGACTGCGACCGCTATATCGAAATTTGGAACAACGTGTTCTCTCAGTTCGACAACGACGGCCACAACAACTACACCGAGCTGAAGCAGAAGAACATCGACACCGGCATGGGCCTGGAGCGCTTGGCCTGCGTGTGTCAGAACGTGGACAGCCTGTTCGACGTGGACACGGTGATGAACATCACCCACAAGGTCAGCGAGCTGACCGGGGCGCACTACGGCGAGAGCTATCAGCGGGACGTGAGCCTGCGCGTCATCACCGACCACATCCGCTCCGCCACGTTTATGATCTGCGACGGCATCCTGCCCAGCAACGAGGGCCGGGGCTACGTGCTGCGCCGTCTGCTGCGCCGGGCCGCCCGCCACGGCAAGCTGCTGGGCGTGAACGAGCCGTTTTTGTATCAGGTGGTGGACACCGTGGTACACGAGAACGAGTGCCAGTACGGCGACCTGCGGGAGAAGCAGAGCTATATCACCAAGGTCATCCGCACCGAGGAGGAGAACTTCGCCCGCACCATCGACGGCGGCATCCGCATCTACAACGAGATGCTGGCCGGACACAAGGAGAGAGGCGAGACCGTGTTCTCCGGCGCGGACGCCTTCAAGCTGTACGACACCTTCGGCTTCCCCATCGACCTGACGGCGGAAATGGCCGCCGAGGCGGGAATGACCGTGGATGAGGACGCCTTCAAGGCGCTGATGACCGAGCAGAAGGAGCGCGCCCGGGAGGCCCGCAAGGCCTTGGGCGACCTGGGCTGGGCCGGCGTGGAGTTCGGCAAGGATATGCCCGCCACAGAGTTCATGGGCTACGACCACGACACGGTGGAGGGCGCGAAGGTGCTGGCCATCGTGGTGGAGGGTGAGCAGGCGGAGGAGATCGTCTCCGGCATGGACGCCATGGTGGTGCTGGACAAGACCCCGTTCTACGCCGAGATGGGCGGCCAGGTGGCCGACCACGGCGTGCTGACCGCCGAGGGCGTGGTGTTCACCGTCAGCGATGTGCAGAAGAACAAGGGCGGCAAGTTCATGCATTACGGCAAGCTGGCGGAGGGCAGTCTGTCCGTGGGCGACACCGTCACTGCCGCCATCGACACGGAGCGCCGCGCCGCCATCCGCCGCGCCCACTCTGCCACCCATCTGCTGGACGCGGCGCTGACGAAGGTGCTGGGCGACCACGTACACCAGGCCGGTTCTCTCGTTGAGCCGGATCGCCTGCGGTTCGACTTCACCCACTTCGAGGCCATCACCCCCGACGAGCTGAACCGGGTGGAGGATATGGTCAACGACGCGATTTTGGAGGGCATGGCCATCACCACCGAGGAACTGCCCATCGCCGAGGCCAAGGCCCGGGGCGCGGTGGCCACCTTCGGCGAGAAGTACGGTCAGACCGTCCGCGTCGTCACCATGGGCGACTTCTCCATGGAGCTGTGCGGCGGTACGCATCTGGACAACACCGCCAAGGCCGGCCCGTTCCGCATCAAGAGCGAGAGCAGCGTGGCCTCCGGCGTGCGCCGCATCGAGGCCACCACCGGCAAGGCTACGCTGGAGGAGATGCGTCACAGCCGCGGTATGCTCACCCGCGCCGCCCAGTTCTTCAAGTCCGCGCCGGAGACGCTGGTGGAGCGGCTGGAGCAGCAGGCCGCCGAGATGAAGACCCTGCGCCAGGCGCTGGAGAAATTCAAGAGCGAGGCGTCCATGGGCGAGGCCAAGCAGATCCTGGCCTCCGCCAAGACCGTGGACGGGCTGCATATCATCACCGGCACGCGGCAGGGCGTGGACGCCGCCGCGCTGCGGGTCATGGGCGACTTCCTGCGGGATAAAGACCCTGCCGTGGTGGGCGTGCTGGCCAGCGTGCAGGGCGAGAAGGTCACGTTCCTGGCGGTGTGCGGCAAGGAGGCCGTGGCGCGGGGCGTCAAGGCCGGCGACCTGGTGAAGGCCGTGTCCGCCATCTGCGGCGGCAAGGGCGGCGGCAAGCCCGACAGCGCCATGGGCGGCGGCACGGAGCTGCTGAAGGTGGACGACGCGCTGGCTGCCGTGGACGATTTCGTGGCGGAGAAGCTGGGCTGAGACACGCCCATCCACATATGACACCGAAAGGAGAGACAGCATGAAGAATGATTGCCTGTTCTGCGCCATCATCGACGGCGAGATCCCCAGCAATAAGGTCTACGAGGACGAGCAGTGCTACGCCTTCTATGACATCGAGCCCCAAGCGCCGACCCACTTTTTGGTCGTGCCCAAGGAGCACATCTGCTGCGCCAACGCCATCACGGCGGACAACAGCGGTGTGGTGGCCCACTGCTTCGAGGTCATCGCCAGGATCTGTAAAGATCTGGGCGTGGATAGCTACCGTATCGTCAACAACTGCGGCGATCAGGCCGGCCAAACCGTCAAACACCTGCACTTCCATGTGCTGGCGGGGCGGGATATGACCTGGCCTCCGGGCTAAAAGAGCGAAAAACATCCGCCCGCACGGGCGGATGTTTTTTGCTTATTTCTCCGGCCTTGTCAGGCTGGTCAGGGCATTTTTGACGTTTTCCAGGCTCTCCTCGGCGGCCTTTTTCAGCTCGTCCTTTACGTCCACCGCCAGGCGGCGGAAGATCTCGGAGATGATCCTTTTCTTCTCCTCGTCCGCGCCGGCGTACTGCTTCAGCAGCGCCGCGCCGCCGGCCAGACCGCCGCTGCGGAGGTCGTCCAGCGTCCGGGCCTTGCCGGAGAGGGATAGCACGTCGAACAGCGCGTCGGTGAACTGTTCCCGCTCCTGGGGCGTCATCGAGCCGATCCACTCCCGCAGCACATCGTCACTGAGCTTGCCCATTTGGGAGCGCTGGCCCAGGTGGACGAACGTCCGGCCCAGCACGCTCCAGGACAGGGGCTCGTGCTGCATGACGGAGCGGTTGGCGCTGTCGATGACGGCGTAATCCTCGCCGTGCTCCAGCAGCACGCCCACGATGGAGGACTCCGGGATATAGGTGTGGAGCTTGTGGGCGATGCGGCGGTATTCCGCCGTTTCCACCATGTCGCGGGCAAAGCCCGGGCCATCGTTGTTGTAGGCATCCAGCAGGCGGGAGGTTTGCAGCTCCGCCGGGATGTGCAGCGCCGCCCAGGCAGCCAGGTTGCCGCCCTTGCTGTGGCCGCCGATACGCAGCGGGCGATCCGGGCAGGTGGCCGCCATCTCCACGGCGTAGGCCGTGGCCCGCTCCTGGGCGGGAACGGCGGAGAGGAAGCTCATGTTGAAGTCCTCCTTCCAGCCGGCCAGGGAGGTGTCCGTGCCCATGTAGGCCACGAACAGCGTGCCGTCCGGCACGAGGAAGGAGAGCGCATCGAACTGCTTGGCGTTTGCCGGGTCGTACTCGTGGGTGAAGCCGTACAGCCGCACATCCCGGAAGCGCTCCGTCTGGGCCGCCAGCTGCACCAGGGGCAGGTAGCTCAGCTCGCTGAGCCCAAGCTGGTCGTCCTCCTCCGTCAGCAGCGGGCATATCTCCGCCAGGGTGGGCGCGGAGGCCGGGTCTTTGGTGTGTGCCGCGGCGATGCGGCGGAAGTTGATGTAGGAGATGATGCACAGCACCAGGTTATCTACCTCGTTGAACGCATCGCGCTGAAATGTCAGGTCGCCCCGCCAGCGCAGATAGTCGAACACCGTGCCGCTGACAGGCGCTGCCAGCTTTTCCGTTGCGTTTTTATCCATAGTGTCCTCCTGAGTTGATCTGTCTTGGTTGTACTGTGATTATACTACATTTTCTCCTGTTTCACAACGGGCGAACAGGAGAAAAATGTTTACACTTGTGCCGTTGACGATGCTTGACTTATACGGTATAATAAACTGATTTAGTATGGGGAGGCTGTCGTCTTATGTGGATCGCGAAGGATTGGCGGGACTATGAGCTGCTGGACTGCGGCGGCGGAGAGAAGCTGGAGCGCTGGGATAAACAGATATTGGTGCGCCCCGACCCCCAGGCGATCTGGGAGACGGACAAGAGCGGACGGGCCTGGCGCGGCGCGACGGGCCGCTATTCCCGCAGCGCCACCGGCGGCGGTCACTGGGACAAGGGCAAGCTGCCGGAGAGCTGGCAGATACACTATAAGGATCTGACGTTCCAGGTGAAGCCCATGAACTTCAAGCACACGGGGCTGTTCCCGGAGCAGGCGGTGAACTGGGACTTCGCCATGGACAAGATACGGAACGCGGGGCGGCCCATCCGGGTGCTGAACCTGTTTGCCTATACCGGCGGCGCGACGGTGGCCTGTGCCAAGGCGGGCGCATCGGTGTGCCATGTGGACGCGGCCAAGGGCATGGTGGCCTGGGCCAAGGAGAACGCACGGCTCAGCGGCCTGGCGGAAGCGCCGGTGCGGTGGATCGTGGACGACTGCGCCAAGTTCGTGGAGCGGGAGATACGCCGGGGCAAGACGTATGACGCCATCATCATGGACCCGCCCAGCTACGGGCGCGGGCCGTCCGGCGAGGTGTGGAAGCTGGAGGAGAGTTTGTTCCCCTTTGTGCAGCTGTGCGCCCGGGTGCTGTCGGACAAGCCGCTGTTCGTGATCCTGAACAGCTATACCACCGGCCTTGCCCCGTCGGTGCTGGGGTACATATTGCAGATGCTGGTGGGGGAGAAGTTCGGCGGTCAGGTAACGTGGGACGAGCTGGGCTTGCCCTGCACCGCCAGCGGCATGGCGCTGCCCTGCGGCGCAACGGGCCGCTGGTGCAGCGAGTAAACAAAACGAGAGGAATTGCGCCTTATGGCAGTGATGATAGAGACAAAGGATCTGACCTACACCTATCCTGCGGCGGAGGGGGAGACCAACGAGCCCGCCCTGCGGGGCGTGTCGGTGCAGATCGAGAAGGGCAGCTTCACGGTGGTGCTGGGCCACAACGGCAGCGGCAAGTCCACCTTTGCCAAGCACCTGAACGCGGTGCTGCTGCCCAGCGGCGGCGCGGTGTATGTGGCGGGTATGGACACCCGGGACGAGAAGCTGCTGCTGGAGATCCGGCGGCGCACCGGCATGGTGTTCCAGAACCCGGACAATCAGATCGTCGCCAACGTGGTGGAGGAGGACGTGGCCTTCGGCCCGGAGAACTTGGGCGTGCCCACGGAGGAGATACGGCGGCGGGTGGATGACGCTTTAGCTGCTGTGGGCATGGAGAAATTCGCCCACCACGCGCCCCATCTGCTGTCCGGCGGACAGAAGCAGCGCATCGCCATCGCCGGGGTCATCGGCATGCAGCCTGAGTGCATCGTGCTGGACGAGGCCACGGCCATGCTTGACCCGGCGGGGCGGCAGGAGGTCATCGACACCGTGCTGCGGCTGAACCGGGAGCGGGGCATCACCGTGGTGCTCATCACCCACCACATGGCGGAGGCCGCCCAGGCACAGCGGGTCATCGTGATGAACGACGGGCTGGTGGCCATGGACGGCACGCCGGAGCAGGTGTTCGCCCAGGTGGAGAAGCTCCACGAGCTGGGGCTGGCCGCGCCGGATACGGTGGAGCTGCTCTACGGCCTGCGCCGGGGCGGCATGGACGTGCCGCTGACGGGCCTGACGGCGGAGGACTGCGCCGATACCATTTGCCGCGCCTTTTCCGCGGCGGAAGGGAAGTAGCATTGGAAGCCATACTGCAAGTGGAGAACCTGACCCACACCTATTCGGCGGGCACGCCGTTCCAGCGCAGCGCGGTGGAGGGCATGAGCCTGCACGTGGGCACAGGGGAGTTTTTAGGCATCATCGGACATACCGGCAGCGGTAAGTCCACGCTGATACAGCATCTCAACGGGCTGCTGAAGCCCACCTCCGGGCGTATTTTGCTGGAGGGCAAGGATATTTGGGCCGACCCCAAGAGCATCCGCTCCGTCCGCTTCCGGGTGGGGCTGGTGTTCCAGTACCCGGAATACCAGCTGTTCGAGGAGACGGTGTATAAGGACATCGCCTTCGGCCCAAAGAATATGGGCCTGACCGGGGAGGACATCGACCGCCGCGTGCGGGAGGCCGCCGCCTTCGTGGGGCTGGACGCGGAGCTGCTGGACAAGTCGCCCTTTGAGCTGTCCGGCGGGCAGAAGCGCCGGGTGGCCATCGCCGGGGTCATCGCCATGGAGCCCCAGGTGCTGGTGCTGGACGAGCCGACGGCGGGGCTTGACCCCCGTGGACGGGACGACATTCTGGCCCGCATTCAGGAGTACCACCGGGCGCGGAACGCCTCCGTGGTGCTGGTGAGCCACAGCATGGAGGAGATCGCCCGGAACGTGGATCGCATCGTGGTGCTGTCCGACGGGAAGGTATATATGGAGGGCACGCCCGCCCAGGTGTTTGCCCGCTCCGCCGAGCTGGAGCGGGTGGGGCTGGATGTGCCCCAGGTCACCAAGGTGGCCGCCGCCCTGAAGCGGCGGGGACTGTCCATCGACCCGGCGGTGTATACCGTAGAGGCGCTGGAGCGTCAGCTGCTGGCGCTGAAAGGGGGCGAGGGCGTATGCTGAAGGACATCACCCTGGGCCAGTATTTCCCGGCGGACACGGTGGTACACCGTCTTGACCCCCGGACGAAGCTGCTGGCCGTCATCCTGTATATCGTGGCGCTGTTCAACGCCAGGGGCGTGGTGACTTACGCCATCATGGCCGCCGTGCTGGCCGCCAGCGTGCTGTTGTCCCACGTGCCGTTCAAGTCGCTGACCCGTGGCCTGAAGCCGGTCTACATCATCGTGGCGTTCACCGCCGTCATGAACCTGTTTTTCACCGCCGGTACGCCGGTGGCGGATATGTGGCTGCTGCGCCACGTCACCGTGGAGGGCATCGTCTCCGCTGTGCAGATGATCCTGCGGATCGTGCTGCTCATCATGGGGACGTTCCTCATGACGTATACCACCAGCCCCATCGCGTTGACGGACGGGCTGGAGAGCCTGCTGTCCCCGCTGAAGAAGCTGCGCCTGCCCATTCATGAGCTGGCGATGATGATGTCCATCGCCCTGCGGTTCATCCCCACCCTCATCGAGGAGACGGACAAGATCATGTCCGCGCAGAAGGCGAGGGGCGCGGACTTTGAGACGGGCAACATCTTCCAGCGGGCCAAGGCGCTGATACCGATCTTAGTGCCGCTGTTCGTCAGCGCGTTCCGGCGGGCCGATGAGCTGGCCACCGCCATGGAATGCCGCTGCTATCACGGCGGCGAGGGCCGCACCGCCCTGCGGGTGCTGCGTATGCACAGAGCCGACTGGGTGACGCTGCTGCTGTTCGCAGCGCTGGCGGCGGGCATCATCGTGCTGGCGAAATTCGGACTTTGACCGAGGAGAGGAGGCGGTGTCGTGCGGAACATCGCGCTGATATTGATGTATAACGGCACGGCCTACCACGGCTGGCAGGTGCAGAAAACGGAGGTATCCGTGGCCCAGACGCTGGAGCGGGGGCTGAGTATGGTCTGCGGCCATTCGGTGAAGGTGACGGGCTGCGGGCGCACCGACGCCGGCGTCCACGCCGAACACTATGTGGCCAACTTCCGCACCGACTCCCGCATCCCGGTAGACCGGCTGCCCTTCGCGGTGAACACCCATATCCCGGAGGACATCGTGGTGAAGGATGCCTTTGAGGTGGCGGAGGATTTCAACGCCATCGGCGCTTGCATCCGAAAGGAGTACACCTACCGCATCTACAACTCGCGGATCAAGAACCCGTTTTATGTAAACCGGGCGTATTTCTACCCCAAAATGCTGGACGAGGCGGTGATGGATCGGGCGGCCCGGGCCTTTGAGGGAACGCATGACTTTGCCGCCGTCCGCAGCGTGGGCACGAACGTGCGGAGCACGGTCCGCACCATCTACTACTGCCGCGTTACCCGCAGCGGCGAGCTGCTGGAATTGAAGGTATGCGCCGACGGATTTCTGTATAATATGGTACGTGCCATCACCGGCACGGTGCTGTACGCCGCCGAGGGCAAGCTGACGCCGGAGGACATTCCCAGGATATTGGACACGGGCAACCGCACGCTGGCCGGGCCGACCGCCCCGCCCGGCGGGCTGTATCTCACCCGTGTATGGTATGAGGATGAACGACTGAATGGATAATTTGGACTTTAACCGGGGCGACGCCCAGGAGGAGCAGCCCCGCCGCGTGGCGAAAAAGAGCCGCAGGCCGTTTCTTGTTTTGGCGGCGGCGGCGCTGCTGGCGGTGGGCGCGGTGACGGCGGCGGTGCTGCTGGATCGCAGCAGCTTTGACGGATTGCGCCGCAGCATCATCTACGCCAAGGCGGAGAAGGACGAAAACGGCTGTGCCCAGCTGTACCGTTACAGCAGCGACCAGTCGGGGCGGTTCGCCTCGCTGGAGGGCAGTCTGGCCATCGTGTCCATGCACCAGGTGACGGTGCTGGACGAGAAGAACAAGACCGTGTATGACGAGACGGTGAAGTTCCAGTCCCCGGCGCTGTACGCCCAGGGCGGGCGGGCCGTGGCCTACGATGTGGGCGGCACGGTGCTGTACGTCCTGTCGGACAAGGGGCTGGTCTACCGGCTGGACTGCGCCGGGGAGATACTGAATGCCTCGCTGAACGAGAAGGGCTGGCTCACCGTGGTCTGCGGCGAGAGCGGCTGCAAGGCCGCCGTCCGGGTCTATGACCAGACGGGGCAGGCGGTGTTCGCTTTTTTGTCCTCCGATCGGTTCGTGATGACCGCCGCGCTGTCCGCCGACAGCAAGACACTGGCGGCAGTGACCATGGGGCAGGAGAACGGCGTGTTCGCCAGCTACGTGGTGTTTTACCGGGTGAACAGCGAGAAGGAGGCCGCACGATGCACCCTGCGGGGCAGCGTGGTCTATGACCTGACCGCCGCGGGCAGCGGCTTCTGCGCCGTGACGGAGGAGCAGCTGTGCTTTTTGGACGCGGAGGGCGTGATGACGGCATCCTACGGCTACGGCGGCGACTATCTGCGCCGTGTCAGCGTCAGCGGGAACGGCTATGCCGCGCTGCTGCTGGGGCATTACCGCACCGGCACGCAGAACCGACTGGTGACGGTGGGCGCGGACGGCCAGGAGCTGGCGTCCCAGGAGCTGGACGCGGAGGTGACGAGTTTGTCCGCCGCCGGACGGTATGTGGCGCTGTTGACCACGGATCATGTGTCCATCTACGATAAGCAGCTGATGCCGGTGGCCGCGCTGGACGAGGTGAGTCAGGCCCGGGAGGTGCTGATGCGCGGTGACGGCTCTGCCGTGCTGGCGGGCAGCACATCGGCCAGCTTGTATCTGCCGTAAAGCGGCAGAGAGGTGTACACCCACAGGAGGTGTTATGATGAACGGAAATATTGCCATATTTGTGGATCTTATCATCGCGGCGCTGCTGGTGCTGGCCCTGATACAGGGCGCACGGCAGGGCTTCGTGCAGGCGCTGACCCGCATCGTCGTGGTCATCGCGGCGCTGCTGCTGGCGGGGTGGATCGCCGGGAAGCTGGCCGAGCCAGCCGCCAGGTGGCTGGAGCCCATGCTGACGGAGAAGCTGGAGCAGCGCCTGACGGCCCAGGGACAGACCGAGGACGCAGGCGCGATGCTGGCGGCCTTCGGCTATCAGGGCGAGGCGCTGGAGCAGGTGCTGGACAACGTGATGGAGAAGGCGCAGCAGGCGGGGGAGACGCTGCTCTCCGCCGTGGTGTCCACGGCCATCAAGTCCGCCGCCTACGCGGTGGTGTACGTGGTGTCGTTTCTGCTGCTGCTCATTCTGCTGCGGCTGGCGCTGACGCCGCTGCACCTGTTCACGAAGCTGCCGGTGGTACACGGCGTCAACGCCGTGCTGGGCGGCGCGCTGGGCCTTGTCAAAGGGGCGCTGCTGCTGTTTTTGGTGGTGTGGGCGCTGCAAAAGTGGCAGCTGTTCATCACGCCGGAGATGGTGGAGAAGTCGTTCCTGCTGAAATTTTTCGCCGCCAACAGCCCCATGGATCTGATCGCAAAGCTATAAGAATGGCTATACTACATACCTGAAGCAACGGATGACGGAGGAATACCATGCAACCCACACTTTGTTCCAAATGTAAGAAAAACGTGGCCGTCGTGTTCATTTCCCGGATGAACGAGAAGAACGAGATGGTCAACGAGGGACTTTGCCTTCAATGCGCCGCTAAGCTGGGTCTGCCCCAGGTGGAGGATATGATGAAGCGCATGGGCATCACGCCGGAGGATCTGGAGAGCCTCAGCACGGAGATGATGCAGGCCTTCGGCGGTGCGGAGGAGATGAACGACCTGCCGGAGGGCGGGGAGGAGGACGATGAGGAGAGCGGCAAGACCGCCACGTTCCCGTTCCTGAACCGGCTGTTCGGCAATAACAACCAGCCTGCGCCCCAGTCCCAGCAGCCCGCCGACAGCGGCCAGCAGCCCGCCGGGCGCAAGACGGAGAAAAAGCGGAAATTCCTGGACAACTACTGCATCAACCTGAGCCAGCGCGCCCGGGACGGCAAGCTGGATGCCGTCATCGGGCGGGAGCAGGAGATCGAGCGGGTGGTGCAGATCCTGAACCGCCGGCAGAAGAACAACCCCTGCCTCATCGGCGAGCCCGGCGTGGGCAAGACCGCCATCGCCGAGGGGCTGGCCCAGCGCATCGTGGCCGGGGACGTGCCCTTCAAGCTGCGGGATAAGGAGGTCTATCTGCTGGATCTGACGGCCCTGGTGGCGGGAACGCAGTTCCGCGGCCAGTTCGAGAGCCGCATGAAGGGGCTTATCGAGGAGATACGCAAGGCCGGGAACGTCATCCTGGTCATTGACGAGGTACACAACATCGTGGGCGCGGGGGATGCCGAGGGCAGCATGAACGCCGCCAATATCCTCAAGCCCGCCCTGAGCCGGGGCGAGATACAGGTCATCGGCGCGACCACGTTCAACGAGTACCGCAAGCACATCGAAAAGGACACCGCGCTGGAGCGCCGCTTCCAGCCCGTCACCGTCAACGAGCCCAACATCGAGGATACGCTGAAGATATTGCAGGGCATCGCCCACTACTACGAGCAGTTCCACGGCGTGACCATTCCCCAGGGGGTGCTGCGTCAAGCGGTGCTGCTGTCTGAACGATATATCACCGATCGCTACCTGCCGGACAAGGCCATCGACCTCATCGACGAGGCCTGCTCCGACCTGAACCTCCACGACGCGGACATCAACCGCCGCATGGAGCTGGAGCGCGACCTGCAAAACGTGACGTTCGAGCGGGAGACGCTGATGTCCGCCCGGCCATCGGAGGGGCAGGAGTTCACCGAGAAGGAGCTGGACGACCGCTACGCCCGCATCGCGGAGCTTCGCAGTCAGGAGATCCGCATCACTGACGAGCTGGACGTTCTCCGCGCCAAGGGTACGCCCCAGCTGACCATGGAGAACATCGCCCGTGTCATCGAGATGTGGACGAAGATCCCCGCCAGCAAGATCAAGGAAGAGGAGTTCAAGCGGCTGGCCGAGCTGGATCAGCGCCTCCGCGCCCACGTGGTGGGTCAGGACGAGGCCATCGCCGCCGTGTCCGCTGCCATCCGCCGCAACCGGGTGGGCATCTCTCCCAAGCACAAGCCCGTCAGCTTTATCTTTGTCGGGCCTACCGGCGTGGGCAAGACGGAGCTGGTCAAGCAGCTGGCGGACGACCTGTTCAACGCGCCGGAGTCTCTGATCCGGCTGGATATGTCTGAGTTCATGGAGAAGCACTCTGTGTCCCGCATCGTGGGCAGCCCTCCGGGCTATGTGGGCTATGACGAGGCCGGGCAGCTGACGGAGAAGATCCGCCGCAAGCCCTATTCCGTGGTGCTGTTCGACGAGATCGAGAAGGCCCACCCCGACGTGCTGAACGTGCTGCTGCAAATTCTGGATGACGGGCAGATCACCGATGCCCACGGGCGTAAGGTGAATTTCGAGAACACCGTTATCGTCATGACCTCCAACGCCGGGTCGGACAGCAAGTCCGCCGGGGCGGTGGGCTTTGGCGGCAGCGCCGACGACCAGGGGCGGGAGCGCACCATGAAGGCCCTGCGGGACTTCCTGCGCCCGGAGTTCCTGAACCGGGTGGACGAGATCGTCTGCTTCAACCATCTGACGAAGGAGAATTTCTCCGGCATCGCCCGCATCATGCTGGACGAGCTGAAGACCAGCCTGAGCGAGAAGGGCTTCGCCTTCCGCTATGATGACGCGCTGGTGGACTATTTGGTGGAGAAGTCCTACTCCCTGACCTACGGGGCGCGCAACCTGCGCCGCCTGATCCAAAAGGAGCTGGAGGACCCCATGGCCGCCCGCATCATCGACAGCTTCGAGCATCCCATCGCCCAGATCAGCGCCACCGCCCAGGACGGCGCGGTGCAGCTCTATACACTGTGAGGTGACATCCATGCTGTTTCGCAAGGACATCGACCCCCGCTGCGCCTATTGCGCCCGGGGCAGCCGTATCGGCGAGGACAAGGTGGCCTGTGTCAAGCGGGGCATCGTCGCGCCGGAGTACCACTGCGCCGCGTTCGTCTACGACCCGCTGCGCCGCGTGCCGCCCCGGCCCATGAAGCTGGATACGGACAAGCTGACAAGCGAGGATTTTGAGATCTGAACGGAGAAAACGCTATGCTGCCTGACAAGATTTACGCCGTCTATTTCAGCGGCACGGGAACAACGAAAAAGACCGTCACCCGCATCGCCCGCCGGCTGGCGGACGGGCTGGGCGCGGCCTATGAGGAGTACGACTATACACTGCCCGATGCGCGGCAGCGGGCGCTGACCATCCCTGCCGGGGCACTGGCGGTGGTGGGCTGTCCCACCTATGCCGGGCGCGTGCCGAACCTGCTGATGCCGTACCTGCGGGATATGGTTCGCGGCGGCGGGGCACTGGCCCTGCCGGTGGTGCTGTTCGGCAACCGCAATTACGATGACGCGCTGATGGAGCTGTCCCAGCTGCTGACGGCGGGCGGGTTCACCTGCGTCGGCGGCGGGGCGTTCGTGGGGGAGCACAGTTTCTCCCGCACGCTGGGCGCGGGTCGTCCAAACGGGGCGGACGAGGCGGAGATGGATGCGTTTGCCGATGGACTAGCCGCCAAGCTGCGGGCCGGAGACACCGCCTCCGTCACCGTAGGCGGCTGTGACCCCATCCGGCCCTACTACACGCCCCGCGACCGCCACGGAAACCCCATCAACATCCTGAAGGTCAAGCCCAAAACGGACATGAGCAAATGCGGCGGCTGCGGCTGGTGCGCCGCACACTGCCCCATGGGCAGCATCGATCCAACGGACGTGTCGCAGGTAAACGGCGTGTGCATCAAGTGCTGTGCCTGCGTCAAGGGCTGTCCCACCGGGGCGAAGTATTTTGACGATCCTGGCTATCTCTACCACAAGAGCGAGCTGGAGGAGGTCTATGCCCGCCCCGCGAAGAATGAAGTCTTTCTGTGACATAGGAGTCTATACCGTATGAGATACCCCTACTTACTGTTTGATGCCGATAACACGCTGTTCGATTTCGACCGCAGCAACCGGGTGGCGTTCAACGCCGTCTGCGCTGCCTTCAGTTTGCCGGATGATGACGAGACGTTTGCCCTCTACGAGCGCTGCAACAACGCCATGTGGGCCGCCTTCGACCGGGGGGAGTGTACCAAGGATTTCCTGGTGGTGCAGCGTTTCCGCAATTTCCTGGCCGCGCTGGGTGTGGAGCGTGATCCGGCGGCCTGCAATCAACTGCACCTGCACACGCTGGAGCAGCAATCCTATCTGCTGTCCCACGCAGAGGAGGTCTGTCGGGAGCTGAGCCGCAGCCATAAGCTGTACCTCGTCACCAACGCCGTGGCCTCCGTGCAGCGCAGCCGGCTGGGGCGGAGCGTCATCCAGCCCTACATCAGCGACGCGTTTATCAGCGAGGAGGCCGGCGCGGCCAAGCCCGACCCGGCGTATTTTGATTATGTGTTCGCCCGGATCGGCGGTATCACCAAAGAGAACTGCATCGTTATCGGCGACAGCCTGTCCAGCGACATCCGCGGCGCGAACAACTACGGCCTGCCCTGCTGCTGGTATGACCCGAAGAACAGCCCCGCGCCCGCCGACCTGCGAATAGACTACCGCATCACCGACCTGCGCCAGCTGTACGGTATTGTAGGTTGAGAGCAGAGGAAAGCCGCCGCAGGGCGGCTTTCCTCTGCTGTGGGAGACGTTGCAGAAATAAGGGGCGCTTATCACAAAGCGGCTGTCATGAAAGGTGGAAAAAGCCGTCGAAAAGCGTTGACAAAGCCCCCGCGTTGTGGTAGTCTAACAAAGCTGTCGCTGAGAGGCAGCTGCCGATACCGAACTCTTGGATGCGAAAAAATCACTGAAAAGTGGAAAAAAGTAGTTGACAAGATGGGAGGTATGTGGTAGGATAATGACTGTTCCGCGGTTGTGGGACGTGTACCTTGTAAATTAAACAACGAAC